>JBGATZ010000295.1:0-6265 GCA_044228905.1 Cyclobacteriaceae bacterium | reverse complement strand
TTAATTCCTCCAGCGCGCCAATCAGTCCGTATCCTGCGTTATTAACTACAACATCAATGCTTCCAAATTTTTTGATAATAGCATCAATGGCTTTGCTTACGCTTTTCTCATCAGTGAGTTCTACTGCCAACGGAAGAAATTTTTCTGAAGCAATGTCTACTGCTTTTTTTAGTTCTGATAAACTTCGTGAAGTAGCCGCTACTGAATATCCCTCACCTAATAATATTTTTACCAGGCTTAATCCTAATCCTTTTGATGCACCGGTTACCAGCCATGTTTTCTTTTTCATCGTCTTAGTTGTTAATGTGAATTATAAATTGACATTACAAAAGTAGAGTAGCAGCGAGCGCCCGGAATTGTTGTGATCAAACCAATGCTTGCATCATTCAAACAAAGGTAAAGTTGAGAGGTGCAGCTTGGTAAGCAGGTGAATTAATTCAAATAAATAGGTTCGCTGTAGTTGAATTGAAAATAGGTAATCGGAATTTTCTTCTTGCCGTAACTTGTGTAATACTTCTGTGAAAGCTTTGTCTTGCTTTTCATTTAATGTAAAGATAACGTGTTTCGAAGTTTTAAACAGAGGCAATTGCTGCAGATGAGCAATGGATTTCTCCGTGAGCTGTTCCTGATTAAACGAATAGGATAATAGCTGTCCTTGATCAGAGGAGCACTCGATGATATACTCCTCATTTATTCTTCTAAGCGTAAGCATACAGTTTTTATATTATCCCCTGTAGGAAGAGGGCGTGACACTAGTATGCTTTTTGAAAAAATGATTGAAGTGAGCCGGATCCTCAAAGCCAAGACAATAACTGATTTCTGCAATGTTCCATGTGGTGTGTTTTAATAATACGCGTGCTTCGCTCACCAGTCTTTCAAAAATGTGATCACTGGTAGTTTTACCAGTAGTTAACCGAATGGCTCTGTTCAGATGATTCACATGCACGGCCAGTTGATCAGCAAAGTCACGCGCGGAACGCAAAGTAAAACGTTGGGTAGGCGATTCAATTGGAAACTGCCGTTCCAGTAATTCACTGAATACAGCGGTGATCCGGGCATTGGCATCGGTATGCTGATATAATGTTTCCGTTGGTTGGCTCTTCAACGCATAGTGCATTATTTCCATTGTATAGTTACGGAGCAGATCATATTTGTAGATGTAGTCGGAGCCAATTTCCTCCAGCATTTTTTCGAATATACTGCTCACATATTTATCCTGACTTTTGGAAAGCAGGTAGCTCGGTTTGTTTCCTAACTGAAACATAGGCAGATCATTGATGCCACCACGGATGCGTTCGGTGAAGAAGGCATCTTTAAAAATCACAAAGTAACCGGTTGGATCACCCGACAGTTGCTCAAACGTATACGGGATCTGAGGGTTAAAAAAGATAAGTGATGTTCCGGAGACCTCAATGCTTTTGTCTGCGTAATGATAAGCATGTTTTCCACGAATTAAAGTTACTTTGTAATAATCTCGTCTGCTGTATTGTACCGGTTGCTTATTTGGACCAATACAATCTTCCATGCGAAATACATTGAAATGCCCGATATCCTTGCGAAGATTTTCGGGCATCCAGTTGAATTTCTGCTTATAAAAATCTTCCAGTGTCTCTGTCTTTTTCATTGCTTTGTTTATGGATTATTTCACGATAGAAAATGTAGCCACCATGATGAAGCGTATTTTTGTCTGCGAAAGTTCCATCGGCTGTAAAGCCGGTGTCATCCCAATAGTAAATGTAATTACCGGTTATTTTATAGCGACCTGTATATGCGCTTTTCTTTGTGCCGCGGGCTTCGTCATAGCGTTCATTGGGTAGCAGTTCCTGGCGGATGTAGCCATCACCCGTTACCCACATGCCGACATAATTGATTTTTGTATGATCGTTCACAGCATCAAAAGTAAGAGGTCGGGAATTTCGGGGCTTACCCGATTCAAATCAATTCTTGTAAAAATCAAACAATGGGAAATTCCAGTTACAGCCGGATTCTGGCCTGGAATTTAAGGTCGTTCTTCACATTTCCCTTGATCAGATCATTTCCTGATCCGATTTCTTCACGGTCGGTGTATCGGGTATGTGCCCACCGGAGCCACACATCTATTTTCTTAGTGATCTTGTATTGAATTAAGAGGTAATTTCTGACACCTACTCCGTAGTAAGCCGGAAATGAGAAAGCGAGCCACACATCTCTCTCATAGACATATTGACGGTTATCATAGTCGTCTGTATCAAACAGGGCATAGCGTGTAGATATTGCAATTCTTCCCAGATCAAGATTTACATCCTGAATCAGCGCAAAACCCTTTGTGATATTGGAAAGATGATAACTGCTAAACTGTGCCCTGGTTTTAAAACTCCATAGTTTTCCTGCTGCGTAATCGAGGTTGACCCAGTAGCTTTTCTTTTTGCCTATGGCTGTTTGATAGTTTGGAGTTTCTGTGCTTAAATTTCTGATCTTACTTTCTTCACGTGCTTGCAGGAAGATCAGCACTGTCTTGCCAGGCTGGTAGTTGAATCGGAGCAGCCATTCACTTCCGTTGGATGGTGCATATCCGCGAAAGCGAAGCCATGGGAATTTGAATAAGTCCATATAACCTGCCAATGAGTACCTTTTACTGAATGAATATTTCCATCCCCAATACATCCCTGTTTCGTTTTGAGGGAATGTATTTTCAGCAATGGCGTTGCTATACAATCCATAAAAATCGCGATCATATTTTCGGTAAAGCAGTGAAAGTTCCAATTGTCGGGTGATGCTTCCAAGAACCCCGGCAACGATACCTCGACCGTGCCCGATGGTTTGAGAAACTTCACTGAAGAAAACAACATTGTTAAATGTGTAATTGAGAAAAGCACCCGCATTGGTGTTTTGACTTCCGTTGAAAGAGAATTGATTGTATAGTGTTGGATTGCGGTAGATAGGAAGACTGAAAAGTGTTTGATGAAATAGGAGACCTGCATCAAGCGATTTCTTCCGGAAGTTTACTACTCCGCCATAATTGGTTTCTTCGATTTGTTTCCGGTTGGCAAGCTCTGAAGCAGTGCGGTGGAAACCGGTTGCCAGAAAGGAAGAAAAGTATTGTGCACCTTCTGTCCTTGTCGTGTCTTGCGTAATTCCTCCATCCCGATAAATATGTGAACCAAAAGCATGAATGAGTAATGAAGGCGACATTCGATATGTGATCGCAGCTCCACGAAAAAAGCCTGCTTCGTTCAACGAAGTGTAAGGTATAAATCCAAGATTGCTTCTTCTTATTGTTGTGATTGTTTCTGATCCTTTGCCCATCCCAAAACTTCCACCCAATGTTAATCCCTGGCCAAACTGTGCCTGGTAATCTCCAATGACCAGGTTTTTAATTTTTCCTTTATTCATAACCTGAGCATGCATGGAATAATAGTCGAAGCCTGCCTTCTTGTCGGAAGAGTGAAATGAAAAATTTTCACCTGCATCTTTTTCCATTGTAAAACCGAAACTGAAATCACCAGTTCGGTTTACCCGAAAGCGGGCATAGTACTTATCGGGCGAGCCAGTATATCGTGATGTGGAATCGGTTTCGGGCAAATACCCTTTACGATCTTCAAGTGTTCTTTCGTAACGAAGAATGAAGTAATTATTCTCTTCCGAGAAGACCCTTTTAATTAAGGATTTATCCAACTGATCAGATTCGTTTCTTACTTGTATAAAGGGCATCAGTTTATATAGTGTCTGAAGATCAATAGTAGCAAGTGATTGGAGCTCATAAACAGAAAGAAATGGACCATTTTCTTCGCGATGGCGCATCAATTCTTCCACTTGATTTTCCTGTAATACGAACAGTGCACGCAATTCCTCCGCGGTAGCTTTGTTCAAATCGATGGGATTGGCTAACAGTTGAGCCAGGTTTTCATAGAGTTCTTCATAATTCAGATCCATGTCCTGCATGGGAAAAATTTCGTCAGCAAGTCTTTCAAGATTGTAATCTTTACGTGGATAATCCTGAGCGATTGCAAAGGCTATCGTGATCGTGAAGAAGAATACAATTACTCTTTCACTTTTCATCGGATTGCTTTTTCTTCTCGAACCGATAGATCGCTGAAGCTTGATGAATTAGACTTAGTCCTTCACTGTACTGCATTCCATAGTCAATCTTTACCCTTCTTGCATTGAACCCTAACCCAAAAAATCCGGCATTGGGATATAAGTTAAAACCAGTCCTGAAAAACACTTTTTTGTGGACAGTATATTCAAATGCAGCTTTGATGGTAGGATCATAACTAATGTCTTTTTCAACTTCAGTAAGCAATAGAATTTTCTCTGTAGGTTTAAAGCTGATTCCAGCCACAAGGCGCGCAGGAATACGTTCATTATCCTTATCAGAAATTTTCGGTTGGTTGATATTGGTGATGTAAGCACCTATTGAAATTTTTGGAGTGATCTCCGCAATGCCTCCAAAGTTTATACTCACAGCACTCTTTACTCCAAAGCTTTGCGACCGGTATTGAATGTAGTTTGCTTTAAGGCCTAATGAAGCGATTCCAAACTGATTGCTGAATCCGGCAGTGATAATTTGTTCGCTATATAGATCATCTCCGAAGCGAAAAAATCCCAAACCTGCGGTGCCAAACGTAAAAGGAATGTTCAACCCGGCCGCCATCCGATTTGCACCAGGCAATGAGGGACGAACTTCATAGGCAAATGCGGCTGAAAGTCTGCTTACTTTTGCCAGTCCTCCTATATTATTGAAAAGTGACCATTCATCATTCAACGTACTTGATGCCTGAGCAAGACCAGTGGCACGTGCTCCCATAAGTGTATTCACACTTTGGGCATTTAGCTGAATAGCAAAGAATATAAAAATCAGAGTAGCAAATCTTAAAGCCAACTTTGTAATTTTAATACCTAATTAAATTACAGCCGTGATTAAAATTTGCCAATTGATTACTCTGCTTTTATGGGGACACGTTTTACAGGCACAAATTCCGGTGACGGAACGTTATGCTGATCAATCGGTGAAAGCAAAAGGTCTCATGCAGGGCGAAGTCAAAGTTGGAGAATGGATTTTCTTTTACCCCAACGGATCAAAGAATTCAATCGAACATTACAATGAGGGAAAGTTAAATGGTAGTGTAGAATATTTTTATCCTGGTGGAAACGTGCAGGGAAAAGAATATTGGAAAAACGGAATGCTGGAAGACTCTGCTAAATACTTTTACCAGAACGGAGGAATGGAAAAGAAAGGATTCTACCAGAAGGGAAGATACTCTGGCTCCTGGGAGTTCTTCTACGAAAACGGAAAATTATATAGAACAGTTAACTACAAAGATGGCTTACCTCAGGGAGCTACTAAAATTTATAATGAATCAGGAACATTAATACAGGAGGGTGAATATGTGAATGGCCAGGAGGAGGGAGAGTGGAAATTTTTTGATGAAGAAGGAAGCTTAACGTATTCAGGATTCTTTAATAAGGGAAAGAAAACGGGAACGTGGTATAAATACGATAGGAAAGGAAATAAAAAGATTTGGCGTTATCCGCCTGACTAAAACTCTTTCTTTAAGTGAAAGAAGAAGCCATGTGTTTGCTCTCTGGTAAAGGTATACTCCAGGCGAATCACGTTATCGTAGGCTACAACCAGATCAAGCCCTGCGCCTGCGCCCCCGAGGAAGTGGTTTGATAAGGTGTTGTTGATTTTCAACTCTTCATATAGTGGGTAATTCTGCACATAGCCGATATCCATATATCCTTTAAGATAAATAGCGAGTGGAAAATATTTAAATTGATTAATAGGCATCCGTTCCAGATGCCATGCACGTGATAAAATTCTTCTTTTTAAGGTTGTTTTGTTCAGCACAAACTTAGGTCCTTCGATAACATACACTTCGTATCCACGAATAAATTGTTTTTGATGACCAAGAGCAGTGTAAAAATTGTAGGGTTGTGTATTGGGAGAACTGACCAATACGGATGAGAAATTAGAAAAGAAGAGTTTTCTTGCTATTTCAGTGTGATAAGCAAAAGTAGCATTGGTGATGATCTGATTTACATCACCAAAACCTAATCCTGTTTTTTCAATGTAACCTGTGAATTGATATCCATTAAGAGGATAAGCCTGCACGTCACGGTGATCAGAATTGAATGAATATGAGATGGAAGCAAAGTGCTGTTTTGTTTTTCCGTCTCTGTAATAATTGGGATTAAGCATTGCTATGGTGTCTACCACCTTGTTGTTATCGTATTCAGCACGAATAGCGTGTGTGTCATAAAATGATTTCCGGAACGTATAGGT
>JBGATZ010000294.1:0-6417 GCA_044228905.1 Cyclobacteriaceae bacterium | reverse complement strand
GTTATGTGAAGATAATTTCTTGCGGCAATTACTGCTCAACCAGTGTTGATTGTTTAACGAATTTATGAATGATGGTGGTTAAATACATTATCTCCTCAACAAATGATATCAATCAAATGATGGCATTACATTTTTAAATGCTGGATCAGGTGCGAATGAATTACACTCAACATAAATCAGAACTATTATGGATAGCATCAATAGTCAGCAACCTGAAGACAATCGGAAAGATTTATTCGGAGAGGAAGCAAATAAGAAAATTAAGGAACTCGTAGATATTGCAAAAACGTGTTTCTTTTGTTCAGAAATTACAACCGGAAAACCTTTTTCCACGCGACCAATGTCGGTGCAAAAAGTGGATGACGAAGGCAACTTCTGGTTTTTAAGTCCCAAAGACAGCAGTAAGAATGAAGAATTAAAGTTCAATTCCCACGTTCAGTTGTTATTCCAGGGCTCATCCTATTCTGACTTCCTTTCTCTTTACGGTGAAGCATCAGTGAGTTTTGATAAGCAGAAGGTAAAAGAGCTTTGGGAGCCGACATTAAAAGTTTGGTTTACAGAAGGTGAAGATGACCCTCGTATTTCAGTGATCAGGGTGGTTCCGCAGGAAGGTTACTATTGGGATACCAAGCACAATATGGCGATTGGATTAATCAAAAGAATGGCAGGTGCGGTTATCGGTAAAACGTTGGATGACTCCATTGAGGGTAAGGTGAGTGTTTAGGTGGGTGTAAATCGGGTTGAATATTGCACCAGGGATATCCGATACTTTCTTATTTTGGCATAACTACCGCTCTTTCGGTATTGATTTTTGGGCAGTTTAAGGGTAAATTTTAACCCTGAACCCAGCCCTATGAAAACCATAATCACTACCCTGATTATTTTGAGCGCTTCATTCGCGATAGCTCAAACGGGAAGCATTTCCGGTCGCATCATTGATTCGAAAACACTTGAACCGCTTCCGTTTACCAATGTGTTTATTAACAATACCACCATTGGTACCTCTACAAACGATAACGGAGAATTTGTTCTGAAGAGATTCCACTGGAAAACCAATTGGCAGAAGTACAGGTAAGTGATTCAAGAGACAAAACATGGGAGCGACAACTGAAAAAGTTCGAGAAGATTTTTCTGGGTAATAATGAAATTGCACGGGAGTGTAAAATCACAAATCCGTATGTGATCGATTTCTCATCCGAAGAGAATGGAAAATTTATTGCAAAGGCGACCGCGCCAATTGATATACAAAACCTGGCACTAGGTTATCACATCACCTATTATCTGAAGGATTTCTGGTCGGATGGTGTTCATTATTCCATTGTAGGTAATACAAAATTTGAGGAACTGACTCCGGCACATCAGGATGAAGCAACCAAATGGATGAAGAACAGAAGAGATGTTTATCTGGGGTCTCCACGACATTTATTTTATTCACTGCTGGAAGGAAAATCGAAAGAAGAAGGATTTCGTCTTTACACCGATAGAAATAATTCGACCACAGCGCGTCTGCCGTCATTCAATCAGGATCTGGAGAAAAGCACCAGTGTTATTGGCTATAAGATTGAAGGATTAGTCACGCCAGGAAATTCGCCTTACGAGAAAAAAATTGCGATCAAGAACAGGGTTGAAGTTCATTATATTAATAAACGCGCCACGGAAGACGTGTATCGTGATATCGGGCATGCTGTTAGCTGGCTGGAGGCTAAGAATGATTTTGTAACAGTAAACGGAGATGGCGTTGTGCTCAACTCCCGTGACCTTATCGCTTCCGGAGATATGGGCAATGCACGTGTGTCGAATATGCTTCCACTCAATTATCAACCACAGCATGCTGTTCAGGTAAGAACTGAAAGTCAGATTTCGGCAGACCGGCTGTTTGAGACAGTTTATCTGCAAACAAATAAACCTTTTTTCTATCCCGGAGAAATGCTTTGGTTTAAGGGCTATATGAATTATCGGATTCGTGGAATGGCCGATTCATTAAGTACGGTGCTTTATGTTGATTTACTTAACGCGGATCGTAAAGTTGTCGAATCGAAAATACTGAAAATTGATAGCGGCCGTGTTTCGGGAAACATCAAACTCTCAACAAAGTTGCCAACGGGTAATTACATGCTGGTGGCCTATACCAACTGGATGAGAAATTATGGGGAGCAATATTATTTTATGAGAGTATTGCCAGTGTTGAATGCGTTCGATAAACCTGTAGCAGATGCTTCTAAGGCAGGCCAGAAGAATTCTTCAGAGGTGGAGTTGAGTCTTAACCAGGAAAAATATCATTTGCGTGAAAAAGTAAACGTCACCGTTTCGTTGCTTGATGAAAACGACAAACCGATTAAGGGAAATTTATCGGTGGCTGTAACGGATGCCTTTCAGGTGCCCGAAGTGGCATGGTCAAAGAATGATATCCGTAGTGGCTTTGCCATTCCTTCTGAGTTGAAACTTGGCAAAGAACCTTTTTCCTATCGTGTGGAGTATGGAATATCCTGGAATGGACAATTTCAATCCGGACTAAAAAAACCAGAAGAATCGAAACTGACTATTGTTCGCGGGAACTTTGAAGAGGTGAGAAAACTATCTACTGCCATGGATGGTAAATTCTCTTTACAGGATCTCAATATACAGGATTCTGCTGTATATGCCTTTCAGGCACTGCGTGGTAATGATTCATATGGTAAAGTAATCTCATTCCCGCGTGAACATGCCTACATTACTTTCAACGCTGCAAACTTTGCAGTGCCGGTGGAACGTAAGGATGCCATGCAGGCAACTTTAACTGCGGAGGAACTCGCAGATGCTGTTTTATTAAATGGTGTGGAGGTGAAATCAACCAAGCTGATCAACCCGGAAGAAAAAATGGTGAATGTTTACGGCAAGGCAGACAGTACGATCACCAGCGAAGAGATTTACGAGTTATGGCTCCATCAGGTATAACTCCTTCGTATGAAAGCACCCGGTTTTATACTAAAACACGATGGTGTTCATTGGATATTTATGAGTAATCGTCTGCAGCCTGCCCGAGCAGAACACATTATTGAAGCCAGTGCAGAAGGCACAGGTAAGAATGCGGGATCAGGTGCCCAGATAGATCTTCCCTCTACTGAGCCATTCTTTACAATCAATAACAGGCAAATTATCGTAAGTGCAGGAGAGACGGTAGGCGACCGGTTGATGTCGCTGGTTCCTGAGAATATCGATCGTATAGAAATAAGCTCAACAGCTGCATCGTACATGGGAGCAAATGGGGGCTTTGGTCTTGTGGCTGTTTTTTTGAAAAAGAACGGTGGCCCGGATTATAATAAATTCCAGAAGCTATACATTCATGGATTTGAAACCATGGCGCAATTTCCTAATCCTGATTATGGACAAGAGTCGGATAAGAGTATTCAGGATCTTCGTTCTACTCTTTATTGGGGGAATAATTTATCTGTTAATTCTGATGGGCGTACTTCATTTGCATTTTATACATCCGACCATGCAGGACCATATCGTATTACGATTGAAGGGATAACAGAAAAAGGCCGCCCGGTTCATTACACACAATTAATAAGTGTAGAGCCGTAGTCAGATTTGGGAAAGGCTGATGAAAATTGTGCTTAATGTTCTCCTGGTAGCCTTTGTAACAATTTTTAGCTCGGCCCAAACAGGTAGTGTCTCAGGACGTGTAATTGATTCCAGGACACTGCAAGCGCTTCCTTTTGCCAGTGTATTTATTAATAATACAACGCTCGGTGTTTCTACTGATGCGAATGGAGAATTTGTTCTTAAAAATATTCCTGCAGGAACATCAGAAATTGTCTATTCTTTCCTGGGCTATCAAACCTACCAAACTAAAATAACAGTCCATGAAGGAGAGGAGATCAAGGTAGCAATACGGCTCATTCCTTTGGAACAGAAGCTGACAGAGATAGAAATCACTGCTTCAAGAGACAAAGTGTGGGAAAGGCAGTTAAAAAAGTTTGAAAAGATTTTTCTTGGAGATAGTGAACTGGCCAGGGAATGCCGGATTACTAATCCCTTTGTCATCGAATTTTCTTCCGATGACAAGAGTCTGTCAGCCACAGCAACTTCACCTATTGATATTGTTAATAAGTCATTGGGGTATCACATTACATTTTATCTTAAAAATTTCTGGTCGGATGGATCTCATTATACAATAGCAGGTAATACAAAGTTTGAAGATTTAACTACAGCAAACGGAGAGGAGTCGCTTAAGTGGATGACAAATCGTGAGACTGCGTACCGGGGATCGAGCCGTCATTTTTTTAAATATGTTTTTGAATGCAAATCAGAGGTTGAAGGCTTTCGTCTGTATACGGATAAAATCAGCAGCACATCAGCGCGACTGCCTTATTTTTTTCGTGAACCTGGATAAGGAACAAAGTGTAATAAACTATCCGTTAGCTGAATCCATTACAAGTGGCAGTAATTTGTATGAGAAGAAAATGATAATAAAAAATCGTCTCGAGATTCATTACCTGAATAAGCGAAAAGAAAAAGACGTATATAAAGATGTCAGTCACGCAGTAAGCTGGCTGGAGACGAAGAACGGATATGTCCTTTTTGATGGAGAAGGTATTCCGGTAAATGCCAGAGATCTGGTGTTCTCCGGAGATATGGGGGAGCACGTGTTTCTGAAATGTTGCCACTCAATTATAAACCCCGGCAAATTGTTCCTGTTGTCACTCGTTCTGAAGTAGCTGCCGACAAGTTATTTGAGAAAGTTTATTTACATCTCAATAAACCCTTTTTCTATCCAGGAGAAATAATCTGGTTTAAGGGGTATATGAACTATCAATCAACGAGTGTAGCGGACTCGTTAAGTACCGTACTTTACGTTGACCTGATCAACGCTGAGCATAAGATAGTTCAATCAAAAGTACTACGAATTGATAGTGGCAGAGTGATGGGAAATCTGATTCTCCCCTTAGACATAGCAGAGGGGAATTACCTCGTGTCAGCCTATACAAATTGGATGAGAAATTATGGTGAGCAGGCATATTTCGTACAAATCATACCGGTGCTGAATATTTATGATCGCCCGCTGGCTGATTGCCCATATCCTGAAATACAAAATTCGTCAGGAGTGATTATGCGAATGAATAAAGATAAGTATTCGTTGCGCGAACTCGTGAAGGTTGATGTGTTGCTTAAAGATGAACTGGGTAATCCGGTTAATGGAAATCTTTCTGTATCGGTAACAGATGTTGTACAGGTGCCTGATGTACCGTGGGCGAATCATGACATCAGAAGAGAACTTACCATCCCTCCCCCTGAGGAAATGAAAATCCCGGAGGGGGTATTTAAAAACAGGGTGGAGTATGGAATCAGCTGGACAGGAGAATTTCAATATGATCAAAAAAAGAAAGAACTGATTGAGTTAACAGTAGTGCGTGGAAACTTTGATGACGTAATGAAAGTGAAGATTCCATCCGATGGAAAATTCACATTACATAATATGGATATTCAGGATTCTGCCTTGTTCTCTTTTCAGGCACTACGTGGTGATGAATCTTTTGGACACGTAAAGCCTTTAGCCTCAAAAAGGCCAATCATTTCTTTTCCTCCCTTTAAGCCAATCGTGCTGGGACATATGAAATCTGAACAACGAAATCTATCCGGATTTGAAATTCCGAATGAGGCGGTTTTACTTAAATCGGTTGAGGTAAAGTCTTCCAGATTGCAATATGCTGAAAGTGGAAATGAAAATATTTACGGTAAGGGAGAGACAACCATAACAAGTACGGATATTTTAAAGTATAACTCTATGCAGCAGTTGCTTCAGGCTAAAGCTGCGGGATTCAAATTGCTGTTCGAATATAATCATTGGCGGTTACGTAGCACGCGATTAGTCGCACCCATGAATCTTGCTCCAGCGGAACCCTTGCTGATTATAAACAACAACCAGGTGCTATTAGGGGCTGGTGAAACAGTAGGGGATCGCTTATTATCACTTAGCATGAAGAATATAGAACGAATTGAAGTGAATCCCCAGTCCAATAGCTTTGGATTTGCAAATTCTTCGTTTGGTTTGATCGCGGTGTTTATGAAGAATGGAAGAGGTAATAGCAGGGTTCAGCATTTATACATCAAAGGCTATGACTCCTTTAAAGACTTTAAAGGACCGGATTATGCTTTAAAGAGTGGGGAGCATGATCGGAAGGATCTGCGATCAACGTTGTACTGGAATAATAACCTGAATACTAATTCCGATGGCGAAAGCAATTTTTCTTTTTATACTGCTGACGCGCCAGGTGAATATCGTATTGTCATTGAGGGAATGACAGAACACGGAACCATGGTTCATTTTGAAAAACGAATTTCCATAGAACCAGAATAGGTTGGCCGTCTGAATTTTTACAGAAACTCTTCGTCAATCAATTCTTTGTTAATTACTGCTCCGGCTTTCGTTCCTGA
>JBGATZ010000293.1:0-7158 GCA_044228905.1 Cyclobacteriaceae bacterium | reverse complement strand
GTGTTCCTTTTTTTACGAGGATATACAACTTGTTCGGAAAATGGAGCTTTGATTCAGAGAGACAAGCTATAGATGACACCGATTTTTACAGATTTTTTTATCTGTCTGTCTGTGCCATCTGTGGCTTCTAAATTTTATTGAATGCCAGTCCGGATATGCGGATTGCCAATGACAATGCGATGAGTCAGATCAGCTGAGCCACTCAATTTGATGTAGGGATCACCAAATGACGTGAGGGTCATTTCGTCAGAAGCTTTCACACGAAGCAGCCCTTCACCATAGATAGTTGATGCAATATGATGGCTTTCGATCGCTTCCGTGTCAATTTTGTTTTCGCCAAAAAGTTTATACTTCTGATTTTTGATTTCGCCAGCTTTAATTTTCAACCTATTCTCTCCGTACATTCTTGCTTTGAATCGGGATGAAGTAAGAGAGGCGAGCTGAATGTCGGCAGCACCATACGCTTTCAGTTTGAATTTCTCGCTGGTAATTCCATCCTCTACCGTTACTTCTTCTTCACCTCGTACTTCCAGGCTTTTTAATTCTTTGTAAGTGACGTAAGCGGTGATTACTGCATTACGGTATTTATCTCTTTTGAATGTGCAGATGCCTTCGTTTCTTTTTTCCTGCTTCGGCCATACTTTCGATCTGTCGAGGTAAAGGTGTAGCCGGTTGTGACGAATGTCAACGTTGATGTCATCTTCGTTGATGTTCTCAAAGCGCACAGTGATTGATTCATTGTCGCCTTTCTGAGCCTGACATTGATCTTGGGTGAGCACAATCTTATCAGATAGACTTAAGGATTGGAGTTATTTCCTGAGCGGGCAAGGGTAATTAAGCCAACCAGGAAAGTAAGTGTGAAAATGGATTTCATAGGTGCATGGATTAATTTGTTGTGGATAAGACAATTCAGAGTACTGATCCCCCTATTTGATCTTTGGGATTTTTTTGATGTGTTTTTGAGCTAAAATCCCAGTTTTGTGAAATTCCCATTGTTGTAAAACAGCCTTTCGTTTCGCTTTGCAGGTTTATATTTGTAAGAATGACACTTTTCAACACCGACTCATCTCTACAATTCATGAAACCATTATTTTCTTTCAAACTCTTCTTTACGTTGCTTCTGACCATTGGATTGACAGCTTCTATTGCTCAGGTTATCATTCCTATTGAAACGGAGAAGCATAGTTTGTTGCTGAAAACGGACAATCAAAAGCGATTGAGAACTGCTTACTTCGGAGAGAAGATCAGTAACAAAGAAGAATATGGGTTGATTGCTAATCAGTTTCACTATGATGAAGCTAATGCAGGAATCCAAAATGCAGCTTATACTTCTGCCGGAACATGGAATTTGGTAGAACCGGCTATTCAGGTGAAACATGCTGATGGGAATCCCTCTTTAGAATTACAATACGTAAGCCATCAAAGTCAGCAGGTAGATGAGAACACTACGCAGACAAGTATTGTGCTGCGAGATCCAGTGTATCCTTTTGAAGTAACATTGTTTTATAAAACATGGAGAAAGGAAAATGTAATCGAACAATGGACAGAGATCAAACACACTGAGAAGAAAGCGGTGGTGCTACAAAAGTATGCTTCAGCGAATTTATACTTTACCTCTAAGGATTTTTACCTCACCACTTTTCAGGGTGAGTGGGCAAAAGAAATGCAGCCCGCTGAGGTAAAACTCGAGCGTGGTATTCGTTCGATCGATTCAAAATTGGGAACGCGCGCGATGTTGTTACAATCTCCCAGCTTCGTTTTGTCATTGGATAAACCAGTATCGGAGAACGAAGGCACGGTTGTATTGGGCCACCTCGCATGGAGCGGAAACTTTAAGTTAGAGTTTGATAAGGACGTTTATAATAATCTCCGACTTGTTGCAGGTATTAATCCATTTGAATCGGAGTATTCATTAGAGCCCAACCAGGTTTTTAAAACACCCTCATTTATTTTCAGTGTTTCTGATAATGGTTCCGGAGAAGCAAGCAGGCAGTTGCACAGCTGGGCAAGAAAATACAGAGTGCTGGATGGAGAAGGAGAGCGACTTACTTTATTGAATAACTGGGAAGCAACTTACTTTGACTTTGATGAAGATAAGATCACTGCATTGTTTAAAGATGCGACGAACCTTGGAGTGGATCTGTTCTTGTTAGACGATGGATGGTTTGCTAATAAATATCCGCGCAACAATGATGAAACCGGTTTAGGCGACTGGCAGGAGAATAAGAAGAAGCTTCCGCACGGCTTAGGGCATTTGGTAAGTGAAGCAACAAAAGCAGGAGTGAAGTTTGGAATCTGGATCGAACCGGAGATGGTGAGTCCAAAAAGTGAGTTGTATGAGAAGCATCTCGATTGGGTGATTCGCCAGCCGCAGCGACCTGAGGTGTATTATCGTAATCAACTGGTGCTTGATCTCTCCAATCCGGAAGTTCAAAACTTTGTGTTTGGTGTGGTGGATGATCTGTTTACCAAAAATCCTCAATTGGCTTTTATTAAGTGGGATTGTAATGCTGTAATCTATAACGCGTACTCGGCTTATTTGAATAAAAAGGGATTGCCTCAGTCTCATTTATATGTTGAGTATGTAAAAGGATTGTATCAGGTACTTCAACGCATTCGTGCCAAGTATCCGAAAGTACCCATGATGCTTTGTTCCGGTGGCGGAGGCCGCGCGGATTACGAGTTCCTGAAATACTTTACTGAATTCTGGCCAAGCGATAATACCGAACCGGTAGAGCGCGTGTTCATGCAATGGGATTATTCTTATTTCTTTCCGGCTGTTGCTACCGACAATCACGTTACCGATTGGGGTAAGCAACCGATTAAATTCAGAACAGATGTAGCCAGCATGGGCAAGCTGGGCTTTGATATTGTTGCAGGTCATCTCAATGAAAATGATCTTAAGTTCTGTAAAGATGCAGTTGCGAATTATCATCGTTTCAAAGAAGTAGTCTGGAAGGGAGATCTTTACAGGTTGATGAATCCACACGAAAATGATTTTGCTTCATTGATGTATGTGGATGCGGCTAAGAGTAAATCGGTTGTATTTAACTATCTCGTTAATTACCGGCCTCGGTTGCATAGTACCGATCAGCCTGTGAAACTGAAAGGATTGGATAGTAACAAGAGGTATCGTGTTACAGAGATCAATCTGTATCCCGGAACAAAGTCTGTCATTGATTCAGAGAAAGTGTATTCCGGAGATTTTCTGATGAAAGCAGGAATTAACCCGATGGTGAACGCTCAACGCGCAAGCGTTGTTCTGGAGATTACAGAAGTGAAGTAATCCCTTTTTATTGTCGGTGACAAAAGAAAACGTGGTATCTTTGCTGCTCCTACATGACACGTAAAGAGTATTCCATAGTTATTTTGGTATTAGGTGCATTGTGTACCGTATCGCCTTTTGCGATAGACATGTATCTGCCTGGTTTCCCCACGATTGCCAAAGACCTGGATACTACAGTCGCGCAAGTACAATTATCACTCACCGGATATCTTGTGGGGATTGCCATTGGTCAGTTGATATACGGACCGTTGCTTGACCGCTATGGTCGCAAGAAGCCGTTGTACTTCGGGATGATCATTTATTTTATTGCTTCGTTGTTGTGCGCGCTTACGGTTTCTGTTGAGCAATTGATCCTCATGCGTTTCTTCCAGGCACTGGGAGGTTGTGTGGGATTGGTTTGTGCCCAGGCATTGGTACGTGATATTTTTCCTGTAAATAAAACAGCGCAGGCTTTTGCCTTACTCACTTTAGTGGTTGCCATTTCACCGATGATTGCGCCAACGGTGGGAGGTTATGTTACTTCTTCATCGTTTGGATGGCACGGTGTATTTGTGATTCTTGCGATCATCTCTGTTATTATCATGTTCGGGATTTTCTTTTTGCTTCCGGATGGTAAGAAGGCAGATCCTTCTATTTCATTGAAACCCGCAGCCGTAGCGGGAAATTTTCTCATTGTATTAAAGCAACCGCAGTTTCTAACCTACATGCTGGTAGGAGGGATCGCTACTTCTGCTTCGTTTGCTTATATCGCTGGTTCAGCGGATGTTTTCATTACTATATTTCAGGTAACTGAGCAGCAATACGGCTGGATTTTTGCCATTCTTGCTTTTTCCTTAATCGGTTCTACCCAACTCAATCATATCCTGCTGAAGAAATTCAAGAGCGAACAAATTATTAAAGTGGCTCTCTACTATCAGTTTGGTATTGGAATTGTAATGGTGATGGGCACGTGGCTCAATTGGTTTGATGCAGTAGGGTTGGTCGCAGTGATGTTTTTTTTCCTGAGTGGACAGGGATTGGCCGGTCCGAATACATCTGCGCTTTCACTGGCTCCTTTTGTGAAACATGCGGGAAGCGCTGCTGCCCTAATGGGAAGTTTCCGAATGGCCTTTGGCGGACTCGCTTCGGCACTGGTAAGTTTTGCTCACGATGGTACTGCCATGCCAATGGTAACAGGAATGTTTTTATGTTCCGCTATTGGATTATTGATCCTGCTACTGAAAAAAATCCGCAAGCTGTATCGCGCGCGAACGAACAAAGGAAAAGCAGCAACGATTACCTGGGATTTGTGATTTTAATTCTACAGGTGATATATTGAAGTATGTTTGATCTCCAACCCATCACACTTTCCTCTGATCTCATTAAACTTGTTCCGTTAAAGGAAGATGATTTTGAAAAACTTTTTGCTGTCGCTTCTGATCCGTTGATCTGGGAACAGCATCCCACACGGAACCGCTATCAACGCGATGTGTTTCAAAACTACTTCAATGGAGCGGTAGAATCGAAAGGCGCGTTTGTGGTGTATGATACGAAGACCAATGAGGTCGTGGGGAGCAGCAGGTATTACGAATTGGATGGAGTAAATAATACCGTTAAAATCGGTTATACTTTCATTGGCCGAAAATACTGGGGCAAGGGATATAATACTTCATTGAAATCATTGATGATGAATTATGCTTTTCAGTTCGTGGACAGTATCATCTTCGAAATAGGAGCAAACAATACCCGCTCACAAATTGCCATCGGCAGAATTGGTGCAATCAAAATAAGAGAAGCAGATGTAGCTTATTCTGGTGAGAAAGCGAATAAAAACTTCATCTATAAGGTTAATAAAACAGATTGGAAAGAATAACAATCAGCACAGAAATCTACTAGTATCAATCCCAATAGCTATCGGGATCCAGTATCTTTTTTACTCATTCCTCAACGCCTTCACCGGATTCGCAGAAGCAGCAGACCAAGCTTTGAAGATGATAGTGAACAATCCAATGGCGCATGCCAGCACTCCTGCAATCAGTATGATCCAGGGTGAAATATCGATATGATATGGATAGTGGTTCAGCCAGTAGTTTAGTGTGATCCAGGAAACAGGAGCAGCGATGGCGAAGGCGATTAAAATCAGCTTGGTGAAGTCTTTGGTGAGCAGCCGTGCAATCGCAATGGGTTGTGCACCCATGGCCTTGCGGATTCCGATTTCTTTCGTTCGTTGCTCTGTAGCATACGTAGCTAATCCGAACAATCCCAGGCAGGCAATCAGAATTGCAAGGGAAGTGAAGATGATAAATACTTCTCCCACTTTCTTTTCCGAATCATACTTTGTTCTGAAGTTCTGATCGATGAAGGTGTATTCAAATGGTGCATCGGGCGCATATTTTTTCCAGATCGCCCTAATCAATTCCAGTTTCTTTTTCCGTGTCACCATGTGTAATCCGAATCGCCATCTCCCAGTTAGGCACGCGACTGGGAACTACTGCCAGGTTGAATGGAATCTTTCAGTGACTTGAAATTGAAATCCTTGATGATACCAATCACTGTTCTTCGGTAAGAGTATCGGTATCGTAGTTGGACGAAACCTTCACGTCTTGCCAGCTCTTAATCCCCATCTTTTTTGCTGCGGTCTGGTTGAGAATGATTTCGTTCTTATCAATTGTCGTTCCAGGCGAAAAGAACTTGCCACTCTCCATTACGTAACCCATCGTTTTGAGATGATCTTCATCCATTTCATAAACTGCCAGGAGGTGATTGGTTGTTTTTTCCTTCAACGCGAAACACAGACTGCCAGTCGATGTTAGGTGGAAGACGGTTCGCATAACTTGCAGAAATAATGTCTTTCTGACTTTGCAACTCTTTCTTAAAATCAACGGCTTTTGGTTCTCAGGTTGGCGGTATGCAATAAGTTGACAATGTCTCCCGAGTTAAAACCTACGTTTAACTGCTGGATGTATCTCAGTTGCTGATACACCACCATGGTAGCGATAATCAGTACAATAGAAATAAAGAACTGAAAGACCACGAGGGCATTGCGAATATTATAGGTATTTCTTCCGGAGCGTAATTGACCTTTCAATACATCGATCGGACTGAAGAATGAAAGATAGAACGAAGGATAGCTGCCAGCTAACGCTCCGACAATTAACGTAAACAGGAAGATGCACAAGAGGAACTCTGATTCCAGGAAAACCGCCATGGTAAGATGTTTGCCTGAAAGAATATTAAATGGAAGGAGGGTAATCCAAACTAACAGGATCGCAAAAAGAATGGCAATGATCACATACAGATACGACTCAAAGAGAAATTGAAAGATCAGGCGTTTTTGTACCGCACCTACCGCTTTGCGAACACCCACTTCCTTTGCACGACTGGCTGATCGCGCTGTAGATAAATTCATAAAGTTGATGCAGGCGAGCGCAGTGATGAACATCGCAACTGCACTGAACAAATAGATGTACTGGAGGTTGCCATTGATCTCAATCTCATCATCGAGCCATGAATTCAAATGAATGGATGAAATGGATTGAGTAAAAAATTCAAGATAGTTGCCTTGCTTCCTGAAGTCATCAAATGTAACCTGATTGGTCTGTTGTAATTCGCCACCAATACTTTTTTGTATCAGTTTGTCGAATTGATTCTCTACTTCGGTGAGTGCGTGACCAGGCTTTAATTTGAAATAAGTGAGCACCAATCGATTCAACCATCCCCCTTGTTCTACTTCGGCCCAAGAATCCATGGAGAGGATAATAGTGAAATGAAAGTGTGAATTTTCAGGAGCATCCTTTACAATACCTGTTACTTTAGCTGCATAACCTTGTGCCAGTGTGATACTTTTTCCAATAGGTGTCTGATCACCAGCTCCCTTGTAATCAAACAATCTT
>JBGATZ010000292.1:0-6359 GCA_044228905.1 Cyclobacteriaceae bacterium | reverse complement strand
TCTTTTGGAAATACAGTTTCTTTGGTAAGCATGCCGGTTAGTGTTCCTTCATCAAAGGGTACGCGGGCAATTACTCCTATATTTAATTCTCTGCAGAGCGGAAATAATTTATCCTCTGGATTCTGATCGAAAATATTGTAGATAACCTGAACAGAATCAATCAAACCCGTCTTTAAGGTCTCGAGTACATTGTTTGGTTCCCACCTGTTCACGCTGATTCCAAAGTGTTTTACCTTTCCTTCTTTCTTTAGTTTCTCTACCGCTTTTTTCCATTCATCCTTATGAGCCCATCCATCTTCCCACACATGAAATTGTTGTAAGTCGATTGAATCTACATTCAGATTTTTTAAACTCTTTTCTGTGTATTCAATAATATGAGAAGCTGGAAAGCAATCTTCCAGTTTGTAATCCGCTTTCGATGGCCACTTGAAATTCATTGGAGGAATTTTAGTAGCCGCATATAATTTCTTTGATGAGTGTCGCTTTAGGAGTTCTCCCAGAATCTGTTCACTTTTTCCAGCTCCATATCCCCAGGCAGTGTCAAAAAAAGTGCACCCCAACTCCACACTACGCTCAAGTGCATGATCTACTTCTTTTTGTTCTGAACCGGTCCATCCGGCTAATCCCCACATGCCATATCCGATTTCACTTACTGACCAGTTTGTTTTTCCAAATCTTCTGTATTGCATAAATTTTTGTTTTTCAATTTTTGTATTACTTCTCTTGCCCGACTGACAGTTATTTTAAGGATAAATAAATGGTACGGGAGTCGAGGTGATTCTTTTTACTGAGGAAAGAAAAATCTTTTTCGGCATTTTTTCTGTCTCCACTTTCAAGAAATGCTTTACCTCTGTAGTAACGAGCGTTAAAATTGCGACCGTCAATATCAACTGCTGCTGTGAATAATTTAATACTTAATGCGTAGTCCTTCGCATTTAATTCACACCTTCCCTTTATGTATAAAGCCTGTGAGTTAAGCGCGGGTAATGTGTATGCATTCATTTTTTTTAGAGCAATGATTATTTCCTCATCTGCTTCCGTCCACATTTTGCGGGCAATATATACTTCTGCAAGTCTCAACTGACCCCAAAAAGTTTCTGTCCATGTCATATTCAGGAATTTTAAAGATACGATTGCGTTGGTTGTATCTCCCTGGTCAAGATATTTAGTAACCATTTTCTGAACACGATCAAAACTTAGTTCTGGCATTTTATCAGGTCCATATTCTTTTTTAAGGGCATTCATCTGAGCACAAAAAGCGATGGTGCGAAAGACCTCCGGATCTGAATCATCCTTATCGGCAAACTTATTTAAATCAGCTATAGCTCCTTCATAATCTCCCTCGTGTGATTTAGTGAAACCCAGAAAGCGATAAGCAATAACGGTATAAGGTTCGAGACGAATCATCTCATTAAAATCACTTTTGGCCAAGCTCCATTTCTTTAACTCCATCCTATAAATGCCTCTTTTCTTATGAGCATCAAAAATGTCGTTATCCATCTTTAGAGCTTCATCATAATATTTGTATGCAATATTGTGTTCTCCCTTGTGTTCATGAGCAATTGCTTTGATATAATAGACTGGTGCAGATACTTCAATAGCTTCTGCTTTAGTCAGACTTCCCAAAGCCATATCCTGTTTGTTGACAATCAGCAAGCAAAATCCTTTTTTAATTTCATCAAAAGATTGCTCCTTTAATCCATACCCGTTCCCAATCAGATATTTCATTGCCGATTGTAAATCAATCAGCTTATCTATATTTTTTTCATAGCCAGCTCTGAATTTATTTTCATTGATCTCTCTCAATTCAAAATACTTTCGCATATCTGCAAAGGCCTGCTGATAATTTTCAAGTTCAATCAACAGAAAAGACCGGATCAGAAGATAAAAGTCGTGTTGAGGATTGTACCGGACTAAATTATTCCAGTCTGCCAATCCCTTCTCTGTTTGATTCAGATTCAAATGTGCCAATCCCCTCCACAGGTAAGTATTGGAATAGGTAGAGTCAACTTCCAGTGCCTTATCAAATAAGGGAATGGAGGCATTATCATTTTTCTTTACTTTAAATTTCAGAACTCCCAGCATCATGTAGGCGGCAGGGAACCTGGGATTGATCTCGATACACTTTTCATAGAATTTTGCTGCACGCTTAAAGTCTTGTTTCATAACATTCAAACCACCCAAATTGTAATAACTGGTGATTAATGACGGTGATAAACCGATCGCGCTGTTGTATTGTTTCTCTGCGTCATCCAGGCGTTCGCTTGTGTGATAGATTTCACCCAGCTCCACATAGCTTTCTGCAAGCTTTGGATTAAGCTTTTGTGTCTTGATAAAATCGGCTTCAGCATTTTTTGCATCACGTAATTGTTTATAGCAAATCCCCCGGTAATAGTAGGCAATCCAAAGAGTAGGATCGAGTTTTATGGCTTCATCAAGTGAAGTTATTGCAGGGCCAAATTTTTCTTCATCGATATTGGTGAGGGCATCATTGACATGGACCTGCATCGCTCCGGACATATTCCATTTAAATTCTACAGGTAAATGATCTTCCAGTTCCACCAGGGGAAGAGAATTTTCATTGAAATAACGACTCAAGTCAATCTGACAAATGCTAACGAGTGGAGCAGATATAAATAGTGCAAGGAAAAAGGTTCTCATTAAAATAAATAGTAAACCAACTTATCAAAAATAGCTTTTCAATTCTTCTTAAGTTAGATATGGATGTTTTATTTATCCTCCACAAGACACTCAAATTCCTTACTTTTGTGCCCTCTTTTTAGATTATGACACTGGAACAGGAAATAGCGAAACGCAGAACTTTCGGGATCATCAGCCACCCTGATGCAGGAAAAACCACATTGACGGAAAAGCTGCTGCTTTTCGGAGGTGCCATTCAGAAGGCAGGAGCCGTAAAATCAAGTAAGATCAAAGATCATGCACGCAGCGACTGGATGGAAATTGAAAAGCAAAGGGGGATTTCTGTGGCTACCTCAGTAATGGGATTTAACTATAAAGACATTAAAATAAACCTTCTGGATACTCCCGGTCACAAAGACTTTGCCGAAGATACTTACCGTACGCTCACTGCGGTGGACAGTGTAATCATGGTGATCGATTGCGTGAAGGGCGTAGAATCGCAAACCGAGAAACTGATGGAAGTTTGCCGCATGCGTAATACTCCTGTTTTGTGTTTTATCAATAAGCTCGATCGTGAAGGTCGCGATCCATTTGATTTGCTCGATGAAGTAGAAACAAAACTTGATATTAAAGTGCGCCCGTTGAGCTGGCCCATCAATATGGGTAAGGGTTTCAAAGGCGTTTATAGTTTATATGAGAAAAGCCTTCACCTGTTTACGCCTAGTAAAACAAAAGTGGAGGAAGGAATTGAGATAGCAAGTATTAACGATCCGCAACTGGATGAACTGGTTGGTGAAAATAATGCGAAACAACTTCGCGCAGATGTTGAATTAATTGAGGGAGTATATCCTGATTTTAATATTCAGGATTACCTCGATGGAAAAGTGGCCCCCGTTTTCTTTGGTAGTGCGGTTAATAATTTCGGTGTGAAGGAATTGCTGGATACATTTATTCGTATTGCCCCGCCACCGATTCCAAGAGAGACTACTTTACGTTTAGTAAAACCGGAAGAACCAAAATTCAGTGGATTCATTTTTAAAATTCATGCGAACATGGATCCGATGCACCGAAATCGTATTGCGTTCTTAAGGGTTTGCTCTGGCAAATTTCAAAGAGGAAGCAACTACTTCCATGTGCGCAACGAGAAGGGAATTCGTTTCTCTAATGCCACTGCGTTCATGGCGCAGGATCGTGAGACGGTAGAAGAAGCATGGTCGGGGGATATTGTTGGGTTGTATGATACCGGTAATTTAAAAATCGGAGATACACTTACTGAAGGTGAGAAGATGATCTATACGGGTATTCCGAGTTTCTCTCCTGAAATTTTCAAAGAAGTGATCAACAAGGACGCAATGAAAACCAAGCAATTGGAAAAAGGATTGCTTCAGTTAATGGAAGAAGGCGTAGCTCAGTTATTTACTTATGAGATTGGAAAGAGAAAGGCAGTTGGTGTAGTAGGAGCACTTCAGTTTGAGGTAATTCAATTCCGTTTGAAGAACGAATACAACGCAACAGCTGAGTTCATTCCGCAGAATATTTACAAGGCTTGCTGGATCAGCAGTAAAAATGAAAAAAAACTGGCTGAATTCATTGAGTCAAAGCAACGACACATAGCACGTGACAAAGATGACAAACTGGTGTTTATGGCGGAATCAAAAGCGTGGCTGCAAATGGTTCAGGATAACTTTCCTGAAATTCAGTTTCACTTTACTTCGGAGTTTAAGGATTAATCATTTACCGGTTTGGTAATCGTAGATCATTTTCGAAACAGTAGCCATCGATTCAATTGCTGCCTTTTCATCTTCTACTTTACCTGATAGAAGTACTAATACATATTTCTTTCCATCCGGAAGAAGTACGATACCTGAGTCGTGATTGATTCCCTTGATCCATCCGGTTTTGTGCGCCACCTTAACATCAGAGGGAAGCTTGCCGGGAATGATCGTATTAAATTTCTGATCGGAGAGAACAGCAATCATTTCATCACAGGCTTCTTTGCTTACCCATTCGCCCTTTCCCAATTTTTCAAAAGTTAACATCAGATCAAAGGCAGTTACCTGATTACTTAATCCAGCCTGAAAAGCCTTATCGTCTTCCACACCGCGAAGCACTTTAATATTTTTTGCCCCAATGTCCCGAAGTGATTGCGTGACCTTTTTAGCATCTACCTTTTCAATAAGAATATTAGTGGCGAGATTACTGCTGATAATAATCATATCGTAGATCAACGCTGAAACAGTTGTTTTTTTACCAATGTGTTTATAAATCAATGTATCGCTGTCTTCTTCTGCAGTAAGCATATAAGGACTTCCGTCTACAATACTTTTGAATTCATTTTTGATAGTGATTGAATCAGTAAGTGCATAATCTCCCGCGGCTGCCTGCTTATAGGCTTCCATCATCACGGGTGTTTTCATGGTGCTGGCGGCATGAAACAATTCATGTTCATTGATCAACAATTCTTCTCCCGTAGTAAGATCTTTAAATGCGACAGCAAAGTCGCCTTTGTTCTTTTCTAACTCACTGGTGATTTGTTGCTTAAGGTCTTCCGTTTTTGATTTGGTTTGACAAGAGATCGATACAATGAAAGAAAGGGATAAATAAATCAGAACACGAGCGCTCATTGTTTTGAGGGTAAAGGTGATGGGCCTAAATTACAAAGGTTTTATGATCACTCCCTTAAAAATTCTTTTTGAAGATAATCACCTCCTGGTAATCAATAAGGAGGCAGGTACACTTGTTCAGGGCGATGCCACTGGTGATGTTCCTCTCGTTGAACTAGGTAAGGAGTATATCAAAGAAAAATATGAAAAGCCAGGCGCTGTTTTCCTCGGTGTTGTTCACCGCCTCGACAGACCAGTGAGCGGAGTTGTTGTTTTTGCACGGACATCCAAAGCACTGGAGCGTATGAATGAATTGTTTCGGAATAAAGAGACGAAGAAAACGTATTGGGCCCTGGTAAGGAAGAAACCCGTCAATGAGCAAGGCAATTTGGTTCATTGGCTGATAAAGGATGAAAAGAAAAACAAGACCACCGCGCACAAGAGAGAAAATCCAAACGGCCAACGCTCAGAACTGAACTATAAACTAGTCAGGCAACGTGCTGGTCTCTATCTTCTTGAAGTAAATCCTATTACCGGAAGACCCCATCAGATTCGTGTACAGCTTGCTTCAATGGGTTGCCCCATAGCTGGAGATTTGAAATACGGTGACGATGTTCCCAATGAAGATGCCAGCATCTGCCTGCATGCCCGCAGTTTGAGATTTGTGCATCCGGTGAAGAAAGAAGAGATCATAATTGAGGCATCTCTTCCACCGAATCAATTATGGAATTCTTTTTTTGAGGAATAACCCAGTTCTTTATCTTGGCATCAAATTAATGGGAATGAGCTGGCTGCAAAACCTTCAGGATCGGTGGAAAGTGAAAAATGCTTTCCAGGTTATATTGATCCTTGTGGTGTTTGCCTGCACGGGTTTCACTATTTTATTCATCAAGCGTCCTTTATTTGCATTATGGTTTCCCGATGGAAATGTTCCTCTTTGGATGAAGATCGCTTACTGGATCATCATTCTACCCGTCTATAATGTATTTCTGTTAGGTTATGGATTCGTTTTCGGACAGTTTCAGTTTTTTTGGGAATTTGAGAAGCGATTTTTCAACCGGATATTATCTATCTTTAAAAAGAAGCACTAAAACTAAATTAAATTACATATGAAAA
>JBGATZ010000291.1:0-6917 GCA_044228905.1 Cyclobacteriaceae bacterium | reverse complement strand
ATCAGACACCTCCTGTTTATTTACACAACGATGAGATAGATAAAAAATCATCTCTGGGTGTAACCAGTGCACAACTAAAAGAGAAAACGGGCTTGACTGTTTTTAACAAAGTGCCAGTCACTTTTGCTAATGTTAGAGAATTTGACGGACTAACAGGTAGTGCTTTTACGCTGGAACTTAAAGTGAAGAATAATGCCACCGTAGAAGAATCCGCATGCCGGCAAGTGGCAATTACATTATTAACAAAGGGGGGAGCAATCATTATCCCATTGGCAGCCAGAGGTTGCATATCAGATATTGGATTGCTGACAGGTGAACGATGGATTTCTGGGAAAGACAATGACCTAAGCATGTTCGGAACTGACTTTGCTGATTTCGAAAAAGTAAAATGTAAAGTAGCTGATCGCATTTTTGAAGTTTACCTGAACGATAAACTGGTATGGAAAGAGACGCAGCAAGAATCAGCCGGTGAAATTGTAGGCTTGCGCGTGGGATTTGAGGGACCCGGAGAAATGAAAGAAGTACGGCTTTCTAATTCTGAGAAAGTGGTGTATGAAGATTTGTTTTGAGCTCTGTCAGGCTGAGTTTATCGAAGCCTATCAATCATGTCTCGATAAACTCAACATGACAAGCCTATTTCTTCGACATCATTCTTAATGTGGCAAACCCAAGCAATGCGATGATAGCGCCCATTGCTATCCACAGCCAGATTTTGTTCTCCAAAAGCGGAGATACCTTTTCTTTTTCCGGACTTAGCTTTTCTTCTTTCTCCAGTTGAATAATTGAAAGCGAATCAGGAATCTGATTTTCAAAGTGAACTAAATCGTAGGAGGGAGCATTGATCAGCGAATTCCCATAAAAAAGAAAATTCTCTCCCGGATTTAGCTTTGTGAGCAGTTCTACCCGTGGGCCATCGAAATTGATTCCATCAATCTTGAGAGGGGCATTGTCTGCATTGTTTACCGTAAGCTTAAGTTTTTTCGCAGTGATTGCGTCAAACTCGAATTTATTAAACTCAATAGAGGTAAGTACTCCGCTGAATACGGGCTCGTAATAATATTGCCAGGCTTTGTTTGGTGATTGTGAACTATCACGAAGTACTTCAAGAGAGAATGAGCGATAGTAATCGCCTTCCTGATTGATATTTATTGATAGTTTGCTCACAGGTTGATATTCCGGAAAAGTGATTTCAGAAATGGTCTGTTTGTTCTTTTTATCCTGTGTGAGTTTAGTAATTGGCTTGATGTTAAGAAATTTTCCTTTCGTAATCTCCTTCTTTCGGAAAGTGGCTTCGTTGAAGGTCAGTTTCTTGTCGCTGCTGATAGTGGCACGAAGAAAGTGATAGTTGGTAAGGGGAAAGTTTAGTGACAATGATTCAAAATCAAGATCCTGGTTTTGAATAGAAAGAATCCGTTGACGATTCACCAGTTCAAACCATTCTTTCTGATCATTGCTACCTTCGAATTTTACATAGGCATTGAAGTTCTTTTCCTCAAAATCAAGATCGAGGTAATTCACTGACTGATCCTTATCTAGTTTAAAAGTAGAGAATAACTTTCCGTCTTTGGTGCTCTTATTTAATACCTGTAGACTCATCACACCTTCGCTGATTTCATCATTCATCACCTTGGTCAGGTAAGGGATTTCAGTGGTGTCTGTCCCGTTAAGCTGATACAATCTTAAGTCAGAATATCCGGAGTTCAGCTGTTTGAAAATGTCAGCGGGTAGCAAAACCGAATACCAATCTTCCTTAGCTACAGGAGCTAGTTTTCTTCTGTAGTTAAATGAGGAAGATTGAGCAAAACTCCAACAGAATTTATAGCAAGAAGCAAAAGAAGGATG
Source organism: Cyclobacteriaceae bacterium (assembly GCA_044228905.1). Lineage (GTDB taxonomy): Bacteria > Bacteroidota > Bacteroidia > Cytophagales > Cyclobacteriaceae > ELB16-189. The sequence goes on along the minus strand of JBGATZ010000291.1, from coordinate 5,075 downwards.
TACTTATTCATAACTAATTTTCTGAATGATCATTGAGCGACTGTTCTTCGTCAGCATCAGGAGTCTTAACAGGTGTCTTTTTATATTTATTATAAAGGAATGAAGCTACAAGAAGCAGTACACCAAGAACCATCATCACAATCGTTTTGGCGATCGTTCCCATCGAAGATAAGTCGTAGAAGAAAAGCTTGATCAGTGTAATTCCGAAAATGCTGATCGCAGTGATCCGAACGAATTTTAAATCTTTGACTAAGCCAAAGATGATTAATCCTAAGGCATAAGCTCCCCATAAAATCGACAGGGCCAGCTTATCGCTGTCTTGTATTCCTGACAATTCAAGAATATTAATCAATTCGCTGCTTAGTAATGCAAGAACAACAAAGTGAAAGAAGATGCGTTCAACCTTTTTAAGCACATCGCTCATGTCATTGGTTTGCATGTTTTTGTAAATGATCACCAGGAGTGGAATCATGAAAAGCATACTGACGTAGCGGATGATGATATTGCCAGAGTTGCGGCTATAATACGTTGCGTCAAGTTGCGTGAGGAATGAATCACGCAGCTGACTTAAATCATTCAATCCTTCTATTACAAAACTGAAAAGCAGAAGGGCGGCAAATCCGGTGATTACGTAAGTGAGAATGGTATTTTGTATCCACCTTTTATTTATCAGGGCAAGAATAGTAAAGAAGAAAGCGGAGTAAATCATCAGCCAGATACTTTTTAGCATTGGCAGATCGGTATCATATATATTGTATTCATAGCCATCCTGCATTGTTTTTACTGCCGAGGCATTATAACGCTGTTCCCAGAACGTTTTTATCTCCTGCTGGAAGGAGAAGAACAATACAACCAGAAACAACGAAGGGATTACCCATTCTACTACTCGTGTTGACCAATGAGTTGAAGGTAATTCCGTTTTCTGTCGGCTGATATAAACAATAGCACCCAGTGCTGCGCAGACTAATAATGAGGAAAAGAATTGGACATTAAGGAAGAAAGGAACAGCAAACTCTTCATTTCCGTAGTAGGACATCCCGTAATAATCATCCCAATCCTGCACCAGACTTCCTACCGTGAGTAGGATTAAAACATAAGATAGTCGTTCGTAAACAGGGAAATTCTTTGAGCGGCCAATCCAGAAAAGAAGCACACATTCACCAGCCCATACTAATGTTACCCAATTGCCTTCCAATTGAACCGGAACAGCAAGGGTAAGGAATACTAAAACCAGTCCGGCTACAAAATAGAATGTATCGCGTGTGGCATTTTGTTTTTTGTAGATGATATAACATGCTACAAAATGAATGATGGCATTGAACAGTGTGAAGATACCCAGGAAGAAATCTCCATTCGGATGTTCATCGATAGCATAATAGCCAAATCCATAGAACACAAATGAATTAGCCATCAGCAGAGCGACATCCCATTTGCTGAGAGGCAAAGCGGAATAGTAAAGTGCCTTCCATACTTTTTTGAAACTCAGCAATAAGATACCAGCATTGAGTAATGCCATATAAGTAAAGAGCGTAGCCACTTGTCCGGATCCATCGCTTAATAAAAACGGAACGCCATAAGCGCCCACCAATCCAATGATGGCGATTACCTGAAGATTATACTGAATGGCCGCAAAAACAGTAAAGGCGGTGAAGACGACCATTAACGCAAAGGCCACCATCTTTGGCATTAACGCATACAAATCATAAGCAGCAAAGGTGATGAAATAGAGTACGGCCATCCCACCACTCAACAGTACTGCACTGAAGTTCTCGTACTTAGGCTTTAGCTTTAACGCAAGGCCAATCAATACGAAACCACAGAGATAGCCCAACACAATTCTGGTAAGCGGGCTAATCAGTTCATGATCAATGGCATACTTGGCACCGATCGCAATACCGATCACCAATACAGCAATTCCAATCTTATTCAATAAGTTGGTACCGATGAATTCTTCGAGTGGTGTTTTTTCTTTTTTCTTTTTGGGAAGCACTGGTTTCGAAACAGGCTTAGGTTCAATAACCTCAGGCATTTCGATTACCGAAACTTTTATTGGTTCAGGTGTTTCAATCTTAGGGAAAGCCTCTGCAATCGGTTCATCCAGTGTGGATGAGTTAAGCTGATTAAGCTCTTTTTTGATGAGCTGAAGATCGCTGTTGATTTGCTGCTGTCTTAATTCAACTAAATGCAGCTTTTTATTGAGCTCATCCAGTTGTTTTTGCTTGTCGGACATGGGGGTAAATTTCGGGGCTCAAGTTACGGAATATTTGCCGATTGAACCGATTTTAACCCTTTACGGTAAATAGGCCTTCGGGGTTTTCTTGGTTACTTTTTTAAATGTGCGATTAAAGTGAGAGAGATTACTGAATCCCACTTCATAACAGATCTCCTGGATCGTCTTTTCTTTTTCAATCAGCATTTTACAGGCATTGCTGACGCGTACTTCGTTAAGGAAATTGGTATACGTTTTATGTGTTCGCAATTTGAAGTAACGACAGAATGCTTCCGGAGATAAATTAGCGACAGAAGCCACTTCTTCAATTTTTATTTTCCGGTCGCTGTGGCTAAGTGTGAATTGGAGAATGTCGTTCATACGCTTTCCTTCCATCATGCTAAATACACTTCGGGTTGGCGCAATTGACAATGGCTTTAATTCTTTCGATTCACTTAGCTTCTTTAAAAGTTGAAAGAACAGAATGAGCTTTTCAATTCCTTTGCTTTGTTTTAGTTCAGATACCAACTGATTGATTTGTTCACGTAGCAATCCTTCAATGCGATAGCCAATACCCGCATTCAATAGGAATTGATGTACGGATTGCATCTCATCCAGCAGCCAGAAACTTTCGCCCGCATACTTCTCATCGAAGTAAAGTGAGGTGGCTTGTGCCTTCAGTTTGCTTTTTGATTTATAGTAAACAAGGTCGTTGCGAAATACGTGTGGTTGATTGCTGCCTATTAAAAAGAGATCACCTGGAGCAAAGCGTCCGACATAGTCACCCGCAATCAATGTGCCTTCTCCTTTTTCAATCATCATGATTTGCGTTTCCGGATGCTGATGAAGCTTGTCATATAGGTAAGGAGCCTTATCGATCTGAAGACGAAATGCTTCTTTAGCCGTCTTGGGAATACTGAATGGAATTACTTTCATTCCAGGTAATTAAGATGCTAAAATAGGATTTTGGTGACTATTTTGATATTGTTTAATGCGATAATAGTTAGTTAGTGGTCAATATAGTATTAGTATTCACCAGTAGCGGTAAAGGAAAGCCGCATCGTAGCAATTATTTTTATAGTCTAATCTAAACTGCATTTCTATGTCAATTCAATGGAAGGGAGTTTTCCCTGCACTTACTACCAAATTCACAAAAGACGATAAACTTGACTTTCCCCTGTTTGAGAAAAACCTCAAAGCGCAGATAGATGCGGGTATGGACGGCTTTATCCTTGGTGGTTCTTTAGGTGAAGCAAGTGTGCTGAGCAATGATGAGAAATTCGAATTAGTACGATTTACAGTTGATAAAGTGGCAGGTAAAGTTCCTGTGCTGATGAACATTGCGGAAGGGAGCACCCGCGATGCAATCAAGCTGGCAGCAGAAGCGGAAAAATGTGGAGCTAAAGGTTTAATGTTGTTGCCTCCAATGAGATATAAGTCAGATCATCGGGAAACGGTCACTTATTTCAAATCGGTAGCCGATTCAACCCAGTTACCTATTATGATTTATAATAATCCGGTGGATTATAAAATTGAAGTGACACTCGATATGTTCGAAGAACTCGCATCAAATAAAAACATCCAGGCAGTAAAGGAATCAACACGTGATGTTTCAAACGTAACACGGATGATCAATCGCTTTGGCGATCGTTTTAAAATTCTATGTGGTGTAGATCCTCTGGCGATGGAAGAATTGGTAATGGGTGCTGACGGTTGGGTAGCGGGATTAGTCTGTGCTTTCCCTAGGGAAACCGTTGCTGTTTATCGTTTGGTGAAAGAAGGGAAGATTGCTGAAGCAACAAAGATTTATCGTTGGTTCTTGCCGTTGTTGGAATTGGATATTCATCCGAAATTGGTTCAGTACATTAAATTGGCTGAATCGGAAGAAGGAATCGGTTCGGAGATTGTTCGCGCGCCACGTTTGACATTGGTAGGAGAAGAACGGGAACGTGTATTGAAAGTAATTCGTGATGGAATAAAATCACGACCTAAACTGTAAGACTTTCATTTACTGGTAACCGGAAACTGGTAACTTTAGGATTATGTCCCGATTTTCTGTTGACGATATTGAAAGAGCAGCTTCATTAATAGATACAGTATTCCTTCATACTCCTCAATATGAGTGTGAAACATTGGGTAAAATCTTTGAAGCAAAAGTCGTTGTAAAAGTTGAGACATTAAACCCCATTCGTTCTTTCAAAGGACGAGGCGCTGATTTGTTAGTTGGTAATTGCCAATCGAATTCATTGGTTTGTGCCAGTGCCGGAAACTTCGGCCAGGCGATGGCTTATTCGTGCAGAAAGAAGGGAATAAAGCTGACTGTGTATGCGAGTCTGAAAGCAAACCCATTTAAGATCGAACGGATGCGCCAGCTAGGAGCTGAAGTAATTCTGAAGGGAGAGGACTTTGATGCGGCCAAAGTGCATGCAAAAGAAGCAGCAATAAAATCAGGAGCACGGTTTGTGGAAGATAGCCTGGACGTGGATACTGCTATAGGTGCGGGAACAATTGGTCTTGAATTAAAGGAATATCACGGAAGCATAGATGAATTGCTCGTGCCTCTTGGCAATGGAGCATTAATCAATGGCGTGGCGAAAGTAATGAAGACCTATCGAACGGGCACCAAAATAGTTGCCGTGCAGGCAGCAGGAGCCCCGGCAATGATTGAGTCATGGAAGAGTGGCAGGGTAATCACAACTGAAAAGATTGATACTATTGCAGATGGAATTGGAGTTCGTATTCCTGTTCCGGAAGCATTGGAAGACATGAAGGGATTGGTGGATGAAGGAACGCTGGTGCGGGAAGAAAGTATCGTGGGAGCAATGAAATTGATTCACCAGCATGTCGGTGTACTGGTAGAGCCTTC
>JBGATZ010000290.1:0-6376 GCA_044228905.1 Cyclobacteriaceae bacterium | reverse complement strand
GAAGGAGTAGCAGTGGCCGTGCTTAAAAAATTAGGAGTTCCTCTTGATCAGTTGCGGGGGGAAATCGAAAAAGTATCTAAAGGAACAGCAACTCATCAGATTAAAAACTTAGCCAACATTCCTTTGACAAGAGCTTCCGAAAAAGTGTTGAAGATCACTTACCTCGAAGCAAAAATTTTCAAAGCACAATTGATTGGCACCGAGCATTTGTTGCTCTCTATCTTACGCGATCCTGATAATCTCGCAACACAAATCCTGAACAAATTTGATGTGGCTTATGATGTGGTGAAAGAAATGCTTGAGTACCAAAGCGATCAACCTTCTGCCTCATCAGATACCGATGATCCGGATGACGATTCATCAAAAATGTTTGGTAACGCGGGCGGAGCAGGTGCTGGAGCAGGCAAAGAGAAAAAAGGAACAGAGAAATCACGCACACCGGTGCTTGATAACTTCGGTCGTGATTTAACTAAGCTTGCGGAAGACAACAAACTAGATCCGATCGTAGGACGTGAAAAAGAAATTGAGCGCGTTGCCCAGATTCTAAGCCGCAGAAAAAAGAACAATCCAATATTGATAGGCGAGCCCGGAGTAGGTAAAACTGCAATCGCAGAAGGTCTTGCTTTGCGCATTATTCAAAAGAAAGTATCACGCGTGCTTTTCGGCAAACGTGTAGTTACTCTTGATCTTGCTTCATTGGTTGCAGGTACCAAATACCGTGGTCAGTTTGAAGAAAGAATGAAAGCAGTCATGAATGAATTGGAAAAATCTCCGGATGTCATCCTGTTCATTGATGAATTACATACTATCGTTGGAGCTGGTGGAGCTTCCGGATCGCTGGATGCTTCGAATATGTTCAAACCTGCTTTGGCCCGTGGGGAAATACAATGCATTGGTGCAACCACTTTGGATGAGTATCGCCAATACATTGAGAAGGACGGTGCATTGGCACGCAGATTCCAGATGGTAATGGTTGACTCTACTACACCTGAAGAAACCATTCAGATCCTTGAAAACATCAAGGAGAAGTATGAAGATCACCACCATGTGAACTATACCAAAGAAGCGATTGAAGCCTGCGTGAAGTTATCTGACCGTTATATTAGCGACCGCTTCCTGCCAGATAAGGCTATTGACGTGCTGGATGAAGCAGGAGCACGCGTTCACATGAACAACATTCACGTTCCGGAGGACATCGTGAAACTGGAAGAAGCGATTGAAGATGTGAAGAAGGAAAAAAATCGCGTAGTGAAAAGCCAGAAGTATGAAGAGGCTGCTCAGTTACGTGATCGTGAAAAGAAACTGATCGAGCAATTGGATATTGCCAAGACCAAGTGGGAAGAAAAGACAAGAACTGAAAAATATACTGTTACTGAAGATAACGTTGCTGACGTTATTGGTATGATGACTGGTATACCTACCAATCGGATCGCACAGAAAGAAAGCAACAAGTTGCTGGGTATGGGCGAAGATTTGAAAGGAAGAGTAATTGGCCAGGATGAAGCAATTAAAAAATTGACGAAAGCAATTCAGCGTACACGCGTTGGATTGAAAGATCCTAAAAAGCCAATCGGTTCATTTGTATTCTTAGGACCAACTGGTGTAGGTAAAACTGAATTGGCTAAAGTATTGGCTAATTATCTTTTCGATAAAGATGATTCGTTAGTTCGTATCGACATGAGTGAATACATGGAGAAATTCTCTGTATCACGTTTAGTAGGAGCTCCTCCAGGATACGTAGGTTATGAAGAAGGTGGACAGCTTACTGAAAAAGTAAGAAGAAAGCCATATAGTGTTGTATTGCTGGACGAGATTGAAAAAGCTCACCCGGATGTATTCAACATTCTACTGCAAGTGTTGGATGATGGGATCCTGACTGACGGTTTAGGTCGCAGAGTGGATTTCAGAAATACAATCATCATCATGACATCTAACATTGGTGTTCGCGATCTGAAAGATTTCGGAACAGGCATTGGCTTCTCTACAAAAGCAAAACTGGAGAATCAGGAAGAAGCGATGAAGGGCACAATTCAGAATGCCTTGAAGAAAGCATTCTCTCCTGAATTCCTGAACCGTCTGGATGATGTGATTGTGTTTAACTCATTGCAACGTGAGCATATTCACAAGATCATCGATATCACTTTGGGCAAACTATTCAGCCGGATCACTGCATTGGGTTACAATGTGGAGATCACTGAAAAAGCGAAAGACTTCTTGTCTGAAAAGGGATATGATCACCAGTTTGGTGCGCGTCCGTTGAACAGAGCGATCCAGAAATACCTGGAAGACTCAGTCGCTGAAGAAATTCTGAAAGGTGAAATCGAAGAAGGCGGAACTATTCTAGCCGACTACGAAGGAACTGGTGAAGAATTGAAGATCAGCATCAAAAAGAAGAAGGAAAAGAAAGAAAAGAAAAGTGAGTAATTAATGATCAATTGAGCAATCCTGCCGGTAGGCAGGGTGCCGATGATCACTAAAAAATCCCAAACTGATTATTCGGTTTGGGATTTTTCTTTTACAGTAGTTCAAGTCGAACTATCGTTGAGCCATTGGCTAATTGATAATCCTCAATATGCTCCCATATACTTTCTGGTAAACCATTCTGCGCTAATCAAGATCAGCAATAGAAAGAATACAATTTTCAGGTTAATGATTGAGTTGTACGAGTCTTCCGAGTGAATCACACTCTTCACCTCGGATTTCTCAATTCCGGCATTGAGTTGATCCAGCTGCCCCGCGGGATAGAACCTTCCGCCTGTTTCTGAGGCCAGTTTGCGAAGCAATCCAAAGTCTGCTGTTAAATTTTGCGATTCAATATTTTGCTGACTCACCAAAAATTCTCCACGCACTTCTTCAGTCTTTCCGTTCAATTCGGTTGAGGCTTTATATTTATAAACTCCCTCTTTCAATACACCTACACGATAGCGCTGATTACCTGAACCTGTGACATAACTAAACGGAGTAATCTTTCCTTTTTCATCACGCAATTCAAGATTGATCTTGTTTCCATAGATCGGCTGAAACAGATCATTGAATACCTGGCTTTCAAAAACTACAGACTCTGCATCTGTAAATTCATTCTGAATCGGAAAGCTTCTGAATTTGCGCTTATCCTCTTTGGTACTCAGGTATTGAATCAATTTACCAAAAACTTCATCAAAGCTTTCGGTGGACCCATGATCATCATATTCAGTTATTCTCCACTTCCAGATTCCCTCTCCTAATAATACAGCACGCTTCTTAGTCGCATCATCCCAGCTGATTAACAAAGGACGAGTAGTCGTTACATTTCCAATTCGTTGCCATAGCAACACTTGAGATGTGCCGGGGTAACTAAATTTTCCGAACGGAACAGAGACAGGAGGATACTTCGATAATACCGTATTTACATTTTCAGAGAAAGCAAAGTCACGAAACTGATCATTAATCACTGGCATAACTTCATCTGTCTGGCCATTGGTTTCGAATGTCAAAGGAATTCCATTCGCAGCTAATTGACGAAGACTTGTCTTGCTGCTGAGCATAGTCATCACAGCAGTTGGGCTCTGATTGAATTTAGTGTAAAGCGCAGTGGTCTTTCCGCTCTCATCCAATACCTGTTGAAAGATCGCAAGGTCCACATCTCCGGGTTGCAGAAATGCAGGATCTTCTTTTATAGCCGGAATGTGCAAGTGAAATTCATAATTGGAATTCGCTTCAATGACAGAACGTAGTGCCTTGATATCTGGATGCGGAGCTGGAGCTACAACTAAAATCTTTTTCTTACCTTCCACTACTTCAATAAAGATTCCAGAGCGATTGTTTCTCACATTGGTTTCGCTGGAATGGGAATCAATTACCAGGTCGAGGCGTTGAATTCCTTTTTCAATTGCCTCTGCCTGAAAATCAAATTGCAGTAGTGATTTGTTTCCAGAATTCAGTGTTTGCTTAGTGATAAGCTTATTGCTATGAAATAATGAAACTGTCACATTTTGATTTGGCAATCCTTTTACCAACACTTCAGCGCGAATTGGAAATTTGTTCCCCTGGTAGGCAATCTTATTGAATGCAATGTTCTTTAGTGATAAGTCCACGCGCTCGGTGGTATCTCCTAAACCTATTGTATAAACAGGGACACGTAAAGGAAGATAGACCGGTGATGAGCCAGAATTATAAATTCCGTCCGAAACCAAGACTATTCCCGCCAGGTTTTTTCCTTCATAGTCCGAAGCAACAGAACGAATAGCACCAGATAAATCGGAAGTGCCATTTCTGAATGAAGGATTCTGTTGTTCCGCCAAACCTCTGATCGTTACATCATAATCCTGATCTTTCAGTTCCTGTGCCTTTCTTTCTATGTCGGTGAGTAATTTTTGTCTTTGCAGTGAATCGGTTACTTCTCTTATTGACTCTGAATCATCGATCAAAAAGACAAAAGCAGGTTTCTCAAAAAGATTTTTAGTCAGCTTAATGACAGGCCCAAGTAATAAAAGCGCAATAATTGTGACCAGAAGTGTTCGTAATCCGAAAAGCAATTGATTTACTCTTTTGCTCCAGTGGTATTTACTTTGATAAAGCACATAAGCGTACACCACTCCGATAAGAAGGCAGACAACAATGAAAGCCGGATTATATTCAAAAATTAAACGCTGCATGTTCTGGATTCTAGATGCTGGATATTGGATAATGATGCTGAGCTGCCAGAATCAAGTATCCAGAATCCAGTTAATAATTATACTTTTCTTTCCACAATTTCTTTAAATAATTCCGTAATTCTTCTTCGCGTGGATTATTTCCCGGCTCATAAAATTTTGTTCCTTTGATTTTATCCGGAAGAAACTCCATGTTCACGAAGTTTCCTTTAAAGCTATGTGCGTACTGATAGTCTTTTCCATAATCCATATCCTTCATCAGCTTCGTGGGAGCATTACGAACGGATAACGGCACAGGCAAGTCGCCTGTCTCACCAATTACGCGCATAGCTTCATTGATGGCCATATAACTTGCATTACTCTTTGGAGAGCTTGCCAGATAAACGGCACATTGCGAGAGAATAATTCGTGCTTCAGGATAACCAATCACATTCACCGCATTAAACGCACTGCTTGCCATGACTAATGCAGTGGGATTGGCATTCCCAATATCTTCAGAGGCGAGAATAACCATTCTCCGTGCAATGAATTTCACATCTTCACCGCCTTCTACCATGCGTGCGAGATAATACACTGCTGCATTGGGATCGCTTCCTCTGATTGATTTTATAAATGCCGAAATGATATCATAATGCTGCTCTCCACTCTTGTCATAAATGGCAATGTGCTTCTGCGCAACGTTAATTACCAATTCATCTGTAACTTCTAAATCACCTGCAGTTGCCTGAGCAATCAGGTCCACGAGGTTCAATAATTTTCTTGCATCACCACCGGAAATATTAAGCAATGCCTGCCACTCTTTGATTTGTATGGAGCGTTTCTTCAGCTCAGTATCATTAGCTAATGCCAGTTCTACCAACCGTTTCAGGTCATTTTCGTCTAATGCTTTGAGTGTGTACACCTGGCAACGTGAAAGCAAAGCAGAGTTAACTTCAAAGGATGGATTCTCCGTAGTCGCACCGATTAAGGTAATTACTCCTTTTTCAACGGCACCAAGTAATGCATCTTGTTGTGATTTGTTAAAACGGTGAATCTCATCGATAAAAAGAATGACACGTGCCGTGTGTTTAGCTTTATCAATAATCTCGCGAATGTCTTTTACTCCGGCACTGACAGCACTTAATGTATAGAACGGTCGTTTTACTTCATTGGCAATAATATTGGCAATGGTTGTTTTACCCACTCCCGGAGGTCCCCACAAAATCATAGAGGGAACATTGCCGGTTATAATTGATCGCTTAATGATTCCTTTCTCACCTACCAGATGCTCCTGCCCTACAAGATCTTCCAGTCGGGAAGGCCGCATTCGTTCAGCCAAAGGAGGGAGAGCACTAGTCAACATCTTATTTCTAAATCAACTATTAATTAAACGAAAGTTTCTTACAAACGCTTATCGCATACTCAATCATATTGTCATCTACATCTAAATGGGTGACCATGCGGATTTCTTTTGGTCCGAATTTGACCGCCTTCACCTGCAGGTCAGCCAGTTTCTTTAATACAATTTCAGGAGAAAGATTTTCAGCAACTGTCAAAATCAAAATATTGGAATCGACCGGCATCATTGATTTAATCCAGGAAACATCTTTCAACACCGCTCCCAGTACCTTTGCTCTTTGATGATCCTCCTTCAAACGAACAATGTGATTATCCAGTGCGTAAATTCCGGCCGCGGCCAAAAAACCAGCCTGTCTCATTCCTCCGCCAAAAGCTTTTCGCATGCGTCTGGCTTTTGTTTCCAATTC
>JBGATZ010000289.1:0-6377 GCA_044228905.1 Cyclobacteriaceae bacterium | reverse complement strand
ATCAACCTGGGCGGCTACCAGGAAAATAAATTCGAAGAGCAGCATTATACAATTGTTACTGTAAAAGACAATCGTACACAAGCATTCAATGAAGCAAAGAGTACTCTATTCTTTAAGCACAATCATTTTAAGAATGCCTACTCAAAAGAAGCCAATTCACACATCGATGATAAGTACGGAATTGATGTGGATGATCTGTATGAAATTGAAGACATTCTTTTACCAGAACAGAAAGAGCTATATCAGATTGAAATTACACCTGAAGCTGGTTTGCAGGAAGACAAATTGCATCTTGGCTATTTTAAACTAAATGCACTTTGATTCAATACTATGAAAGATCAGAAGAAATCAATTCCGGCTGGTTATTCCTTTTTTCCTTCATTGATTCGAACTTACAAGCAGGCGAAGAATCCCATTGGTACGATGGAAGAAAGTATGGAACGATTCAACGGAACCTACGCGGTAAACCTGGGAATGCTTCAGATTATTGCCACGCAGGATCCGGGGTTGATTGAACATGTATTACAGAAGAACCATCGTAACTATTATAAGTCAGCCATACAAACCGAACATCTGGGTCGGTTTCTTGGCAAAGGATTACTTACCGCAAATGGAGATTACTGGCTGAAACAACGCAGATTGATTCAGCCTGGCTTTCATATGGAAAAAATTCACGCACTGTATGCAATCATGAAGAATACGGTGGATGAATTTTTGAAAGCTTTTCCCGAAGGAGATCAGATAGATGTGTATCCGTTAATGCACCGGTTGGCTTTCAATATTGTCATCAACACATTATTCAATGTAGAAGTACCCGCAGAAAAACGACAACAACTCAACAGCTTCATCAGCGAAGTGCAGGAGTTTGTGATGCGGGACGTTCGTAATCCACACAAGCGATGGTGGTTCAAAGTATCAGGAGAACTAAAAGAAAATTTAGACAAAGCGGAAGGAGCTAGAGATGTGATTCGCTTCCTTATCCGCCAGCGACAGGAAAGTAACCAAAAACACAACGACTTGCTCGACATGTTGCTCGATGCGCGCTACGAAGACAATGGCGAACCGATGAAAGAAGAACAGGTAATTGATGAGATCTTAATTGTATTGATCGCAGGACACGAAACCACTGCGAATGCCCTTTCATGGTCATTATACCTTCTCGCTAATCATGGGGAGGAGTTGAAGAAAGTAAGAGAAGCTTCAGAGACACTGAGCGTAAATGAAAGTGTGACTAACGAAGAGATCAACAATCTCATTAAAGAAAGCATGCGACTGTATCCACCTGCGTGGATCAGCGATCGTGTAGCATTGGAAGATGACTCTTATAACAATTTCCTGATTCCAAAAGGAACCGTGATCGCGTTGTTTTATTATGGACTACATCGTGACGAAAAACAATGGAACGATTCGCTGGCGTTTCGGCCTTCACGGTTTGCTAAGGAAAGCCTTCGACAAGCTCAGGCTGACAGTTCGACAAAAGAAATCAAAAAAATTTATTATCCATTTGGTGCCGGCCCACGGCTTTGCATTGGAAATAACTTTGCAATGGCGGAGATGGCGATTTTTCTTCAGGCGTTCCTCAAACAATTTGATGTAGAACCAACCGGGATTATACCTGTCACCAAACCATTGGTAACATTGAGACCGGATAAAGTGGTGTTGGGTGTGAAGAGGAGATAGCCGTCATTGGGTTTACTAGTTGTCCTACAACTGATACCTCCAACACCACCTTACCATTCACTCCACCATTTGAGACCAGATCCTGCGCTTCAGCTGCCTGCTCCAGTTTTAAAATCTTTGCAACGTGAGGTTTTATTCTTCCTTGTTCAACTAACTCCTTTCCATAATCCAGTTTCTTAAATGACGGAGCAGAACTGATAAACTGCGCATGCACTTCATACTTCTTTGCCAATTCTTCCGATGGCGGGGCAACAATACTCACCATCTTGCCACCTTTCTTTAAAACTATAAATGATTTTACCTGGGTCTCCCCTCCTATGGTATCCACAACCAGGTCCATGTCTTTGACAACTGTCGCAAAATCTGTTTTCTTGTAATCAATTCCTTCGTCTGCTCCTGCTTTCCTTGCCAACGCCACTCCTTCACCGGAAGCTGTCGCAATCACATAAGCGCCTATCGCTTTCGCCATCTGCACCATCACACTCCCCACACTTCCCGAAGCACCATGAATCAATACACGCTGACCTGACTGCAATTGCGCAGTCTCTACCAATACACTATAAGAAGTAACAATAGGAACAGCCAGAGAAACTGCTTCGATCATCGAAACATTATTCGGCTTTACCGTGATCTGATTTTCCCTGATCGCAACATACTCCGCATACGTACCACCAAATACCGTCCCCATTACTTCATCACCCTTTTTGATTCGGGTTACGTTACTTCCTACCTCCTCTGCTACTCCTGCAATATCAGAACCCGGAGTATAAGGCAACTGCACATTGAGCATCTTTTGCATGGAGCCCGAACGCACTTTCATATCAAACGGATTTACTGTAGTCGCGGTGATACGCACCAACACTTCATCATCATTGACAGAAGGTTTAGCAATATCATTTAGCTTTAATACCGAAGAGTTGCCGAAGGCGGTGTACTGAATTGCTTTCATATTCTTTATTAAGTAAAAAGGATTTGAAAGTTAAGGGATTCTATAGAATAATAGTTCCCGGAAATCACCGAAATAATTATTTTATTATTCACTGTAAAGAATGACTTTCGCACAGTAGTATACTCTCAATAATATGAAAACAGTACTAATCACAGGAGCATCCTCCGGCATTGGCAAAGCAACCGCTTTATACTTTGCTGAAAAGGGATGGAAGGTTGCAGCCACGATGCGAAATCCTTCAAATGAAACAGAATTACAAAACAATAAGAACATCACACTGTATAATCTCGATGTGACAAAAACAGAAAGCGTAAGTTCCGCTGTCGATCAGATTCTGAAAGATTTCGGTCAGTTAGATGCGTTGATTAACAATGCGGGGTACGGACTGGCCGGTCCACTGGAACCGGCATCGGAAGAAAAAATAATGAAGCAGTTCCAGACCAACTTGTTTGGTGCTATCCGCACAATACAAAAGGTATTACCCGCTTTTCGTGAACAAAAGAGCGGAGTGATTGTAAACATTACCTCTATCGGTGGGTTGGTGGGACTACCATTCAATTCCATTTATCACGCAACTAAATTCGGATTGGATGGATTATCCGAATCATTAAACTATGAATTGAAAGCATTCAACATCCGTGTGAAAGTAGTCGCTCCTGGTGGAGTAGCCACCGACTTTGCCGGACGCTCATTGAATTTAACAACAGAGCAAGGAGCCACTACTCCTTATGATCCTCAGCTGGAGAAAGTATGGAAAGCATTCGATCGGAACAGAGCGAACTATTCTTCAGCAAGGCAAATCGCAGAAGTGATTTACCAGGCTGCAACAGACAACACAGATCAATTGAGATACCTGGCCGGAGAAGATGCGAAAGCAATCTATGCGCTCTGGAAAAAAGAGACGAATGAAGATTTCAATAAGTTTATTACCACTCGTTTCGATTTATAATCCGGGGTCTATCCATAGAGTTAGCGAAGCGCTCTACGGATTAGTTAATAAAATAGAGTCTTCAGACTCAGTGTATATTTTGGTCCAGCGGAATCTCTTGTCGTCCAGCGGGGTCTCCGCTTCGGGACCCCGCGTTATAATTTTCTAAAACGGAGGATCGCTGGCGCAGACCCCGCGATACCTAATAGCGATGAGCCTTCCAACAAAGCAACTTGAGCCTTTCAACAAAATGAGCGCTTCACCAGCCCAATACCTTTGTGTCATTATTAAAAGATAAAACAATGACAAAAGTATGGTTTATTACAGGCAGCGCCCGCGGATTGGGTCGCAGCCTCACCGAAGCAGTATTGGCAAAAGGAGAAAGAGTAGCAGCTACAGCACGTAACCCTGAGCAGTTGAGAGAGTTCACTCAAAAATATGGTGATTTAATTCTTCCCATTCAATTGGATGTAAATGATAAAACTCAAATCAAAAATGCGGTTGATCAGACTATTAAACAATTCGGAAGAATAGATGTGTTGGTAAACAATGCAGGCTTCGGAATCATTGGGGCAGCGGAAGCATTCACGGATGAGCAAGTGAAGAGTCAGTTAGACACAAATTTATATGCACCAATTGAAGTAGCTCGCGCAGTCATTCCATTCATGCGCAAGCAAGGCTCAGGTCGCATCCTTCAAATTAGTTCTATTGGAGGACGAGTAGGTGGTGCAGGATTAACCATGTATCAGGCTGCGAAATTCGGATTGAGTGGATTCAGTGAAGCGCTGGCAAAAGAAGTAGCACACTTGGGAATTTTTGTAACGAGCATTGAGCCAGGAGGATTTCGTACCGACTGGGCTGGAGCCTCAATGAGTTACGCCAGGAAAACCGAAGGCTATGAAAAAACAGTAGACGCAATGGAAGGATTCATCAAAGGAAATTTTGTGCCCATGGGTGATCCCGCCAAAGCGGCAAAAGTGATGATCGACTTTGTTGAACATCCGCAACCTCCCGTGCACCTGGTATTAGGTAGCGAAGCGGCTGCTATTCTAAAAGCTGCTGATGCAAAACGTACAGCCGACTTTGAAAAATGGATGCCTGTAACAATTTCTACGGATCACGATGATGCAGAAAATCTTCTGGAAACAGTACATGGAAAAACACTGACGAGTCTGAAAGGGATTTAATTAACACTTCAGGAATATTTCTTTAACTTTTAGTGTTTAGTTACCAATGCCAGAGAAAGAAAACAAACTGCCGCACATTTTATATTCCTGCTATGCAAGCAAGAGCAGTGAGGGGGAGCAATTTGTTCCCGCTCACATTCTTGGTTTTACGCTTTCAGGAAAATCAGAAGTCTACCTGGGTGGAAAGAATTACATTTTTAAAGAAGGAGACTTTCGTTTCTTCAGAAAAAATCAATTGTGTCGCTTTACCAAATTACCTCCTGCAGGTGGTGAGTATCGATCGGTTTCCATTTCCATTGATCAGGAAATATTGCGTACGATGAGTGAAGAATTAAATCTTCACATGAGCAAACCATACAAGGGTGAAAATGTACTCCATCTGAAACCGGTTCCTCTATTAACCAATTTCATTCAGTCATTAACACCTTATCTGAATACCAAAAGTGATTTCAATTCTGCTATTACCGCATTGAAGGTGAGAGAGGCCGTAATGATCTTACTGGAAACCAGTCCCGCGTTAAAAGATCTGTTGTTTGATTTCAGCGAACCAGGTAAAGTGGATCTTGAAGCTTATATGAATGAACATTATAAGTTTAATGTTGACCTGAATCGCTTTGCGTACCTGACTGGAAGAAGTCTGGCCACATTCAAACGTGATTTCGAAAAAGTTTTCAATGAAACACCCAATCGCTGGCTACAGCAAAAGCGATTAAATGATGCCTACTATCTCATTAAAGAGAAGAAACAAAAATCATCTGATGTATATCTTGAAGTAGGATTTAAAGATCTCTCCCATTTTTCTTTTGCTTTCAAGAAAGCTTATGGCGTTTCCCCTTCCAGTTTGAGTTAGCCTCATTGCGAGGAGAAGTCGTCAGACTTCCTTTTGATCGTTAGTATTCTACATTTTGATGAATTTTGTTGAACTTTAATATTTGCAACATTGTTGCAAATAAAAGAATCATCGATTACGTTTGTCTTTTCAGCACAACCATGAATACCCAAAGCAACTTTGATGTCATTATTATCGGAGGAAGCTATGCCGGATTATCCGCGGCAATGGCACTCGGCAGATCTCTTAGAAAAGTACTGATCGTTGATAGCGGCAAACCCTGCAACCGGCAAACACCTCATTCACATAACCTCATCACACATGACGGAGATACGCCAGCAAGCATTGCGACTCAAGCCAAAGAACAAGTGCTTCACTATCCAACTATTACTTTTTATGAAGGCACTGCAATTAGTGCCGCTAAAAAAGAAAATGGATTTGAAGTGATTACTGATAGTCATCATTCATTTCACTCACGAAGATTGATCCTGGCCACGGGAATCACTGATCAGTTTCCGGAAATTCCAGGCATTGCCGAATGTTGGGGAATTTCTGTGCTGCATTGCCCTTATTGTCACGGATATGAAGTAGCGGGTAAGCGTCTTGGTGTTTTTGCCAAAGGCGAAATGGCTTTTGAAATGAGTAAACTCATCCATCATTGGAGTAAAGATATCACGCTGTTTACAAACGGGCCTCACGGATTAACGAATGAACAATGCTCAAAACTTCAATCCCATCAGATTGAAATTGTGGAAAAACAAATCGAAGAGGTTGTTCACCAAAATGGACAGCTCTCTCATCTGC
>JBGATZ010000288.1:0-6447 GCA_044228905.1 Cyclobacteriaceae bacterium | reverse complement strand
AAATAATGTTTTCGGCATGTGGTCCTATAATCGCAATGAACCCCGGTTACGCGCACGTAAAAACGGATCTGTTCACCTGAAGGTATACGACAATATTTCTCAATCTATTGCGGATTACCTCGAAGTAATCGGTAGCGCGCGATCATATAAATCTCTGAGAAAAACCAGACTGCAAACAGACGATCCATTTGTACTGCTTCCCCATTTGAAGTACTATTCGATATCAAGAGAGCATTATACTAAGGTCCTCAAGACTATGATCAAGCGGAATAATTTCACGATCTACGATAACTTTCAGATCGATCCGGCTTATCTTGTTGAAGAATGATTTTTAGATTCTTTTTTCTCTCGGTCTTTTTTTTGGCTGGCTGTGTTAATTTATACGGAGAAATATCATTTATTCGATTAAATGAGAACAGTAAGACTGTAACATGTTTTGTTTATCATCGCTTTGGCGACAAACGTTACCCTACTACAAACGTACCTGTCTCCGATTTTGAGCAACACCTTCGCTATCTGAAAGATCAAGAATTTCAGGTGTTAACTTTTTCTCAAGCCATCAAATATCTTAAATCCGATGAGCCAGCAAAAAAAACAGCTGTAGTTACAATTGATGATGGTTATAAAAGTTTTTTCAATAACGGATTTCCGTTGTTGAAAAAATACAAAATGACAGCTACATTATTTATCAATACCGAAACGATTGGTAGTGCAGACCTGATGGATTGGACACAGTTAAAAGAGGTTGTTGAGGCTGGGATCGAGATTGGGAATCATACGCATTCGCATTCATTTTTCTTAGACCAACCGGAATCCACCCGATATCATACGTTTAAAAACGAAATCGAAAAAAGCCAGGCAATTATTAAAGCAAACCTCAACTTGGTTCCCTCAGCATTTACCTATCCCTATGGAGAATTTGATGATCAGATGAAGCAAATTGTGAGAGAGGCAGGTTTTAGTTGTGCAGCTGCTCAAAACTCGGGTGTTCTCTATGAAGGAACGGATCTGTTTCAAATCCCCAGATTTCCAATGTCTGAATCCTACTCAAGCATCAGTCAGTTTGCGGAGAAAATTAAAATGAAGCCTTTTAAAATCATTAATGAATCACCATCGGACACCTACGTTAATAAACGTGAATCAAGGCCAGAACTTATTCTTATATTAAAAGCAAGCGACTTGCAGGTAAAAACGATTAAAGGCTTTGTACAGGGAGGCAATTGCGACTGGAACATTATAGATCAGAATGAAAAGGAAGTGACGATCAAACTTCGTTCTTCATCGGATATTTTGAAAAGAAGGCGTACATTATATACCATAACAGCAATTGATAAATCAGGTACGTGGCGCTGGTATAGTCACTTATGGATAAATTCTGGGGTCAGAGGAGAATAGTTTCGATTAAGCGCCAATTGGCAAGTTGAGGACCCTAACTTTTACGTTTTTAATCAGTTTATAACCGGAGCTTTATTATCTAATGTGGATTTTTTACACAGATAATTGAAGAGCACAATAATTTTTGTGACATCCTGTTTGAATAATGAGATTTAGGCTCAATGTTTGCAGTTTGGCATCAAAATTTACTCAATGAAACTTTAGGAATTTAATAAAAAAACTAATAAAAAAACAAGGAAATGATACAAAAGACAATACCCTCAAACTGGAGTTTTTCGAGACTGATCATGTTATCCGTGATTCTTACGCTGTTGATTGGCGGAGCTGGTTGTAAGAGCAAAAAGAAGGCACTTGAAGCAGAGCGTGCTGCCAAAGAAAAAGCTCGCCTTGAGCAGGAGATGGCTGATAAAAAGCAGCGTGAAGAAGAGGAGCGCAGAAGAAGAGAAGAGGAAGAGCGCGCCCGTAAAGAAAGAGAAGAAGCTGCAGCAAGGTCACGTGCGGAGGTGAAAGCACCTGCAGCAAGACTTGAACAGTACTTTAATGCGATTGCCGGTTCAGGTAACGTAGCTTCAGCCAATGGAAGTATCAATGAGGCACTGGCAATGTTTGCATCACCAAGTACACCAGTACTGATCGTAATTAGTGAAGAGGATGGTGAAAAGGACTACGATAAGCCAACTAACATAAAAGATTACCTGAACTATCTGAAAGATCAAAAGAAGAACATTAATAAAGTAAGCAATCTTCAGTTTGATGGTTCAGGTAAAATCACTGAAGTAGAATTGGTGAAACAGAAATAATTTCAACGCTATAAAATTGAAAGAAAATGATAAAATTTAAATATGTATTCACATTGTTGGTAGGTTTATTCATTGCGAATAACCTCCTGGCACAAAAAGGTGAAATCAGCAAGACGAGAAAACTGGCAATCGATTCACTTGCGCTAGAGAAAGTAAGAGACTTAAGTAAATACATCTCGATTATCGGAAACAAAAAAACGCCATTTTCTGAAGCAAGCCGGGTAATGGATCGCGCAGAAGAATTATTTGTGCCGGAAAGCGAGATGGGAGTTTCTTCTCTGAACAGAAAAGAAATCAATTATTACAAAGTGAGAAAGTACTTCGAACGACTAATGGCGTTGAATTATGATCGGGTAACTATTCAATGGTATGATATTCACTACATATCAGATCTTGAACGTCAGCCGGATGGAAGGTACGTGGGTGTAATCACGATCTATCAGCGTTTTGAAGGGGTGTCTGAGGATGGAATGAAATATAAAGACACTACTAAGAAGGACATTACCATCTACGTAGAACGCAAGAAAACACAGATCCAGGGCAGAACTATTGAGTTCTGGGATGTACTTCTCGGGGATATTCGTGTGACTGAAACAGCTGCATGAGGTTGAAGCACGGCTTTATCTTACTGATACTTTTCCTCTCTTCCTTTCATCTTCAGGCTCAGCTTGTAGGTGAAATGGAAGATGAAAGTAAATTATATGCGCAAACAAAACTGGTTAATCAGTTTTTTCGCAGATTTAATGGGGAAGAAGATGAAAAGGGAGAACGTTATTATCCCGGTGATAAGCAATATCAGAGTTTAAAACTTCGTAAGAAATACATCGGAGTATTGTTCGATGAAAGCAATAAGGGCCTCAGTTCAGATTTAAAAGCACAGTTTGGAAAGGCGGTGCTGGAGAATAAAACAAAACCTGCACTGCTTGATTTTCACGGAGGGAATTGGTTTGCTGAAGTGGAAGCTACTTTCTCTCTGAATGGAAAAGACCAGCCGGTGATCTTGTTCATGGAGTTGGAAAATGCTCAGAAGGGGAGTAAATGGGTGATTACCAAAGTACACGCAGATGTGTTTGCTCCTTCATTTGCAAGAGATACAACTAAAGTAGGCCGATTCATTCATCCAATGAGCCACGAGCTTGACTTTATGAACCTTCGGAAGGCATTTGACCGTACAGATAGTATTGCGCAATTTGCGACCAAACGTTTTGTACCTGATCATCTTTCGGTTTTTCTCTATGAAGTTAAAAAAGGGAACCTGAAGTTCAGAACTGTGAACGAAGTAAAATTTCATTTCTTCCAGGTGGATGGATGGTACTTTGAAATAGCAGAGCAAAACAGAACGGGTTATAATACGGGATGGCTGATTTCAAATCTTGTTAAAATAAATAGTGAATCAGATAAAAACGTTTTGCGAAAGTTCCTCTACTATGAAACACGTTAAGTATAGCGTATTGCTTTTTCTTATTTTTTTTGTTTCCGGCACGTTCTCGTATGCGCAAGTCAAGTCAAAACAAAAAAATACAAAGACGACCACCAAACCTGCAACTAAACCTGCTCCGGCAAAAACAACGCCTGCGAAGACAACCGCTCCGGTGAAGCAGGGCGTTAAAACAGAATTGACAAAAGGATCGTCAGATCCATTAAAGAATGAGCAGAAGGTGCGTGACATGGTCGCCTTTTTTGAATATGTACTAAACGAAATAGGATCAGGTAATACTGCCGCGAGCGATAAAGATATATTGATCACCGAGAGTTATACAAAAATTTTCCGTGACTCAAAAGTACAGATCGAAGATGACCTTGCTGAAAAACGAGATGTAATTACCAATAAAGACGTTCCTGCTTATTTAAAGGATGTTGACTTCTTTTTCAAAGATGTGAAATTTGAATTGGCCATTGAAAATATTCAGGGCGGTATCAATGCGAACAGTAAACAGTTTTATAAGGTATCCATAAGGCGTAATCTGAAAGGTGTAGATATTGAAGGGAAAGCGGTGAACAGCTCTGTGCCACGATTCATCGAAATTAACTATGATCCGAAAGATCAGGATCTCAAGATAGTGAGTATATACACTCATGAATACGATGAGACCGAAGCATTGAATTCGTGGTGGAAACAATTATCTTATGAATGGCAATCGATCTTTAAAAAGAAATTGAACCTTGCTGACAGCGTTCAATCCTCAGATATAAAGAATATAGCTTCTATTGAGGATCTGGACCTGAGCGGAAATACGTATATCCGTGACCTGGAGCCGCTTTCTCGTTTGCTAGGTCTAAGGGTTCTGAATATTTCAAATACATCACTTCCGGATCTTAATTCAATACGATACCTCAGTGAACTGGAAGAACTGACTGTCTCAAATACTTCAATTAGCGACATTTCGATGTTACGCTATTCAGAGAAATTAAAGAAGCTGGTGATTAATCACACACCCGTGAGTGATGTTTCTGTATTAGAGCGGTTAGGCGGAATCACACATCTTGAATTGGAATATACTGGAATAACTGATTTAACTCCTATTGGAGGATTGATGAATTTACAATACTTGTCACTGAAGGGTGTAAAAGCCGCCAGCTTATCACCTCTTGCTTCTTTGACAACTATTACAGAACTCACGCTTTCATCTACTCCAGTTACTGATTTAACTCCTCTGAAAGGATTTAAAACCGTTGCCGTATTGCACATCGATAGCACATCGGTAAGTGACCTAATTCCCCTGAGTGGCCTTGCTGCTTTGAAAGAATTGCACATCAATTATACTCCTGTCGCTAATCTGCAACCCCTGAAAGATCTTCCTCAGTTGGAAAAAATTTATTGTGACAGATCACAAATCACCAGATCCATAGCGGATGCTTTCATGGCCAGTAATCCAGAGGTACTCGTTATACTGGATTCTGAAGATTTGAAAAACTGGTGGGGCTCGTTACCAGATGCATGGCATGACGTGCTAAGTAAGGCAACAAAAATCACCGTCACCCCGTCCAAAGAGGACCTGGCTAAAGTCACCAAGCTTGACTCAATCAATCTGTCCGGGCTAAATGAAATAAGGGATGGAGATGCGCTCGGTAAATTATTGAAACTAAGAGTGATCATTGCGAATAGAACTTCATTGCATGACATATCTGCATGGAAGGATTTGAAAAACATCAAATACATAGATATCAGTGATACTAAAGTGAAGGATATTTCTGTTTTGAATCACTTTAATCAGTTAAAGGTATTCAAGGCTGACAGGAGTGGAGTTCAGAATATTGCTCCGTTATCAGGGTTGTCAAAACTTGAGAAAATCTATCTCGATGAGACTGGAATTACCGATCTGGATGTAATTGAGTTTTTGAAAAAGACCCCCACCTGTCTCGTAATTTATAAAACAAGTCAGGTGGAAAACTGGTGGACTAAGCTGTCCGATGACTGGAAAAAAGTTTTACAGACAAGGGTACCCATTGATACCAAGTCGAAGAGGGAGAACCTTCACCAATTGATTGA
Organism: Cyclobacteriaceae bacterium; assembly: GCA_044228905.1. GTDB lineage: Bacteria > Bacteroidota > Bacteroidia > Cytophagales > Cyclobacteriaceae > ELB16-189. The sequence goes on along the minus strand of JBGATZ010000288.1, from coordinate 762 downwards.
GGTTGAATCTGTAAATTTCAAGGAGGCACCAGTGAATGATCTTTCGGTATTCACGATGTTCATTCGCTTAAAGGAGATCAGACTTTCGGGCACATCAGTTTCAGATATCTCTCCATTGGTGTCATTAAAAAATTTGAAGGTTCTTCAGATTTCTGACAGCCCGTTGGGAAAACTTGAACCGATAAGTCAATTAACCAATCTGGAGGAAGTGGATATCTCCAATACACCAGTTGAGGATTTAAGCCCGCTTTATAGTTTGCAAGGATTGAAAAAATTAAACTGTGCAGGAACACAGGTGAAGAAACTAGACCCGCTGGAGACAATTAAGGAGATGGAATATCTGGATTGTTCCAACACATTGGTGAGAAGCCTGGATCCCGTAATGAATATTCCGCTTAAAACACTAAAGTGTTATAATACCAAAATATCAACTAAGAAAGCGCAGGATTTTCGCGGCCGTCACACGGACTGTAATGTGATTTTTTATTAGTTGAATCAGATGATCTGATGAGTGTCTTTGATCACATCCATCACGAAGATACTGTGCATATGACCAATACCTTTAATTTCACTTAGTTTGTTTACATAAAACTGGTGATAAGCTTCCATGCTCTCAGCCACCACTTTCAACATAAAATCGTATTGGCCTGATACATTATAACATTCAATTACCTCAGGAAACCCGCAAACTGAATCGATAAAAAATTTTGCGTTTTTTTTGTTGTGTTCGCTCATGGTCACGTTGCAGATTGCCATAATACT
>JBGATZ010000287.1:0-7109 GCA_044228905.1 Cyclobacteriaceae bacterium | reverse complement strand
TATAACTTCATGGATTACTGGGATGTTCCTGCTAACGAGTCAGTGCTAAACCCACCGGCTGAAGGCAGCACACCAATTGTAAATCCTAATTATTAATAGTATTAATTTAATTAGCTTAAAAAGCCATCCTATCGAATAGGATGGCTTTTTTCTTGAACTTACGGTCAGTGAAAATTATGATTTATGGACATCTCATCTTTACAAGATGACCGATGTAATTTTATAACGGAGCCCTCTTTTACTGACTTCTCAATGATTTCACCGGATTGCGCATAGCAGCTTTGATTGATTGATAGCTAACAGTAATCCATGAAATAATTAAAGCGATCCCTCCAGCAAGCAAGAACGTCAACGGGCTAAGTGAAGTACGAAACGCAAATCCCTCTAACCATTGGCTCATCATATACCAGCCAATAGGTATAGCAAGCGTAAAAGCAATTAGAATGAGCTTCGTAAAATCTTTTGACAACAAAAGAACAACGGTAGATACACTCGCACCTAATACCTTTCTTACACCAATTTCTTTGGTTCGAAGACTGGCTGTGTAAGAAGCAAGACCAAATAAACCGACACACGCAATGATAATAGCGAGGCCAGAGAAAACGCCAAACAAGGTTCCTGCCCGTTGTTCTGCTTCATAAGTTGATTTCAGATTCTCATCCAGAAACTTATACTTGAATGGTTCACCCGGAAGAAGTTCTTTCCATTTTTGCTCCGCCTTCTTCACGGCATCTTTCAACTCTCCTGATTTCACTCTTGCGTAAACATAACCCACTCCTCCTCCAAAACTTTCATTGCTTTGAATGGCTAAAGGAGTAATATGATCACGTAGAGATTGGAAATTGAAATCTTTAACTACACCTATAATGGTATACGATACGGTAACATTACCATTGGGCGTACGTTGTACCTGATTGAGTTTTTTTCCGATCGGATCATTTAGTTCGAGCGTTTTAACAGCGGTTTCATTAATAATGATAGACAGAGAATCATTGGTTTCTTTGGAATATCCTTTTCCTTCCGCGAATTCGAAGCCGATTGTTTGGGCAAATCCATCATCAATGCCCATTGTCTTCGTGGTAAGAATCTCATTGGATCCTTCAGGCAGGAACTGTGACCCAAAGAAATCGCTCTCCTGGCCAAGCATTGAAAACGAGCCCGCAGCATTTTCAATTTCCGGTAGTTGCTTTAATTCGTCAATATAGGTTTGTGTTTTGTCTGCTGAGGGTGTCCTCAATCCGAACGCATTTTCAATGACCAGCATTTGCTCCTTGTTGTAGCCCAATGATTTTGCCTGCATGAATTTCATTTGATCAGACACCACCAGAGTTCCAACAATCAGAATAATAGAGATCCAGAATTGGAAAATAACCAGCCCATTGCGAAGCCAGGCTCCTTTTGAATTGCTGGTGAATGTGCCTTTCATCACTACCACGGGATTAAAAGCGGATAGAACCAAAGCGGGGTAACTTCCTGCCATTAATCCAGCCAATACTCCAAGTAAAAGCAGTCCGCCAATGATAAGGGGCGAGAAATTAAAGTGAAGCTGTTTTGCAGAGAGATCATTAAAACCTGGTAATGCTAATTGCACCAGTAAAACGGCAACAATTGTTGCTGTGAGACTTAGCAATACCGATTCAATAAGAAACTGGTAAATCAATTGACTTCTTTCTGAGCCCATCGTTTTTCTCACGCCCACTTCCCTGGCTCTCTCTGCCGAACGTGCGGTGGCAAGGTTCATGAAATTGATACAGGCAATGATTACGATGAGTGCTGCTATTGAAATAAGGAAGTAAACGTAATTAAGATTGCCACCAGCTTTCATTTTGGCTTCAATATGAGTTGGATCTAAATGAATGGAGGTGAGTGGTTGAAAGAAAATAACGGTATCCATTTCCTTCTTTTTTGTAATCTTCCCATGATTTACCAAGATCTCATCTCGATTTGAGCAGCAGCATAGGTATCAACCATCTTTGGAAATTTGGTTTCAAGAGAAGCTGCATTACAGCCTGGTTTCAACAGGACATATATGTGAGCAGAAAAGCTTATAAGGATCACTTGTCCGCCACCCCCAAAAAACTCTTCACTCCACTTTGTCATCAAGCGGAAATGTAGATTGCCTGGTACATCTTCGCAAATGCCTGTTACTTTAAAGTTCTGATAATCTCAGTACTTTGCCTATCGGGTCTTCTTCTCGAAATAACGTTTTGCTGTTCTTAATTACAATATCACGTTTATACCTATTAGAACCTTATTGGATTCTCCCTTAATTAAGTTTAATGCATTAAAAAAAAAATAGAGTCATTATGATAAAATTATATACAGAATTTTTCTCTTCGCTGATCATCTTTATAGGATACCTGCCTGTTATTGAAAGGTCCACCCATTCTTACCACCTGTTCTACCTCCGGGAAATCACGCTGGATCGCGTCTCCGTAAGAATGAGGAATGATAGCATAGTAGGTAGAGTGGTTGGGGTACTTTTCGTTCCAATGCTACTTTATAAATACGGTCTGCTTTGTCGTGAAATTTATCGTACGAAAATTCGTCAGCGACAAACATGACAATAAGCAGGCAACTGGCAAGGCCTACTGAAAGTCCAAGAATGTTAATGAATGAATATACTTTTTGCTTGGTGAGGCTTCGTAAAGCAACTTTGAAGTAATTTTTTAGCATAGCAGAAGAATTAGCAGCCGGCTCCAGAGTAAATACCGATGCTATCTAAATTAGTTACTAATTCAGATGCTTGAAAGAGAATAATAGTTGAATGGTGGCCGAAAGTGATTCGTATTAGTTCCCCAATGAACTATTGAAGCATTCTTAGTAGCGTGCTGAGTCTGTTTTTCAGATTCCTGCGATCTACAATGAAATCGAGAAAGCCATGATCCAACACGAATTCTGCACTTTGAAATCCTTTTGGAAGATCTTTGCCTATGGTTTCGCGAATAACGCGTGGGCCGGCAAAACCAATCAATGCACCTGGTTCGGCAATGTTAAAATCGCCCAGCATTGCATAAGAAGCTGTTACACCACCTGTTGTTGGGTCGGTTAATAACGAGATATATGGGATTTTAGCTTCGTCTAGCAGTGCAATTTTAGCTGAGGTTTTTGCCATTTGCATTAGCGACAATCCTGCTTCCATCATACGCGCGCCACCCGATCTTGAAATCATCAGGAAGGGCTTCTTGGTTTTTAAGCTATGGTCCATAGCGCGGGCAATTTTTTCACCTACCACAGAACCCATTGAACCACCAATGAACGTGAAGTCCATACAGGCTACAACGATATCCAGGCCATTCATTTTGCCGTAGGCAGTACGAACAGCGTCTTTCAATTCAGTCTTTGCCTGTGATTCTTTAATGCGTTTTGGATATGCTTTGGTGTCGACAAAATTCAACGGGTCGCCTGATTCCATGTTTACATCAAGCTCGGTGTATTGATCTCCATCGAAAAGGATTTCGAAGTACTCTTTGGATCCGATTTTTACGTGATAATCCTCTTCAGGAACCACATAAGAATTGCTCTTCAACTCACGTGTGTGGATGATTTTTCCAGCGGGAGATTTGAACCAAAGGCCATCGGGCACTTCTCTTTTTGATTCTGTAGGAGTTTGAATTCCTTTATCTGTGCGTTTGAACCAAGGCATATTCGAATGTGCTTAAATTTTACTGTTAAAAAAATATGCCAGTGAAATTCACTGGCATACCATAAAGATAAGTACTGTTAAGCGATGTCAATAGAGTTATCAAGGTAAACATCCTGGATCGCCTGTAGGATTTCCACACCTTCTTTCATTGGTCTCTGGAATGCCTTACGACCTGAGATCAATCCCATACCACCAGCACGTTTGTTAATTACTGCGGTACGTACTGCATCAGCCAGATCGCTAGCTCCTTTTGATTCACCACCAGAGTTGATCAATCCGGCACGGCCCATATAGCAGTTGGCTACCTGGTAACGGCAAAGGTCAATAGGGTGCTCTGAAGTCAATTCAGAATAGATGCGTTCATCTAATTTTCCGTAGCTGCTTCCACCCGTGTTCAATGCTTTGTAACCACCATTGTTCTCAGCTAATTTTTGTTTAATGATATCCGCCTGGATCGTTACTCCAAGGTGGTTAGCTTGTCCTGTTAAGTCAGCAGAAACGTGATAATCCACTCCGTCCTTCTTGAAGGCATTATTGCGTGTGTAGCACCACAGAATGGTAGCCATACCCAGTGAATGAGCTTCTTCAAATGCTTTAGCTACCTCCTGAATCTGACGCGTTGCGTTATCTGATCCGAAGTAGATCGTAGCACCTACTGCTACTGCACCTAAATTCCAGGCATCGCGCACTGACCCGAACATGATCTCATCCGCTTTATTAGGATAAGTCAATAATTCGTTGTGGTTGATCTTTACAATGAAAGGAATGCGGTGAGCGTATTTTCTTGACATCATCGCCAGCACACCATACGTGGTGGCTACTGCGTTACACTCGCCTTCAATGGCAAGCTTTACAATATATTCAGGATCGAAATAGATCGGATTTTTAGCAAATGAAGCACCAGCGCTGTGCTCGATGCCCTGATCGATAGGCAGAATAGAAAGGTAACCTGTGTTTCCAAGGCGGCCTTTGTCAAACATGTTTTGCAGACTTCTTAATACCTGAGGAGTACGGTTAGTCTGAACAAATACATTCTCCACAAAATTGGCTGAGGGGAGATGGATCTGTTCTTTAGAAATGGTTTTGCTTTTGTGATCGAGCAGGTATTTGGCGTCTTTGCCAAGAAGGTCTGCGATGTTTGCTTTCTGAGCCATAAACTAATTTAGGATGAGGTGGCAAATATAGAAGGATGGGGTAACTCATCCAACGAACCGGGAGCCCATGTTACCAGAGGCAATTTTAGCTTCCGTAACGGTTTGCAAGGCATAAAAAAAGCCGTTTTTAGGTAAAAAACGGCTTTTTGCTGAAAAATATATTTTAAGCTTTTACTGCTGCTATCTTCTCTTTGATACGTGCAGACTTGCCCTGACGTCCATTCATGTAGTACAGTTTCGCTCTGCGAACTTTACCCGTTCTTACTAATTCGATCTTGTCGATGCTTGGGCTTAAAAGAGGGAAAATACGCTCAACACCCACACCATTTGATACTTTACGAACAGAGAAAGACTCCCCGTTGGTGCCTGTACCTCTGCGGTAAAGAACTACGCCCTGGAACTGCTGGATACGCTCTTTGTTACCTTCACTGATCTTAACGTGTACGTTAATTGTATCTCCAGGCTTGAAACCGGGAATGGTGCTTCTTTTAGCTCCTAATTCCTGCTCTACTAACTTTATTAAATCCGCCATGACGCTCGTTTTTTAAAATGGACTGCAAATATAAGGGAAGAAGGATGAAGTAGGAAACCCAGATTAAGAATTTTATAACTGAATTTCAGTCATTTAACAACCCTGGCCTTCTTTTTTTGGTGCGCTCCACGGCTTTTTCGTGCTTCCAGTCTTCGATTTTGGCCTGATGTCCTGACAATAATACATCTGGTACTTTCCAGCCTTTGTACTCTGCTGGCCGGGTATAGACAGGCGGGGCCACCAATCCATCCTGAAAAGAATCTGTCAGAGCAGACGTTTCGTCAGAAAGTACGCCTGGAAGAAGACGAATTACAGAATCCGCCACAACTGCGGCAGCCAGTTCGCCACCAGAGAGTACATAATCTCCAATGCTGATCTCACGTGTGACCAAATGTTCGCGTACTCGTTCATCCACACCTTTATAATGACCGCACAATAAAATCAGATTCTGGTAAAGGCTCAGTTGATTGGAGATGGATTGAGTCAACATTTCTCCATCAGGGCTCATATAAATTACCTCATCATACGTGCGCTGTGATTTTAAATCAGAGATGCATAAATCGATTGGTTCAATGGTCATCACCATTCCGGCTCCACCACCAAATGCATAATCGTCTGTAGAGCGATGTTTGTTGTGAGCATACTGGCGCAAGTCATGAACCTGTACGGTTACCAGTCCTTTATCCTGAGCTCTTTTCAAAATAGAATCATTGAAAGGACTTTCAAGTAATCGTGGTAACACCGTGATGATGTCTATGCGCATTTTTAAATTCTTACGGTAAGTCAATGTGTAAAATTAGTACTTATAGATCAGATGACATTCACCGGAAACATAAGTAAATTGCTGAGAGGTAATTAGTCATTAAAGGCACCCCGAAATACCATGTATACGAAATCCTTTTTCTTATTGTGTTTTTGTGCGATAACCAATTTGACCTATGGCCAGGAGGAAAGAATAAAATTGGTGAGCCTTGAAGGGAGTATAAACTTCATTGGTGGTAAACGTATGGATTACGAATACATACGTGATGATGTATCTGACTACGGGTATTATGCAAATCAGGATACCAAGAATGTAAGAACCATAGCATCGATGGGAACGGTGGGACTTAGGGTGGAGTTTCGCTCACTTACTAACAAATTCGCATTAACCTCAGGATTGCAATATGCTCAACTGAATAGCCATATCGATAAGTCATTCTTTGGCCATCCACTTGATGACTTTTATTACTTCATGGTGAATGAATCGGATGCGGCAATAGAATATTTGAAAATCAGATCCATTAATCAGACATCAGATTATATCGGTGTTCCTGTTAACCTGATCTGGTATCCGTTTAAGCAGCGTGTGTTTACTGTATACTTTAAAGGCGGAGTTGATTTTAATTATCAATTGTCTACTAAAACAGACGTGGTGTTTGTTGATCAGACTATGGGAAGATTCAGCGATGTGGTATTGAATAAATTTGAAAAACCGAAAAGATTTGTTTCGGTGTTTAACACACGGGCGGGAGTTAAAATAGGCAATGAATCCAAATTTACTTTTTTGTTTGAGATGGGCCCGACTGCCTTTTTAACCGAACGGGCGTCTGGTATTCTTAATACTGATGCAGGTTTTGAAGTTCGTGGTGGTGTACAAATTCCCTTTTAAAATACGAGCATGAAAAAATATAGTGTTATCTCCATTGTTGCTTTGATCTTCATAAACTTTGCATGCAGTAAGGAATACGAGCTGAAAAAATCCATCTTCATTGAAGATCCTGAATATCCGGGATTA
>JBGATZ010000286.1:0-6461 GCA_044228905.1 Cyclobacteriaceae bacterium | reverse complement strand
TAATTTTTGAAGGCAAGGAATTCAATTTATTTTATTAAACACGAGTGAATCGATTAACGACCACTTTATACCATCCTTGCTGGTTTCATAAGTCATACGGAAGGAATGTTCCGAAATCTTCTCATAAATAAAATGTCTTAAGACAGGTTCCCCTTTTGAAGAAATGCCACTTGCAGACAGTACCAATTTTTCTTCCTTCCACCCTTCACCCATAAATTTGGTTTGTCCCTGGTTCCGATCGAAAATAAAAGCAACAAACTGTCCATCTGACTTATCGATACCCCACATGGATAATGCCTCATAGGTATTGGGCAGATGATCTTTGTGCTTATAAATCAGCCAGCTACTATCCAATACGATTTCGAATTCAAGGTCGGCCGAGATTTTCCTACCATTGGAGAACGCTCCGCTTCCGGACCATTTCCCAACAAAAAAATCAACCAACGTTCGTGGAAGTTTTTTATCCTGTCCATTGCAAGGCTGACTGCTATAGATCGATGAAACTAAAATTAAACATCCTATTACCTGCTTCATCATTAAACATTTATAAAACCAAAGCCCTTCGATTCCACAACGAATGATTATACTACCAGCTGATCATTTAGCAACTGTTCAAAGTGCTGTCTCTGCATTGAGTGGTCTGGGGCGTTTTCCATCAATATCAATTACTCCATACTGAGCGGCCAATCCAGCAGCCACAACCACCTGACCAGACTTTTCTTTGAGGTGAATGTCATTCCACATCGCGGCGACTACTCTGCCGATGAACTGGGGGGATTCAGAATTACTCAGATCAAAGTGTTCCGCATATTGCAGAACAGATTCTGTGCGTACGAGTCCCGGATAAAGGGTAGAAACAGTAATTGGCGTATCTTTTAATTCCTGGGCCATATCTTCTGTTAACTTATTTACCACTGCTTTCGCTGCTCCATAGATCACATTCGCCATGTACTTTTGTGCAGCCCAATACGAAATATTGATAATCAATCCTCTCTGCTGTTGGCCGATGAGTTTAACGGCGAGTTTACTATGCATAAAGACTGACTTTACTCCCACATTAAAAATGCTATCCCATCGTTCTTCAGTCTGATCCCAGAATTTATCCAGCCAGGTAAATTTTCCATTTACGAGCATACCATCATAACCTGACCAGACATTATTCACGAGCAGATGAAGTTTTCCTGTCTCCCCGGCAATTCGACTAAATAGATCTGCGGGGTCTTGTTTACTATGATCAAATTGAACAGGGATCGGTCGTCCGATAAATTCCGAACAGTGTTCTTTGGTCTTTTCCAGATCAGTAACATTTCTCCCTGTGTAGTATACCGTCCAGCCATCTTCACACAGACCAATCACTATCCCCCGCCCCACTCCCCTGCTTCCACCGGTTACCAGCGCTACGCGATTCACTATCATGCTTTCCATTTTATAATCCGATAGAACGTTGTATTTCTAACCACTGATGTGTTGTGGTGCCTTACCATTTAACCACCACGATTCCAGTGTAAACTCAATTACTGCCAATATGCGAATGATGGGCACCATATGCATTATCTGTTTTATGGAAAAGTAAGTACGGGGTAGATATTTCTATTTTATAAAAAATAGGCTCCTGCTTTCCAACGTTTGATCAAGTGAGGCCGTCTCACCCAAAAACAAACTTATTTTTTTATGCAAACAAATAAATCACGAATCAAACTGGCCGGTATACTTTTCGTTGCCAGTATGGCCGCCCTTCTGTTTTCCTGTGATCTAATGGAAAACGATGTGCGCCCGGAAGATGCCCAGCCAAAAATAGAAGGAGCCACTGTATACACGACATCGACTTCATCGGCTTTTATTGATTTGCATCGTCTTGTCAAAACACAAAACCCCGTTCAATTCAAGATTACATCACAACCTAAGAATGGCCGTCTTACTGAATTGGGAAAAGGCATTGTTGAATATTCACCGAACGATCGTAATACGACCGGCAAAGATCGATTTGGCTTTTCTATTTCTACTCTTGATAATAAGTTACTCACGAGTGACAGCATCACCATTATTATTTCCGATTCTACGCATCTTCCCTGTGGAATCTATGCACAAAAAGATCTTGTAACTGACTCCCTTCGCGGTCCTGTCACTATTGATGTCTTACAGAATGATACTGTATGTGATTCCCTTGAAGTCAAGGTTGATATTTTCCAGACTGACTCTGTTTCGTTACCTGAATACGGCACTGCTACTGTAATCAGTGGAAACCGTATTGTGTATTCTCCAGGTGCCCACTTCAATGGTAAGGATCATTTTTACTATAAAGTCTATTCCATTGCAGACTCCACATTCAGTATTGGTGAAGTGCTCATCGAACAAGAGAAAGCAATTAATGTATTCATATTAAATGATGATCACTATGCATTCGATGCCGATACACTATTTAACAATCCATTACCTGGTGATACCTTGAAGCTTGAGGTTTTTGCTAATGATGACTTATTAACCGGAAGCAGTATTCCAGGTCGTTCTACGATTTCCCTGCCTCCGTCCTATGGTCGGGCTACTGTTTATGGATTATCCTATATACGTTATGCTCCTTCCGGCAAAAAGCAAGTGACCGACACACTTCGTTATCAGGTCTGCTATGGTGCACAATGCAAAACCGCAAAAGTCACTATCCAAATCAAATAAACTATCGCTTAACAGCAATGAACGAGTCTTCACCTTACGGTGAAGACTTTTTGCCAATGATCGGAGTCGAGTTATTTGAGCTTTGTAAGGACAACAACCGTTATGCACAACGGATGTTATATGATGCGTTCAAACCAAAACTTATGGGCTTATGCCGGAGATACACCCGAAGCCGTGAAGACGCGAAGGATGTTTTACAGGATTCATTCATCAAGATTTTCAGCAACCTGAGCACTGTTACTGATGTAGCCAAACTTGAAAGCTGGATGAAGACGATCACGGTTCACACGGCTATTGACCATTACTACAAATTCAAACGATCTGAGCTTACCCAATATATTACTCCTGATTTCGATTTACCCAATGAGGAGGGAGATACCTGCATTAGTCAATTGCATGATGAATTGCTGATTTCCATCATTGCAGACCTTCCAGAAGGCTGCCGCCTTGTTTTCAATCTTTTTGAAATTGAAGGATACAGTCATACCGAAATCGGTTTGCTTTTGAATATCAGTGAAGGAACGGCCAGGTCTCAACTTCACTATGCGAAATACCTGTTAAAGAAAAGATTATCCAAGTTAGGAATAAAGCGTTATGAAAAGTCAGCGTGAGGATCGTGTGATTACTGAATTCAAAAGGCGATTAGCGCAATACACCGAATTGCCTGATGACGATTGCTGGAACTTTATCGAGGGGCAGTTACCAAAATCAACGGGGTCATTTAGATGGACCTGGCTTATTTCATTACTTTTTTTACTTTGTCAAAGTTCAGAGATAGCCTTCCTCCGAAATAAATTATTGTATCCGGTTAATCAGACTTCCGCTGGCTCCATGCCGCGCATGGTGAATGATTTCTGTCTTATCTCCCCGGTGCATCAGTCCGGTACTTCTCTTAAGACGATCGCGGGGCAAAACCAATCTGAAAATCGCTTCCCTCCTTCAAAAACACAAATCCACTCACTCTTTATCAATAGAGGAACTTTAACAGATACTACTTCTACTTTTCAAGAAGAGATCGTCCGTTTATCTATTCAGGAAGACCTGAGAGAAAATTTTATTGAGCAGGCTGACTCTGTACAGGAAGGGGAAACCGCTGAGCCCCCTCTTCTTGCTGATACGTTAAACGCCATAGAGCAATCCGTGTTAGTGAAGCAAAAAAAAAACAAGGTTAAATTTTTATCTTCAATTCACTCCTTCGCTTTCCTACCACAAAATTACTCCTGACCATAATGATGGTATCACGATGACCCGATTAGCACCTCAGGGAATTTTCTCAACGAATCGCCTGGGGTTGCAACTTGATGCCGGTCTTCAATGGAAACTCTGGAAGAAAGTAACGTTATATTCCGCCGTATCTTATCAACATCAGGACGGAGTAATCGGTTATAGTTATCAATCGCAAAATGTAAAGACCGTTGAATCTGCGCAAGAGAAACTAACTTATGTTTTGAAGCCGGAAGCATTATCCTCTACACTCACCTATTCAATGAAAAATCTAGGCATCAGTACGGGGTTACTATACCAAATACAGGAATATAAGTCTACCCTTCAACATCATCTTGGCGCAGGAGTAGAATACCATGTTGGGCTCTTCACTACAAAGACACAGGGCTACCTGAACAGTGGTTCTTCCTATTTCAATTACTTAGTACTTTATCGACTACAGTTTCCCATCAGTACCAAATTGAACTTCTATATTCAACCTGGTTATCGGGGAAGGATCACTTCGAACGAACGCCTCACAGTACCCTTTACCATCGCGAGTACACAAGCACAGATTGGGTTAGGAATAATTTACCGCCCTGAGAACGGCTATCGTAAAACACTGCGCTGATTAATCATCACGATGTTTCTTTCACTAAATAATAAGAGTCAATAGTCATTTAAGGGATCCACTCATCACCTATTCAAAAATATCATGATACCATTTACAATACGATAATCCATAAGACGGATAACTTCCTACACTTTTAGCTATTGTTATTTTGCCTGTTGACCCACGGTGTCGATCCTGTGTGTTTGATGGCTTTATGAAACAAATTCTTTTCCTTACAATAGGAATGCTTTCTCTATTCACATTCCCTTCTGCTGTTTATGCGCAATGCCCAGGGGCTGTGGGCGATCAGGTGACATACGGCAATGGCAACTGGAACGGGTATGTCTATGATGGAACCGATAATTTTCTGTCCACCAACTACCAGGGTTACTTCACCGAGGCAGAAAACTTTGATGAATCTTTCTGCGGAACGGATTGTGCATTCTCAATCAACGGATGTTCGCTGCAGACCGAATCGTTTACGACGAGGTTTAAAATGAATAAAACGTTTGCCAATTCGGTTTATCGTTTCACGATCGGAGGTGATGACGGAGTGCGACTCAGTTTGAATGCGGGAGGGTCTTATATTCTCAATAGCTGGATGATTCAGGCTTACAAAACCTATAGTGTAGTAACCAAGATGAATGGCAATTACAACATGTGGTTTGACTATTATGAAGGAAGCGGAGGTAACCGGGTTAGTTATAATAGCGTAGATCTTGGTCCGGCATACGGGGGCCTGATCTCTTCCAATCAAACCTTTTGTCAAATCGGGGTTCTTGATCCTGCTGCCTTTGCCAATGTCGAATCAGCCATGTTTGTGACGGGCTCTTCGGTTTCCTATCAATGGCAGCAGTCCACCAACATGAGTTCATGGAGTAATATTGCCTCAGCAACGGGGAATGTCTATGATATTCCTGCAGGTTTTAGTGGCACTGTCTATTATCGGAGGCAGGCATATGATGGAATTTCCGCTTATGCCTATTCTAATGTTGTTACCGTCATCGCAAAAGTTCCTTCGGGTGATCAGACGAGCTACGGCAGCGAGTCATGGATCGGTTATGTTTATGATGGAGCGGCAAATTATTCAACCAACTACATGGGCCAGATTACGAAGCCTGCGGTCTTCGATGAATCCTTTGTAGGTGCTACGGCTACGTTTGCTACGGCCGGATGTGATGTTTATGCAGAAACCTATTCGATTCGGTTCAAGATGCAAAGAACCGTTTCTTGTGGAAACTATGTCTTTACGGTCGGAGCAGACGATGGAGTACGATTGAGTATTGATGGAGGCGCAACGTGGTTGATAAATGATTTTTCAGATCACTCCTATCGCACTACTTCCTCTGCGACCGTCAGCCTTCCTGATGGTGTGATTTCGTTAGTCATGGAATATTACGATGGGACGCAGGATAACCGGGTATCTTTTAATTATTCGTTTGTCTCCTGCTTTCTGCCCATTGAGCTGACTGAGTTCAAAGGAAAGAATGCAGATGGGTTGAATGTGCTGACGTGGTCCACGGCAAGTGAACTCAATAACTCAGGCTTCGAAGTTCAACGAAGTCTCAATGGAGAAAAATTTGATTCCCTTTCCTGGATTGATGGCCATGGAACTTCACGTCAGGTTCGTCATTATTCATTTACTGATGAACGTATTCCAACCTCAAGAAGCTATTACCGGTTAAAGCAAGTTGATTTTGATGGCACCACTGACTATTCCCAGGTGGTTCGAATTGATTACTATGCCGAACAGTCTTCAGTGATTGAGATTTTTCCCAATCCAAGCAACTCCGGGTTCAAGTTGTCTGCGCACGAAAAGGTAAAGGCAATCGAGATATTTCATTCTCAAAGTCGCACACCTGTCTCTTTTTCTCAGGAAGGAGAGGTGTTTTCGTTGGTAAACTGTGAGCCCGGATTGTACCTCGTATTTTTATATAGCAATGAAGGAGTTCAGGTTAAAAAATTTGTATTAACC
>JBGATZ010000285.1:0-6541 GCA_044228905.1 Cyclobacteriaceae bacterium | reverse complement strand
CGGATTAATTATTGGATTGACGGTCAGCCCTTATTTGTTAGAATGGTTCAGGAGATTGAAGGAATAATTTTGTCGTAGATATTTCTAAGTTGTGAATCACCAAAGCCATAGATTCCTTCTCTTCTTCCAAATTCCTTAAACACCGTAATAAAATCAGGTGATAATTCCGATGCAATTTCCTTAATCACTTTTTCTGGCCTGCTGACTACATCGAAACGCTGAATGTGAGCAATGATAACTTCCTGTAGATAAGGGAAGGATCCGCATTTATTTTGAGATAGCCATTGCAATTCTTTCAGATCACATTCTTTGTATGAATTCCATAGCTTTTCAGCAAGCATAAGATCATCATCAAGTAGCCTGATGCGATGAGAGTAGCAGGCGACAAGGTCATCCTTTGTTGCAGAGCCAAAGTCCTCCCAGATATGATCTTTTGCCAAATGTGAAGGGTAGACAATAAATACATTCTTATTGATTGGAAGATTTTTTATCACTGACAAAAGGAACCAGAGATTGACTTGACAAAACAGATCGTATCCAAACCAGAGATTAAATTCAGAAGGATTGTGTGCATTCAGTATTTTGTTCATTTCACCAACAACAGCGTCATAATCACCACTGTAGTTTCGGCTTATAAACTTCGCCCGGGTCTTGAAAAAATCAGTCAGCGTTTTCCCCTCAAGGTTGCCCTCGATAAGGCACTCCCTCATAATAACGGTTTCCCCGCTTAATCCTGTGAGTTGGAAGCGTTCAACCAGGGCATCTCCATTTAGAATGTGATAAATCATAAGCGCTTAAATATCTTAAAATCCAGATAGTAAAACCGGGTAATCGTTTGCTAAATTTACATCATGAAGAAATGGATTGCTCCCCTTGTTTTGTGTTTAATTGCCCAGATCGTAATGGGCCAGAAGATTGAATTGTATAAAAAATTCGGTGGCGTCCGCTTTGTAAGAAATGATAGCCTGCTGAGCGAAAGGCAGGTTTCTATGATTTTATTTAAGGACAATAAGCAGGCGTATGATGCACTGAAAGGCGCTAAAAAATTCAACCGCATCTCCAGCGTGATGGGCTTTGCGGGCGGAGCATTAGCCCTCATACCTATTGCAACGGCTATTTCGGGTGGAACGCCTGAGTGGTGGATGGCTGGTGGTGGTGCAGCATTGATTATCGGATCGATTCCGTTTAACAGAATTTACAAAGCTCGTACATTAAGCGCATTGGACATTTACAATGGCACACAATCTACCGGACGAGTGCAGCCGAGTTTATATTTTACAGGAACAGGCGCAGGACTCATTATTAAATTTTAGTACTTCTGATGTAAGTCTTCAGGACATCCGTTGAGATGTTCTCTTGTTTAATCAATTCAGCTTTTAATTCAGGAGCTTTAATCCCACTGTTAAATGTCAGGGGTGATTCAAATACCCGGGCTTCATCCCATAAATCCTCTCTGATAAATGTCTGTAGTGTATGGGCTCCGCCCTCAATGATGACAGACTGAATTTTTTGACTGTGTAAATCTTGAAGCAACTCTTTCAAAAATGCTTCTTTGTTGAGCTTCACAAACAGAAGGTTTTCTCGCTCATCCTCTTTCACCAGGTTGTAGCAGATCGTTTTTTGTTTTTGATCAAAAAGGTGAAGAGAAGAGTTCAGTTGTAGGGATCTGTCAATTACTATTCGGACAGGGTCACGGCCCGTCCAGTCACGGACATTCAATTTTGGATTATCATGTTCAGCCGTCTTCTTCCCAACCAGGACGGCATCCTCTTCGCTGCGCCAACGATGAACGAGCTGACGTGAGAATTCATTGCTGATCCACTTTGAATCATAGTTATTTCTTGCCACAAATCCATCGGCAGTTTGTGCCCACTTCAGAATGATGTATGGTCGTTGTTTTTCGATGGACGTAAAAAATCGTTTGTTCAATTCTTTACCTCTGGATTCCAGCACTCCGGAGATCACCTCTATTCCTGCATCACTCAGTTTTGTAATTCCTTTTCCGCCAACTAATGGATTGGGGTCTACATTACAGATCACCACTTTTTTAACCTGATGACGAATAAGCAGATCTGCGCAGGGAGGAGTCTTGCCAAAATGCGAACAGGGTTCCAGGTTAACATAAACTGTACTTTCCTTAAGCAATGACTGATCTTTTACGGAGTTGATCGCATTGACTTCTGCGTGCGCCTCTCCATATTTTCTATGCCATCCTTCACCGATAATCTTTCCATTATGCACAATTACAGATCCAACCTTCGGGTTAGGACTTACTTGTCCCGTTCCAAGTTGGGCCAGCTCAAAGGTACGCTGGATGAAAAGTTCGTCTGATGTCATTGCGATGGTGTAATATTGCAAAGATCAATTCATGATGACCAATTCCAAAACGCTTTTTAAAGATATTGTCAGCCGGATTCATCTTTCTGAAAGTAAAGATGAAATAGAGAGCATCGTTTACCGCCTGATGGAGAGTAAGTTTGGCTTTTCCCGCAGAAATGTTTTGATGGAAAGAGAGATTAAGGCATCCATAGAATCCGGTGAGGAATCGATCAATCGGATCAACAAACATGAGCCCATTCAGTATATTCTTAATGAAGAATATTTCTTTGGAAGACCATTTTATGTAGATTCTTCTGTCTTGATTCCCCGACCAGAGACAGAAGAACTGATCAATTATGTGCTGTCACTAAGATCTGATCCACCATCGAAAATAATGGATATCGGAACAGGCAGTGGGTGTATTGCAATTACTCTTGCACTTGAAATAGAAAACGCGAACGTAGCTGCTACGGATATTAGTGATCAGGCATTGGTTGTAGCACATAAGAATAATGATTTGCTCTCTGCGAATGTTAACCTAATCAAGCATGATATTCTCAATCAGTCATTGCCATTTGACGAGCTGGATTTAATCGTGAGCAATCCTCCCTACATTTCTTTAGAAGAGAAAGAAAGCATGAATGACAATGTGTTGAACTATGAACCGCACCTCGCATTGTTTGCAGAGAAGGATCCATTGCTTTTTTACAAGACCATCTCGCATCAGGCAGCGATGAAACTAAAAAGAGGAGGAAGGGTAGTTGTAGAGATAAATGAGCGATTCGGAGAAGAAACGGCCGAATTATTCATCCAACAAAATTTGACGGAAGTAACCATTCACAAAGACATGAATGGAAAGGATCGATTTATTGTTGCAGAGAAACTTTAAAAGGGTTCGTAACTGTCGTAGTTGCGCTGACGATATAACTTCCCGTCCTTGAACTCAGCCACTACACAAATATGTGCTTCCAGCTTTTGCCCCTTCTTGAAATGAGCAATGTCCATGGCAATTTCTGCACCCCATTTCTTTTCAACGACTAATTGATTTCCGTTCTCAAACCAGTTGAGATATTCGTAATGCTGATTGGCTAAAAGCGTTTTGGACATCGCCAGGCTTTTCATTGACATGGCAATGGTTCTCTTTTGACCGTTTTTAGTAACGAGATTAGGAAACTCAATGAACGCTGCTTCCGGATGAATAAGCGCATCATATTGCTTCTCATCAACCACATAATTCTGAACAAGGCTGACAAAAGCGGTGAATACTTTCATTTTTTCAGACAACGATTCCATCTGAAGATCTTTTGTCGGCCTTGTTTCCAGTTCCATAATCACTTTTTCGAATTGAACGAATAAGCGATTTACAAGTTACTCGCTGCGTAAAGTTTTTACAGGATCGGCTGAAGATGCTTTCCAGGCGATAATACTCACCGTCAATCCGGCAATTGCCAACGAGGAGATTACTGCAATCGCGAAAGGCAGAACCGATAACGAATCACGATATGCATACAACTGCAGCCATCGCTCAGAGGCCAGGTAAGAAACCGGCAGTGCAATTAAAACTCCTTTAAATACAAGTTTGATAAATTCTTTGGTTGTTAATCCAACCAGATGCGATGCGTTGGCACCCAACACTTTCCGTATTCCAATTTCCTTTTCTTTTTGTCGCACGGAAAATAAAGCGAGCCCAAGCAAGCCAAGTGAAGCTATGACGATAGCGAGCCCTGAGAAAATGGAAGTGAGCTTGCTCAATTTCTTTTCAAAGAGGTATTGTTGTTCCAGATCCTGGTTGAGAAAATTATAACGGATTGGCCATTGAGGAACCAATGCGTTCCATTTCTTTTCGATGCGCTCAATTGTTTCTTTGCTGCTTCCATCAATACGAAGTGCAATAGCTGTTTTCTCGAACGAAAAATTTCTTCTCTTCACCATAACGAAGGGAGTGATGGGTGACGAGAGATGACGAAAATGAAAATCTTTCAATACTCCAATTACCTGAAAAGGACGTTCAGGTGTACCCATTCTTTTCCCAATGGCCTGTTCAGCAGTCCAACCCATTTTTCTTGCTGCTGTTTCATTAATGACTACTGCGCTACTATCTGCTTTGTGTTCCAATGAATAGTAGCGACCGGCTGCTAATTGGATTTCCATTGTGGTGATGAAATCTTCGTCCGCAAAAAAACGAGTGGTTGCTAATGTTGTACCTTCCGGAGCCCCTTCATAAGTCCAGATTAGCCATCCTGCAATATTTGAAAATGGATCGGAGATTTGCGATACTTCTTTTACTCCCGCTACACGCTGCATTTCATGTTTTACATTTTCAACGCGAACGGTGTCATTTGGCAAGTGCACAATCATTACACCGTCTTTAGTGAATCCAAGATCTTTTCCTAACATAAAGGAGAGTTGATTTTGAATAATCAATGTTACAGCAAGAACAGTGCATCCGATAGCGAATTGCCCAATCACTAGTGACCTGCGCATACGAATAGCTCCGAAGTTGTTGGCAAAATTCCCCTTCAAAACTTTCACCGGTTCATAGCTCGAAAGGAAAAAGGCAGGGTAAATTCCGGCCAGCAACCCAATGACAGCCAGGAGGAATAACATACTCCCCAATGCAAGAGGTGAAAATAAATAACCTAACGTCATTTGAGTTCCGGTAATGTCGTTGAATTGAGTTAAGGAAGCCGACATAATCAATAGTGCAATGGCTCCTGCAAAAAAACAGATGAGTATCGACTCGGTGAGAAATTGAAGTGTAAGGCTTGAACGATGAACACCCATTACTTTCCGCATACCCACTTCTTTCGCCCGTTTCATAGATCCTGCAGTAGCCAGATTCATAAAATTGATACAGGCGATAATTAGTATAACAAAAGCGATTGTTCCTAAGGTGATCAATGTGCTGATATTGCCATTAGCTCTCAACTCCCCATCCAAATGAGAGTACAGGTGAATATCTTTAAGTGACTGGAGGTATAAGACATATTCCGCTCCGTAGGTTGCTCTGTCATTTTTAGTTACATCCCAGAAGAGCGTCTTCAATGAGGCATTTAAATGATCAGGGCTTGCGTTTTCTTTTAATGTGATGTAGGTGAAGTTGGAATATAACCAGTCCCAATTTTTGGAGCTGTAGTCGTTCATCAAAGGGTTGGCTAAAGAGGAGAAAAGAAAATGCGCGTTGAAATGCGTTGATGAAGGTAGGTCTTTGAATACTCCTGTCACCTTGAAGTATTCTTTGTTGTCTCTGCGAATGGTTTTATTGATCGGATCAGTTTCCCCAAAATACTTTGTTGCCATCGACTGACTAATTACTACAGAATTAACATCGCGTAAAGCAGTAGATGGATCTCCCTTGATGAATTCGAAATCAAAAACATTAAAAATTGTACTATCCGCATAGAAGGCTTCTTTTTCCTGGAAGTTGTCAATGTCATTAGCGCTTAGGTAGGGCATTACATCCGAACGAAAAAGACGCGTGGCACTTTCTACCTCAGGAAAACGATCGAGTGCCTGAATTAAGGGTAATGGAGAACCGGGAGTTTCATAACTCCCGAGAGTAGTTGGGATTCGATAGATACGATCAGCTTTGGTGAAATGAGTATCGTATTTCAGTTCGTAGTTAATGTAAAACCCGATAAGCATTACGCAAGCGAGGCCAAGACCTAAACCGAAAATGTTAATTATCGAAAATGAAAAATTTTTGAGTTGATTGCGAAGTGCAATTTTGATATAACTTGTAAGCATAGGCATAGTATTTAGTCAATGCCTGTACGTAGTTAGTTTCGATAACGCTGCTTGGTTAACGAGCCTTTAACAAACTTTAACAACCAGTTAACAGGTACTAGCCCTTTAGTGCCTCTCCGATCCAAAAGCTTTTTGATCGATTTACCTTAACCCTGTTTTCATTGTCAGGATTAAGCATTAGCTGTTCCGTATCATCACGTAGTAAAATCGCTGTCTCATCAGGTATCCATTTTTCAAAGTGACCGGATCGCACCAATGACCACCGTATGTTTTGATGGAATACAGAAATGTTTTTAGGATTATTCAACTGCTTCAGATCATTCAGGAAACTGATCGTATTGGTAATGATATTAACATGGTTATGATTTTTTTCCTGGAGAAATAGGATTGCACGATTTAACGGGCCTTCTGAGTTAAAGCTGAGCAAATGAACGGGTAACTGATCGTAAATCTTTTCAACAACTTCGTTTCGATG
>JBGATZ010000284.1:0-6529 GCA_044228905.1 Cyclobacteriaceae bacterium | reverse complement strand
GATGATTTTAAATTGGAACATCCTACGGGTTCAGGCCAGATGAAAAATCTGAAGGAGATTGCCGATGATCTTTCTGATCGTTTGGTTAAGATATTTACGAAAGATGAAAACGGGCAGCGTGCCGTGTATGCGAATTACCCGGGTGTGCAACACGATCCGAATTTCAATAACTACATCTTTTTCTATGAATATTTCCACGGAGATTCGGGAAGAGGCGTAGGCGCAACACACCAAACCGGCTGGACAGGTTTGGTGGCAAAGCTGATTCAACCCAGAAGTAAATAGGATTTAAATGTAATGAGTTATGGCTTCAAAGTCGTTTACAGCAGAAGATCTTCATGATTTTGACAGAGCAAGATCGCTGGAGTGGATCGAAACGAATGGTTTGGGCGGCTATGCCAGTTCCACTGTTTCGGGTGCTAACTCGAGAAAGTATCATGGCTTGCTGGTAGCCTCAATGAAACCACCAGTGGAGCGAATGGTAGTTCTTTCCAAACTGGATGAAACAATTGTAACTGGCGACCTTCGCATTGACCTGAGTGCAAATCAATATCCAGGCACCGTTCATCCACGGGGATTTATTTTTCTGAAATCATTTGAACGCGATCTCTTCCCTGTATTTAGTTATAAAGCGGAGGGGATTGAGCTGAAGAAGACAATCGCAGCAGTAAACGGAGAGAATACTACTCTCATCTTGTATGAAGTGGTCAATGCGACCGGAAAATTTAAATTAGAGTTATTACCGCTATATGCGTGTAAAGATTTCCATGGACTTTCGCATGCCAATGATTCGCTGGGAGCCGCGTATTTATATAATGATAACATCTTTCGTACGCTGAATTATCATGGTTGTCCGGAATTATTCATATCCGTTCCGGGTGCTTCATTCAATGAACAAAAAGACTGGTATTATAATTTCGAGTATCCGATTGAAATGGAACGAGGTCTTGATTTTAAAGAGGACCTTTACACACATGGTCGTTTCCTGGTTGAACTGAAGAAAGGAGATAAACTGGGAATAATTGTTTCGACAGATGACCCTGTCGGAAAAGATGCATTCAAACTTTTTAATAAAGAGAAGAAAAGGAGAGAAGATTTGATTAAAAACTTTTCTTCTGATGGAAATATTAAGCAGCTGGTGTTAGCCGCTGACCAGTTTATTGTTGAAAGAGGAAAACTTAGTTCGGTGATAGCCGGCTATCCCTGGTTTGCGGACTGGGGAAGAGATACGATGATTGCTTTACCAGGACTTTGTTTGGCTACAGGCAGATTTAAGGAAGCCAAACAAATCCTCAAAACATTTGCCGATAGTGTGAACGAAGGAATGCTCCCCAATCGGTTTCCTGATCATGGTGAAAATCCGGAGTACAATACAGTGGATGCTACGCTATGGTTTTTTCATGCCATTCATCAGTACTATAAGTACACCGATGATAAAGCATTTGTAAAGTCATTGATTCCTGTACTGAAAGATATTATTGACTGGCACTATAAAGGCACGAGATATAGTATTCATGTAGACCCTGCCGATGAATTACTTTTTGCCGGTCAGGATGGCGTTCAACTTACCTGGATGGACGCGAAGGTGGCTGACTGGGTTGTCACTCCGAGAAAAGGTAAACCTGTTGAGATCAACGCACTATGGTACAATGCCCTTTGCGTTATGGGTTTCCTGATTACAGAGACAAAGTCGGCAGGATTCCCGAACATTTACAAAGCAAAAGCGGATAAGGTATTTGAAAGTTTTAATCAGCAGTTCTGGAACGATAACTATGAGTGTTTATACGATTATGTGGATGGATCCTATAAGAATGATGACGTACGTCCCAATCAGATTTATGCCATCAGCCTGCCGTTTTCCGTATTGTCAAAAGACAGGGCTCCTAAAGTTTTTTCTCTTGTGAAGGATTTTTTACTTACACCAAGAGGCTTGCGAAGTCTTGGGGCAATGAACAAAGAGTATAAACCATACTACGAAGGAAATGTATGGAGCAGGGATGGTGCCTATCACCAGGGAACCGTATGGAGTTTTCTCATCGGCCCGTACATCGATTCATTGATTCTTATCAATGGCGAAAAAGGACGGGCGGAAGCGATACAATTTCTGACTGCTTTTTTTGATCACCTGAAAGAAGCCGGTATTGGCACTGTTTCAGAAATATTTGATGCCGAACTACCCCATCATCCGCGTGGCTGTATGGCACAAGCGTGGGGGGCAGGAGAGGTGTTGCGGGTGTGTTTGGAACATCAGCTATTCAATGCGCAAAAATAATTGAACTATTTTTTTTCCGCAGCGATGAACAAGGTTCGCAATGTTTGAGTGAGTGAAGCGTAGCTCTGTTTTTTTTGAATGTAATCCTGTGCGCCCCATTTAAAACACTCCAGAACTTCACTCGGGTTCTTCGCGGTTGATAGCATATAGACCGGTATGTTTTTCAGGCGATTGTCTTTCTTGATTTGTCCCAGGCAATTCTTTCCATCTACCGGAGTAACATTTATGTCCAGAAAAATGAAGTTTGGAAGAATTGTGATAGACCTGAGTTCTTCGATGACATCCGGACAGTTCGTGAATGTAACCAGTTTAATAGCTGAGTTGATTTCGGTTAAAGCTTCTTTGAAGAGATCAAGATCGTCCTGATCATCGTCAACATAAAATACAGTCATAAAGGCGGGTTTGGGGGTTATCGTTCTATAATTTAATAAGTACGATAGAACCAGTCAATTTGATTTGGTTATTTTGACAATAGAGTAGATTATAATGATTTTAAATAACGATGCAATGTTGCTCGTTCGGATTGAAAATAAGCTTTATGATGTTGCAACTTATTTTTTTATGAAGATTTTTGCCTCCTGATCTGCCAGTTGAAATTTCTGATTGTCTATCAAATGACTCATAGTGTCAAAGAATCCAATAATAAATAACCCCCCCGGATTGAGTGAGTCGTAAAACCGGTCCATCATTTTGCTCTTGGTAGGGTTATCAAAGTAGATCATTACGTTGCGGCAGAATATAATATCAAACCCCTTTGGATAACGATCGGTGATCAGGTTATGCAATTCAAACCGGGTGTGCTTAACCAGGTCCGGATTCATAATAGCATGATGATGTGTGTCGGAAGTATAGTATTTTGAAAAGTCGCGGATAGAGTTAAATGATTTATAATTGGTTTCGTTCTCAATCATTTTGATTTTATGATAAATCCCCTTTGCTGCTTCATCGATCGCATCTTTGTTGAAATCAGTCGCAAGCGCTTTTGTGCTATCCTGCATACTCATTTCCTTCAGCAAAATTCCAAATGAATAGACTTCTTCACCGGTAGAACAGCCTGCATGCCATACGGAAAGTGGATTGTGTTTACTGAAATTGGTATTAATCCGCGTTTTTAATTTTTTCCACAACACCGGATCACGAAACATAGAAGTCATTCCAACACTCACTTCGTTCATGAAGATCTGTACAAAATTAGTGTCACGCAGAAACTGTACCCATAAATCATGAACGGAAGTGAGGTTAAACCTGCTCATGATCCGGTTGATTCTTCTTCGGAGTGATTTGGGTTCGTAACAAGTGAAATCAATCCCGTATCGCGTGAGAATGCTCTGAGTGAGCGAGTTCATTTCTTCCTCTGTAACTTCTGGTACTACCGACATTTATATGGCTACTAAAACTGGTATTCGTTCGTTGACTTCCTTAACTAATAATATAATCACTTTACAGATTGATCCGTCTGCATTGCGATTAACCGAAATGCTCACTTCGTAATTGATAATCTTATTTTCCTCACCAAAGGGAAGAAGCAGGCTTGAGAAATTGTTCTTTAGTATTTCTGCCTGGCTTTTAGTCCACATGGTGTGATAATACGAACTGATAAAATCAAAAATGGTTTTCGATTTTAACTCCAGCCTGGATATTCCCAGAATCTTCATGGCTTTTTCGTTAGCCGTTTTACATGCCATTTCTCCATTAAATTCGATAACCGGTAAGGTTGATTTCAAGGCTTGCACCATCGCCTGAAGATCATTTACTTTCTCTTTTTCCTGTGTAGTAAACTGCGCAAACATCATTACCTTTTCAGGAGCATCATTATTTATCGTGATGGGATTAAAAGTGCCGGTTAACCAGAGTTCTTTTCCCGCCTTGTTTTTCATTCGGAATTCTCCGGAAAAGAATTTTCCCAGGCGAAGATTCTCCCACATCATGATGACACTCTGATCATCCCCCATTAAAAATTCAAACCCTTTTTCTGCCAGCTCCTCACGGGTGAAGCCCATTACTTTCAGGAAGATTTCATTGGCATCTTTGAAGTCACCATTCAAATCAAATTCGGCAGATGCAATGGTGTTATTGATTCCACCCAGGTAGCTTTTAAGCTCTGCTTGTCTGTGTTCGGCTTCCTTTTCTTTCAGCTTTCGTTGTGTGATATTTTGAATCATACACAACAGCTTGAT
The DNA here is from genome assembly GCA_044228905.1 of Cyclobacteriaceae bacterium. Classification (GTDB taxonomy): domain Bacteria; phylum Bacteroidota; class Bacteroidia; order Cytophagales; family Cyclobacteriaceae; genus ELB16-189. The sequence continues at coordinate 2,080 of JBGATZ010000284.1, read as the reverse complement.
AGTTGTACCATTTACATCTGTAATTGGTGTGAATGTGATACTCAGCCATACGTCTGTTTTGGTTTGAGAGAGTATTTTGAAGTCTCCCGATTTTATCTTTCCGGTGGCGATCTTGCTCCACGTTACTTCTTCATTTTCGGTGCCGGTTATTAACGTGTAATTTTTATAAGTGAGCGACTGACCGGAGTAACCAAGGAACTCTTCCAGGATGGAATTGTATTTGATGATCTGCCCTTCCATATTCAGCTCTGCCGTAGCCAGTGTGGCGTCAATTGCATTGATGATTCCTGATAGTTCAGTTTGCTTACGTGACATTTCTTCCTGTGTAGCGGCCAGTTCTTCGAGATTCTGTTTCATCTCCTCTTCCCGTGACTGAAGCTCCTGAGTTAACACTTCGGACTCGGCAAGCATCTGTTTCGTATTGGCTACCGTTTTAAGTGAAGCGATTTCGGAAGCAATGTTTTCACTTACTTTTTTCAGAAATTCAATCTGATGAGGTTGGAGTATTTCAAAGGAAGCCAGTTCAATTACCCCGCAAAATGTTTCATTAAAAATAAGAGGTGCTACCACGATATTACGTGGTGTAGCTTCTCCTAAACCAGAAGTTATTTTTACGTAATTTTTCGGGATGTCAGTAATAAAGACAAAGTCTTTTTCCAGCATACATTGACCTAATAATCCCTGGCCCTCCAGAATTTTATTTTCCAGATATTTACGCTTCTCATACGCATAACAGGACGTCAGTTCAAGATAACGTTCTCCCTCTTCATTGGTATATTCGATAAATAGCCCGCCCTGGTTAGCGCCAAGGTATTTGATAAGATTACTTATGATTGAATACCCATATTCTTTTACTTCCGCTTTGTTTCGAAGAATTGTTCCGAACTGTGCTAATCCTCTGGTGATCCAGGCCTGTTTTTCATCTTCATCTTTCAGCTTTTGCATTTCGCTGCGAATGGTATGCAGTGCCTTACCGATAGGATCATTGGCAATGATGTCATCCATCGTGCCGGCTCTCTCTGGATGAGAAAGATTGGAAATCAGGTCGGCATATACAGCAAACTTGCGTGCAACCTGATCCTGATTTTTTTCCAGTTTCTCCAGATTGGAGAACCAGTTGGTTAATTTCTTCTCTGATGTCTGATAGAGCACATCGTCTGATTTTTTCAGGAGCAAGTGAAAGAAGTCGATCCAATTCTTCAGGATGGCACAAACCAGAATAAATTCAACGGCCAGCAATGAAGCGGTGACCCATGGATAGTTTCCGATAAATGCAGCAGTGCCTATGCCTGCCAGAATAAATAGAAAGAGCACATGATATAGGAGAAGTCGGGTTTTCATGGGGCAATCAGGCAATTGTCTTGGACGAAGAAATTAATTCGAAAACCTTACTGCTGAGCTTCCAGATAAACTGCGGATGAATTTTATCTTTTTGATCGAAACGAAAAGTAGTATTGCTGAAGATAATGCTGGAGGCTCCGTCTGAGTTAATTTCCCCGGTCATGTATTTTTGTAAATCTTTCGAATTGAGCTTCAACAATTGCGGAACATCTCCATAGATTTCAATCTCCAGTTTATTGGAGATTTCAGAAATGACGGAGGCGGAAATAATATTGTCGATCTCCATCAGGAATGCTTCTTTGAGTGCATCATTGGATACAGAGGTATTTAGCGTATGGAATATTTCCTGGCTTTCCTCCTGACTGAAAATCAGAAAGCTTTTTCCTGATATTTCTCCGATGATCTGAGTGATGAGCACATAAACATCACCTTGTTCATCCGATGAGTACGAAAAATTGTCGTGGCGAACCAGTAATGACTGCGAGTTAACAATTTTCACGTCTCTGTTTATGAATTTTGAAAATGATGCAGCGGCTTTGTCGAAGCCTGAATTCATTATCCGAATAAGAAGATTATCGCGATCACGGGTGTTCATAACAGATTAATTTAGAGTGTATGATTTGGAAGTTCTGCTTGCGCTAAGACTGAATATAAACTGAAGAATGTGAGGTACATTCAGTACAAGGCAAACATTGCCACTTCCCAGGATAGTTGTTCCGCTGATGAATTTGATTTTGTC
>JBGATZ010000283.1:0-6539 GCA_044228905.1 Cyclobacteriaceae bacterium | reverse complement strand
CTCTCCAAAATTCTGACCTCCGGATACGCCTAGTGCCCGCTGATAATACTGGCCTGCTTCCTTATAATTGCCAACAAAGTAGTGATACATACCAAGATCGGTAAGGGCAATGGTCTCACACTTTACATCTCCGGACTTTTTAGCGAGATCATACTCCTGTTGCCCTAAAGCATACGCTTCCTCAAAATCGAAATCCCAGGAAGAAGAAACTGCCTTGTGATACAGCTCGCACTTTACTTTGGGGTCTTTGGTTCGTTGAATGACCAGGAGCAGACTATCAACTATGCTCTGTTGAGCAATTAGAAAAACAGCATCACTCAGGAACAAGAATAAAAATATCCATCTCTTCATAAAATCCTGGTCAGCCTGCGTTTTCAAACGCAAAGTTAGCGAATCACATTGTCAGCATTGCTTCTGCTGACGAAAGAGTTACAATAAAAGAAGACCCTTCTCCCACACGACTGTTAAATTGAATGCGTCCGTGCAGCTTCTCTACCGCCTTTTTTACGATATATAACCCTAATCCATTCCCTTTGGAGTTCTGGTTGGCACGGTAATACATTTCAAAAATCCTCGACTGATATTCCTCTCCTATTCCTTGTCCGTTATCCTGCACTTCAATTGTTAATTCACTCAGCTGCAGATTTACTCTCACATCCAGCGTAGCATTCTCCGATCGGCAGAAATGGATTGCATTTTCGACCAGGTTTTCAATGATGATCCTTACCATAGCGGGATAAGAATAAAAAGAATTATTTACATCGATGAAGATATTAACGTGGATATTTTTTTTATTAATCATCTCCCTGAAGCCATCAAGAATATCATTGATCATTTCACGCACAAAAACCTCCTTATAAACCAGTTGTTGCGCACCCAGATCACTGATCGACTGAAGTTTGAAAAGCATCTTATCGAGATTCAATGCTGTCTCCTTCACCTTCACAAACAATTCCAGCGCATTTCCGTCCTTTACTGTTACCTTGGCTACTTCGGCCAATCCAAGGAAAGTAGTAAGTGGTCTTCTGAAATCATGAGATGAACGATAGAAGAATGTATCCAGTTCTTTGTATGCCTGCTTCAGTTCGGATGTACGTTCTTCTACTTTCGTTTCCAGACTTCTATTTATTCTTCCAATCGTTTCATTCGCTTCAATCAACTCTTCTGATTGTGCCTGGATCTCCTCCTTTTGCTCAATGATTTCGATATTGGTCTTACGGATATTACGAAAATACCGATAGGTTATGTAGGCCAGAAGCGAAATCAATACAATTCCTATGGTCACTGATAAGATGATTGTATTCTTCTGCCTGAGCTGATCTTGTTGCAGTTTCAACTGTGTTTCTTTCAGCGAGATTTCCTGATTTTTCTGATCTACCTGATAGAGTGCCTGCATCTCCGCTATCTTAGAACTGTTGCTTTGAGAATAAACACTATCCTTAATCTGATCGTATTGTTGTCTGAATTTCAATGCCGATTTATAGTCTCCTTTTTTCTCGTACAATTCAGAAAAAAATTTAAAATTATTTCTCAGCAACAATTTTGAGCCCGTATGCTCAGCACTTTTCTGTCCGGCTTTCAAATACTTTAATGCCTCATCATACTCACCCATACGAATAAGAAGTGCACTCAGATAATTATAGGAAATCCCCATACCTAAATCACTTCCAAATTCTTTTTCCATTTCCATGCTCTCCATCTGATATGCCAGGGCTTTCTTAAAATTACCCTGCTGCTCAAATACAAGAGCCATGTTAAATAACACATCGGCAACTCCCTCCCGAAACCCAATCTGCTTGCGAATCGCCAACGCTCTGTTCAATTCAAGCATTGCATCATCATAATTTTTCTGATCGAAATAAATAAGTCCGCGAACGTTAAAGCAGTTTGACAATCCATGCTGATCGTTAATAGATTCACGTATTCGTTGAGAACGATCCAAAAACTCCAGTGCCAAATTCAGATTCAATTGCCCTTTGTAAACCCAGGCAATTTCACTGAGTACAGCTGCGGCATCTTTCTTGGCATCGAGCTTTTCAAAACCGGAAAGCGCTTCAAATAAATATCGCAATGCAAGTTCGGATTGATCCATCTCGGAATACACGTCACCGATCCGCTGATTGGTTTGAGCGTACAGGAAAGTAAAATTCTGATCTTTCAAAAGATTGAGAGATTGAAAAAGCTGGTTGAGCGCAACTTCAAAATCTCCCAACCGGTACTTCACTGTTCCACTATTGAAATAGCATTGCACGCGCATAGCCACATTATTGGCAAACTCACCTTCAATCATCTTACAGGCAGCATCGAAGTATTTGTTTGCTTCAAGATAGTTTGACCGGCTCATCTCCAATGCACCCAGGGCAAGATGGCAATCAATTACACCTCTTCGATCATGATTCTGTCTTCTCAGATCCAGTGATTTTTTAAAATACTCTTCTGCTTCAGTAAGTTGAAATCTTGCCTGTCTTACCAGGCCGAGGTTTTTATAAGCAAAAGACAAATAGCGTTTCTCATTTGCACTTTGTAAAATGGTAATTGCTTTATTGAGAAAAAATTCCGCTGAATCGTAAGACGACTTTACTCTAAATACATTGGCCATCATGGTCCAGTTATAACCTGAATATTCCGGACTTACGTTATCATCTATCTGCTCTGACTGACGGTAGTAGTCCAGTGCTTTAGGATGATCACCATTGAGAAAATAGTTAAATCCGAGAAGCGTAAGTGAAATCTTCTTTCCTTTCAGATACCGGTTATCCTGAGCAAGTTGAAATGCTTCATTCGCTTCCCGAAAACCAGTTTCCACTTCTACATCGTAGAGTAAGAATGATAACTGAACATGGATATCTGTTCTTTCTACAGGAGTAATATCCTGGGTAAGCAAGCGCCTGAGACTATCAACCTTCTGTTGCTGGGCAAATGAAAGCTCAATAAAGAACAGAATCAAAAAGATAGAAAGAGAGCTTTGTCTGTTCATGAAAAAATGTGATTATGATCGAAACAGCCATTGGTAAAGTAGTCAAAAACATTGAACCTGACAGATTTATCTTATCGATTTTTTTCTAACTTAAAACATTTAATAAGTAAACCCTTATATGATCAATCTTACCCTAAAAAGAATCCTTTCCCGGGGTGAACTTCAGCAGGAAAAAACCAAAGATTACCGAAACATTGTTATCATCCAGATCACAATCATTGTATTTGGCCTGACGCTATCCGAGCCATTGCTGAGTGATTCGAAAAGTCCGGAGTCAAAGCTTATTATCTCCATCTTTTCCTTTTTTGGCGCCCTCTATGCCTTTCTGTTATGGGATTTACTACGGAATTTCACCACCAGCAAAATTCTTATCACAACTATTCTGACCGTACTCAGTGGTATTGTTGTGATCGGTTCACTTGTTGAATTCCCTTATTATCAGATTCTTCATATTGCAGACAGACAGACGTACCTGCTGTGTATCCACGGACTTCTTTTTCCAATAGAGATCACGGTTATCGGGTTTACCATCAGAGATATTTTCTCAGGTAAGTTTCTGAGTCCGGATAAGCTTTGGGGTGCAGCCTGTGTCTTCCTGATGATTGGTATTTCATTCGGAAGTTTATATGACCTCATCACTATTGCCTTACCAGGCAGCCTGGGAGCAGAAATCGAACTGGGACTTCCGAATTATTCTGAATGCGTTACTTACAGCTTCTCCGTTTTGGGTGGAGTTGATTCAGGCCTTACTCCTTCCAGGCTCATCCGGAATATAAGTGTGATTGAGTCCGTATGGGGCAATATCTATGGCATGCTGATTATCGGAAAATTGCTGGGATTGCCAAGGGAAGAAACCGTATCTTAATGCTATTTATTCATGATTTAGAAATGAAAACATAATGTTTTTGTGATTTTAAATCTTGAATTTTAAAATCCGATTTTAATACTTAACCCTCTACCCATGAATAACCGGAGACTTCCCATTATCATTCTGATTGTCATTTCGTTTATCGTATTGATCGCCATTTCTTCCAGCCTGTTTTACACCATTCAACCCACAGAAAGTGCCGTGATCTTTTATCCTTTTGGAAAAGGGCTGGACAAAGAAAATGTAATCACTCAGGGCACTCACATGAAAGCACCCTGGAACGAGGTATTTGTATATAAAGTGAACGAAACTTCCACGGATGAGAACATGGACATTCTGGATAAGAATGGCCTTTCTATCCATATTGATGTAAGCGTACGTTACTATCCTATTCCTGAGAAAATTGGATTTATTCATGAAAAATTCACCAGGGACTATGTAAATGTTCTGGTGATTCCGGAAGTTCGATCTACTGTTCGGCAAGTAATGGGTCGGTATACTGCGGAAGAAATATATTCTACCAAACGTGCCGAAGTAGAATCAGCCATCCGAAGTGAGAGTGAAAAAATTCTCTCAGCAAACAATGTAAATGCTACCGCTGTACTCATCCGCTCCATCGTTTTACCTGAACAAATCAAGACTGCCATTGAGAATAAGCTACAGCAGGAACAGGAAGCGCTGGCGTACCAATTTCGTTTGGATAAAGAAAAAAGTGAAGCGGAACGCAAACGAATTGCAGCAGAAGGCGAATCCAGAGCTAATAATATCATCAACAACAGTTTATCTGATAAACTACTGAAAATGAGAGGCATAGAAGCTACACTGGAACTCGCAAAATCGCCCAACTCAAAGGTGGTCATTGTTGGGTCCGGAAAGGATGGCTTACCGATGATTTTAGGTAATAATTAATCGTATAATTCATTTTTATCTGAGTACCCCACGAAGTATTTTAGGGCAAATTAATTGACTATAACATGGCAAAGACCGCACAGTTGATCATTGATGGAAAGACATACGAATTCCCGCTTATTGAAGGAAGTGAAGACGAGACAGGAATTGATATAAGTGAGCTGTTAGAAAAAACAGGCGCGGTTACACTTGATCTTGGTTACAAAAACACAGGCGCCACAAAAAGTGCAATTACCTTTTTGGATGGAGATAAAGGAATTTTAAGATATCGTGGATACTCTATTGAGGACCTGGCCGAAAAGTCAACATTCCTTGAAGTAGCTTATCTCTTAATCTTTGGAGAACTACCTTCCACTGACCAGCTGGCTAAGTTTACCAACGACATCAAGACACACACGCTCGTACACGAGGATATCAAGAAGATACTGGACGGGTTCCCTTCCACTTCGCATCCTATGGGCGTTCTGGCCTCTTTATTCTGTGCGCAAACTGCTTTCTACCCTGAATCACTTGATCCAAACCGTTCGGCAGAAGGGGTTTATTTAAGTATTGTGCGATCACTGGCTAAGATGCCAACGTTCGCTGCATGGGCTTACAAAAATGCGGTAGGTCATCCGGTAAACTACCCGGACAATTCCCTTAACTATTGTGCCCGTTTCCTTAAAATGATGTACGGCCTTCCCGCAGAACAATATGAAGTAGATCCAGTGGTGGCTGATGCCCTTGATAAGCTTCTCATTCTGCATGCTGATCACGAGCAAAACTGCTCAACATCTACTGTTCGTATTGTAGGATCATCTAAGGCAAGTATTTACTCTTCTATTTCAGCAGGTATCAATGCCCTTTGGGGACCACTACATGGTGGAGCTAACCAGGAAGTAATTGTGATGCTGGAAAACATCAAGAATGATGGAGGTGACACAGAAAAATGGATCAATAAAGCAAAAGACAAAAACAGTGGCTTCCGCCTGATGGGCTTCGGGCACCGGGTATATAAGAACTTCGATCCAAGAGCGAAGATCATCAAAAAAGCAGCGGACGATGTTCTTAAAAAACTGGGAGTAAATGATCCTGTTTTAGAGATCGCTCAGAAACTTGAGGAAGCCGCCCTGAAGGATCCTTACTTTGTAGAAAGAAAGCTGTATCCAAACGTAGACTTCTATTCAGGCATCATCTATCGTGCATTGGGAATTCCGGTGGATATGTTCACTGTAATGTTTGCGATGGGCCGTCTGCCGGGATGGATCGCACAATGGAAAGAACTACGTGAGAACAAAGAACCAATTGGCCGTCCTCGCCAGATCTACACCGGAGCGAAACTTCGCCCGTACGTGTCGATCGATAAACGCAAATAATCAAACCGAACACTTATATTTAAGGCTGGATTTAAAACCCAGCCTTTTTTATGGCCCTACAAGATGATTTTCAGGCAGCAGTAAGCCGCTCTCAGCAACTAACCAAGCGTCCGTCAAACGAAGAACTTCTTGATCTTTATGCACTCTTCAAACAATCAAGTGAAGGAGATGTAAGCGGAGATCGCCCGGGCGGTTTTGATTTCAAAGCCATAGCAAAGTTTGATGCATGGGCCAGCAAGAAAGGGATCTCTAAAGACCAGGCCATGCAGGATTACATTAAGCTGGTCGATCATCTTCAGCAACAATACGCATAATCAATCACGCACTCAGCGGTGAATCTTTTCTATCAACCGGATTTACCAAGCGGCATTCTTCACCTGGATGAAGATGAGTCGCACCATGCCATCAAAGTATTTCGGTTAGATCAGGG
>JBGATZ010000282.1:0-6793 GCA_044228905.1 Cyclobacteriaceae bacterium | reverse complement strand
CACACTCAGACAGATTTACGAAACCGTGCGGCTCACTGGATTCAGGAAAATAAACGACCACTATCTCCACTGAGTGAAACAGCCAAAAAATCACTGTAATTATCAGATTTACAGATAATTAAAAAATCGGTTTACAAAAGCCCCGGGGGTGAAAAAACACTATTATTAAAGATGTCAAATAATCTTACACCCTGTTGGCAATTGCCATTCCTTCATTTACTTTTTCGCTTGTGTTGAACGCTTTAATCTGAAGGGACCTATGAAAGAATTTCTACGCCAACACCTCATCCGCATTGCGATCGGGGTGATTTGCCTGCTCATTTTACTCAGTGCGGGCCTCTCTTACTACAATAACAGCGTCATGAGCCGTGCGCTGATACTCAAAGAGCAATCCAACTTCGCTTTACGTGAAGTAGAACGTGTTTATCAAAATATTCAATTGATGGACATCAGCGCACGGGGTTATGCGCTGGTACGCACCAATGACTACCTGTTCTGGTCGGTGAAGATGGCAAAGGATCGCAACTCCGACATCTTCCAAAACCTGGACAGCATTTTCAATGCGCAGGGATTTGAGAATCCGGACCGCTACGAAGAGGTAAAAAAAGGAATGGATAATTATACCAATATGTTTGCCCAGATGGTTGAACATCTTTCACAGAATAATGACTCGCTATACATTGCTTTGCTGAGGAAAGATGAGGGCCGGTATTTCTGGGATGTATTCAATCCGTTCTCGAAGCATGTGAATGAATTTGAAGCGATGATCAATCAGGAAGCGGTGAGTTCTTATGCACAGGCTTCCATGCGCAACAACATCGTGCAATTGCTGCTTGTGTTTGCCGGAATCCCCACCCTGATCTTTGTGTTGTATCGACTCGCAAAAGACGAGCGTGAACGCAGGGCATTATTGCTAAACGTAGCGGAAAACAATAACAAGTATTTATTCAATGACGGCAAGCAGGCCGACTCTGATGCAAAGACCATACTTGATCACCTGATCGTGGATCTGCAGCATGCCGCCACTTTCGTCAACGAAATTTCAGCACGTAACTACGAAGCAAAATGGGAAGGCCTTGACGACAACAATGCCAAACACAATGAACTCACACTGGCGGGGCGGTTGATGTTTATGCGTGATGAGATGAAACGCGTGAAGGAGGAAGACAATAAACGTATCTGGAGCACAGAAGGATTGTCGGAATTATCACAGCTTATCCGTAAGCATCAGCATGAGCCGGAAGAGCTTACTTTTCGCGCGCTTACCTTTTTAGTGAAGTACACCCGGAGCCAGCAGGGCAGCATGTTTGTATTGGAGCATGACGAAGCCGATGAACCTTATCTGAAACTCAGTGCCTGTTATGCGTTCGACCGAAAGAAGTTTATCAGTAAGCGTGTGAATATTGGTGAAGGCCTGGTGGGGCAAGCGTACCTCGAACGTGAAACTACTCTTTTAAAAACAGTACCACAGGATTACATCACTATCACTTCCGGGCTGGGCGATTCAAGCCCGGGTTGCATACTGCTTGTGCCGATGAAGCACAATGATGCCGTACACGTTATTCTGGAACTGGCCAGTTTCCATGTGTTCGATCAAAATGAAATTGAATTCCTGGAACGTGCCGGTGAGTTTATTGCTTCTGCCATTGCCAATGTTCAAAACAATGAAAAGAACAAAGAGATGATGGAACAGATGCGCCTGCAAACAGAACAAATGAAAGCACAGGAAGAAGAGCTTCGACAGAATTTAGAAGAGCTGGAAGCCACTCAGGAAGACATGAGGAGAAGATTGGGATAACTTCCCTCATGATGCGGTATTGGTCGCATTCGTATCCTTATCTTCGGGATTGGTGTTTTCTTTATTCAAGGCAAACAGCTTGCTTATCGTGTCATATTGAGATAACAATACATAACCTGCAACGAGGCTGATGGCACTGCTGGCAAGACGGGTAAATTCTCCTTTAAGGTCCTTCATCTCATCCTGCCGGAAAAGAAGCCCGATGTTGGAAAGGAAAAAACCAATGTTATGAGCGATCAAAGATCCGCCAATAAAAATACAACCCAGCTTGAAAATCGTTTGATCATTGATCTTTCCAAAGTCAATAGTGGGGCTTTCAAATCCCCGATCCAGTTTTAATGTCTTTACAACAACATCGGTGCCATAAGCAAAGAGTAAGAATAAAAGAACGAGGACAATCAAAACGGAAATGAGTATCAGCCAGAATTCTTCATTGCTTTGAAACAGCATCATATTTATATAGGAACCTGGTTTGAAAAAGTGAAAGCACCAGCGAATAAAGTGCAAATAACTTAATGACTAACCGGAAGAGGTCTTTGACTGGCATAGCTCGAGATTTGGGGTTTGGATATGAAGTTAATCAAATAGTACAGGTAACAACAGCTCAGGATCCGAGAATTCCCCTGCCGAACGCTTCTTTCTGAAATCTGGACAGGGTTCCAGAAAGAGTAGATCCGAATACACTGACAGGATTTCTTTTGTGGGGTCGAAGCGAAGGACAAAAGAGTGGTAGGCTGTTTTATTGATATCGGTGGCTGCACCGGTTGTCCCAATATCAAAATCAGAAAATTTAACCTCTGTAATCAGAAGATACCGAAAAGCATCGATGGAGGTGTGGTATAAAACAGAGTAGTCATCAATTTTTGTCGTTGCCTGAATGGCAGCTTTCAGCTTGTCAAAATCCCCACCTGAAAAAGCTTCTTTCTTCCCATAAGGTATGTCCAGTGTTTCGGCAAAGTTTACTGCGTTTCTATTGTGATTTCTAATCGACAGAATCAAACGTTCAACCGTTCTCTTATCCGATGCAGACCTGATCTTCCGGTAAATCACAATACACGTTCCTATCACCGCAAGAACCAGAAATGAGATCAGTTTATGAGTTAAGAAATCAGTCATGTGCCGGAAAGTGAATGGCGAAGTTATCATTAAGTCCGTTATACTAACCAGGCTTTGACCACTTTCTATGCTATTCGCTCCATATTTCTCCTGATCGTATTCCGGCCGGATTCAGAGTCCGTTAACGTTAATGCTTTGGTATAATGATCTATTGCCTTTACATTATCAATTCCTGTGTACAAGTTCCCCAGCAAGGAGAAGTAAAAAGAGTTTTCAGTGAGTTTCAGTTTTTCAGCCTCCACGATTGCTGCCTCTTTTCCTTTGATCTTCGACAGCGCATACGTTCGGTTTAGCGCAGCTACGGGTGAATATTCCAGCACCAACAGATGATTGTACAAATCCAGAATGGCGGACCACTTTTCCAAGGTGTCTTCCTTTTGTGTGTGCCAGTAGGCAATGCCTGCTTCAAGATGATACCGGCTGACCCGATCGCCCACGGATGCGAAGTTCAAAAAATAAGTACCTGTTCTGATCAGTTCCAGGTCCCACCGGGAGTCATCCTGTTCGTCATATAAAATCGTTTCCCCTTCATCAGTCTGACGTGCATCAAATCGCGATGCATGAAAACACATCAGGGCATACAATGCTTTCGTAGCCGGAGTATCTGTGATTTTATTTTCAATGAGCAGCCGGTTGAGACGCATGGCCTCTTCATAAAAATCTTTACGCAACGTAGTATTCTGTGAGGTGGAATAGTACCCTTCTGAAAACAGCAGATAGAGTGTGAGCAACACCAGCGGGAGGCGTTCTTCTACCTCAGCCGCATTGGGCTGGCGTATGGCAATATCGGCTTCCTTCAGTTTTTCTTTAGCACGATTGATCCGTTTATAAATGACCTCCTTATTAGTCAAGAATGCATCCGCAATTTCCTGCACACCAAATCCGCAAAGAAGATTCAATGCCAGCGCAACCTGTGCTTCGGATGAATTCACGGGATTACATATAGTGAAGATCATTGCCAGCTGACTGTCGGCAATATTTTTCACAGACAGGTCGAGTTCAAATTCTTCTGATCTTGCTGCGGTTGCAGATAATTCATGCGCAATGCTCTTTTCAAAAAGTGTATTACGTTTAAGGTCATTCCTGATTTTATTTTTTGCTACTGCATACAGCCACGCCCGCGGATTATCCGGAATACCTTTTATACTCCATACTTCAGTGGCCGTCAGAAATGTATCACTTACAATATCTTCCGCTATTTGTATGTGTTTCATCCCAAATGAGTAGCTCAGCACCGATACCATATTTCGATATTCAGTCCGGAACAAATTGGGCAACAGCGTTTGATTATCCATATCTATTTAAAATGCCTTCACTCTTATCTTATTTAAAGCGTGAAGGCATAAAAAAATTCCGGTTTACACGGTTGGTACAGGAAGGGCCATGCGAATCTCCACGGTAGCTCCCCATTTCAGTACGGGGCAACCTTTGGCAATCTCAGCAGCTTCTTCATAACTCCCGGCACGTATCAGCACCATTCCGCCAACGGCCTCTTTGATCTCTGCATAAGGGCCATCAGTTACCAGGTTATTTTTAACCACCTTTCCACCCAGGTCCCAGCGTTTGGGTGGACTTACCAATTTGTTTTGTGCTGCAATTCCTCCTATCCAATCCTGAAAAGGCTTGATGGCTTCCTGCATTTGTTGTGGTGACGGACTTGCATCTTTACTGATCAGGTCACGGTGTATAATTAAAATGTATTCGTTCATGATAAACAGTATTAAGGTTCTTCGTTTTAAAAGTACAATTTATTCAGTGGATGATTTCTTTATCCGAACTGACCTACTTTATATGTTCCCACTGCATTGGGAAAGGCAAGATTAAACCGGTTCCATGTGTTGATGGTGGTGACGATAAGAGTAAGGTCGATCAGTTCCTGTTCGGACAATTCTTTTTTGGCCCCGACATACACTTCATCAGTCACGTGTGCTTTTGTCACCGCTTCGGCCCAGGCAAGCGCTGCCCGCTCACGTTCTGTGTAATATGGAGTTTCGCGCCATGCACTCAGTCCGTAAAGGCGTTGCTCGGTTTCTCCATGTGCACGCGCATCTTTCGAGTGCATGTCGAGGCAGTAAGCACAGCCATTCATCTGTGATACTCTGAAATCAATCAGTTCCTTGAGTTTTAATTCGATAGCAGATTTTTTAATGTAGCTGTTGATGCCCAGTACCGGTTTCAATGCTTCCATACCCTTTTCGAACAAATTCGGTCTCTTTTCCATAATCGCGTTGTTTTGGTTTTATGCCTGGAAGACAATCGGATTTTGGTTTCTGGACAGGATTCAGAAAAAAAATAAAAAAATGCTTTAGCTGGTTAAAAAATGAAGAAACTGTCCTTTCGGAGGACGTTAAAAAATTAAATCGGTCAGAAAATTATTGAACCACCTTTATATATAGAAGCGCGGCTACAAGCAAAATAAAAAGGATGATAAATGCTCTTACCCAACGTGGTGAGTGCGTTTTATTCCGTTCACTGGTGGCTTTACCGGAGCTTCCAAACAATTCTTCTTCACTTGAATTAATCCAATCCGGACTAATCACATCCGTTTTTTTGACGGAAGTAAATAAGCCATTCAGCACTTTGCTTAAATCATTGCCTCCCTTAAACCCTTCCATTAACGACTCTACTTCATCGGGCACGCCATTGTTGTTTGCGTCATTGAAGTAAGAGCGATACTCCTTAGGTACCTCGTCCAGACTTGCGTATTCTTTGTCGTTGACAAAATATCTGCGCTTACCATTTATTTCTTCGTATCGGGTTTTCATAAACGAGCAGTCAATGAAGACATTTTTTTCATCTAACTGATTTTCAGCAGCCCGTGTTACGATTTTTCAGATCATTTTTTCGTAAGTTGTACTGTTACCTAAACCCAAAACAGTATGAACGCACCGACAAGCAAACCCGCAGCCTGGTTCTGGATTGTAAGCATTGTCTCTCTTCTTTGGAATCTAGTGGGCGTAATGGCCTTCTTTATGCAGATCATGATGACTCCGGAAGCACTTCAGGCCATGCCCGAAGCAGAACGAAAACTGCAAACCGATATTCCCTTCTGGACGGTGATCTGTTTTGCTATTGCGGTATTTGGAGATACCCTCGGTTCCATCCTGCTACTACTTCGCAGGAAACTGGCTACCAACGTATTTATCCTATCTATCGTCTTTACGATCGCGCAAATGATCTATACGATTTTCCTCAGCGACCTGGTGGCAGTGCGCGGTGCTTCGAGCACTATTTTTCCGGTAGTGATTGTGCTGGTGGGATTTCTTCTCATCTGGTTTTCGCGAGCATCTGCTGCCAAAGGCTGGCTTCGCTAAATCAGTATTTTAAACTGACTCATTCTATTCAATCCTCTTCAATGAGGATTGTATTTAACTCCTGCTTTAACTGCTACGGGCAGATCATTTTCCTGTGGAACGCGCGGACAAGAGAACCTGTCGCTGTATGCACAATAGGGATTGTAGGCCAGATTGAAATTGATGACGATCGTTTCTTTCTCTTTGGGTATGGTTAGCCCGATGTAACGGCCGCCTCCGTAAGATTCATTGCCTGTAGTCTGATCGGTGAACGGCAGAAACAAATAATCCTGATACTGCGGATTGTTCATCAGGCTTTTAGACTGGTACAGTACAAGTTTACAGGGCTGTCCGTGCAATTCAAATTCCGCAACCGCATACGAACGGTATTCATTAACTATGGGGCCCGTTGCAGCCATTGGCTTAAACGGAGAATCGGGCGTCAACGTAATTTTTGCCACCACTGCATAATTTACATCAACCGGGAAGAAATCATGATGTTTGAATTTCTTCTGATCGGCCGGCTTAAGTGGCGAACTGGATTTGTCTTTGTATTCTTTATTAAGTTCTTTTTGAAACTCTTCCG
>JBGATZ010000281.1:0-7039 GCA_044228905.1 Cyclobacteriaceae bacterium | reverse complement strand
CTAACTTTGCTAATCCTGTCGCTAAATACTGGAAGAATGGTAAGGGGGTTGACCTGACGGATGGAACGTACTATGCACAGGTAATTAGTGTTTTCGTTGAATAAGCAATCAAACTGATTTTTTTTTAAATCAACGAAAGTATCTTTCGTAATTGGTGCGTGTAGTAATCCCAATGTTGCCTTCATAAATACCACCAATGTTACCCATGTCTTCCACAAGTACTTCAATGGTGTTGGTTCCGTTTTTCTTCAGCACCATTTCAGGAATTTTATAAACCCGGTTCTTTTCAAAAGAAAAACTGTTTCCATATGGACGATGATCAGCTGTGGTACCAATCAATACTCCGTTCAGATACACTTTATCGAAGTCATCGATCTTACCTAAAAGCAAAACCAGATCGTTAGTGCTCATCTTTGCCGGAAGCGTGAAAGAACGTTTGTACCAGGCAAAGCCATCGTATTTTGAATAACCCTGGTGTTCCCAGGGACTAGGCACCATGATGTTCTCCCAATCTTTTTCATTCTTGATTGGCTTGCCATCTTCAGTGGTGGCAAATGACCATACGCCCTGCAGATCGATTAACAATTTGTTGTTATCCATCCAGCTGATAATACCGATATCACCATCCACGATACCACCGCCCTGCATGCCATCAAACACACGCACGGCAATGATGTTGTCTCCATCGTAGTTGATGGCATCGGAAGGAATGCTGTATCTCCGCTCGTTATTGTATGCGGTTTTGAACCGTGGTGGCATCGAGCCGGATACTCCGATAAGCTTACCATTGAGATACACTTCATCGCAATCATCGATGAAGCCCAACGCAAGAATGTATGAATCATCCTTACTCAATACCCGCCCTTCAAATTTTCTGCGGTACCAGGCAAAACCATCGTAGCCATTGAAACCTTCTTCTTCCCAGGGTGATGGAACATGAATGTATTCCCATTTCGAATCGTTGAAGGTGGGAGAGGACCAGGCCGGATCGTCACCTACATGAAATTTCCAGCTGCCTCTCAGATTAACCACCTGCGAATAGGAGGGAACAGAAAGCAGAAGCAATGCGAAGAGAAATGAACCGGTTAGTTTCAAAGCCTGACGTTTTTGTAAAAATAGTAATGTTTAAAGAAAGGAGAATGACCTGTGGGAGATCATTCTTCCTTTCCCAACTCAACTAGTTAGACCTAAACTAGTTTTTCGCAGCAACCATCAGATGGTTGTAGGTTGTTTTTTCGAGCAACGGCTGAAAGCCATCTTTCGAAGTTGTGATCTTATAAGTGACATCGATGCGTGGTGAACTCACCTCCACCCAGTAGTTACTGAGTTTCAGACTGCTGACATCGTATTTTTTGGAGAACCCGTTAGGATAGGATTCCTTGTTGATTTTATCTGTGAGAATGATGCCCTCATTGTTGTAGAATTTTACTTCTACATCCTGATCAGCTTCGAAAGCAAACAATACTTTCAGTACTCCCTTTTGTGTGGTAGGAAGTATTTTAACCGGAGGTTCGTTCGCCTGACGTGCACTGGCGGTGAAAGAAATGGCAAACACGAAAAGAATCGCAGAGATGATGGATGATGTTTTCATATTGGTAATCGTTAAATGCTCTTGAATGAATTACATCATAAGAACGCGTTACTGTAGAAGATGTCACTGCTGGGTAAACGTTTGTAACAAGTTGTCACAAACAAAACCGCTAATCAGATTATCAATTTGTATCCAGAACCATGCACCGTCAGGATGATTTTGGGTTGATTGGGGTTGACTTCCGTTTTTTGACGAAGACGTACAATGAAATTATCAACTGTTCGCGTGGTCAGTTGTTCACCATATCCCCACACATTTTCAAGTAAGTCGTAGCGGTTCACCACCTGGTTTCTGTTCTTATATAGGTAGGACAGTATTTCCACTTCTTTGTGCGACAACTTCACATCGTTTCCGTCTTCTGTGCTTTGTAGTGTATTGAAGTCAATCACTAATCGGCCGATAGTAACTTTCTTCTCTTCTTTTACCACAATGAATTCTCTTCTCCGCAGAATGGCTTTTATCCGTGCCAGCAGTTCGCGTACGCTGAACGGTTTGGTAATGTAATCATCTGCGCCCAGTTCCAGCCCGATTACTTTATCAATCTCTTCCCCTTTGGCGGTAAGAAGAATAATAGGCGTATGATTACCAGATGCACGTGCTGCCCTGCAGACGTCCAGCCCGGATAGTTTTGGAAGCATCACATCAAGGAGGATGAGGTCATACTGGTTTGCTTTTATTTTAGCGAGACCAGCTTCACCGTCATCGGCTGAGTCAACCAGGTATTTTTCAAGTTCCAGGTTGTCGCGAAGCCCCATTTGCATCACGGGCTCGTCTTCTATGATTAATATTTTTGCCATAGTTATTCTTTTCTTATGCCAGTGGAAAAAATAAAGTGAAAGAAGATCCTTTTCCAGGTTCACTTGAAACGCTGATCTGACCTTTCTGTGCTTCCATCAATTGTTTTACAAGAGATAGTCCCAAACCGGTTCCCCTGCTCTTGGCAAGATCACCGGTAGATACGCGATAGAATTTGTCAAAAATATGTTTCTGATCATTCTTACTTATTCCAATACCTGAGTCTGTAATGGTGATGGTTCCATACTGATTTTCAGTATTGCTGGTAATTTCAATTCGTTTTGTGTCCCCGCTGTATTTGATCGCGTTATCAATAAGATTAATAATAGCCTCTACAAAGGCCTCTTTGTCAGCATACACCATTACTTTAGGTTTTTGATTTACTGTATAAGTAAAACCCTTGGTTGTTAAATGGAAGTCGTAGGTGTTAAGGATATCGGTGAGCTCTTTATTCAGATCAAACACTTCCATGCGAAATGTTTTCTTATTAGCTTCTGTCTGGCTGAAGTTAAGAATCTTGTTAACGATTCCTGAAAGACGTTGGGTTTCTTTGCTAATGATCGTGTAGTATTCTTTTTTCTTTTGTTCTGTGGGCACCCGATCCATCTCCAGTGTCTCAGCAAACATGCTGATCAGCGCCAGTGGCGTTCGTATTTCGTGCGACACGTTGGAAATGAAATCGGCTTTATTCTGTGCCAACTGCACTTCTTTCTTCACATTTCTGAAAACCAGAATAACGGCAATTATGAGTATGAGATTCAATGACATTAATAGCCAGATATTAATGGTAGTGCGTTCGCGTGCTATTTGTTTCAGTGAAGTGCCCTGTGTTCTTATTCCTAAGGTATAATCCGGGAAGAGCCAGAAATCTTTAGTTACCGATTCGGTCTGTATTGTATCGCGAACTAACGTAGAGTAGATGGGTGTAACCGATCCTTTACGGAACGCGGACAAGATGAACTGGTCTTTCGCAATAGCCTGCAGGCGAGGACCTACTACCTCCTGAACGAAGTCTTCGGAGTTGATCAGAAATCCTGCTGCCTGGAAATTACCAGGTGGATTTTCTATAATGAACGTAAGGCAATGAAGATTCTCCTCGCCTTCGTTAGGAAAGGGTAAAGGCGCTATTTTCTGGAAACCGCTTTTTTTGTAACGCATCAGTTCTTTAATCAATGATTCATTCTTACCAAGGGAGGAGTTGAGTCTACTGGTAAAAGAATTATTCTGTGAACTGTCTGGTGAGTAGATGTTCTTAGTTAAACTGAGTCGGAATGTATCTGTTACAAAGATGGCCTGCAGCGATGCATTGTAGGTGAGAAGATCTTATCCGTGACGGAATTTTCTTTTCGGTGTCGTGACGATAAGTGCTGTCTCTGTTCGTGAAGTCCAGCTGCCCAGCACATCATCGGCATATTGATTCACGGAAAACGAGATGGCTTTGATTGGTTATAAATATCACTACCCATTTCTTCGTTCTTGCTCAAAGCAGGAAATTTCATACACTGAAAAGAATAAGGCAGGTAATAAAAATACCAGTGCCAATATGAGCCCTATTCGTTGGGTTGATTTCATTCTAGTGAAAATGGTCAGTTGGATCGTTCCAAATGCCCCTTTGTATAAGGCATTCATGGAGCAATTTTACAACGGTTTTCTGTTTTTGTAACGGAGTGTAATCACAAAAGGCTGCAAAACGCAGCCTTTCATGACAATCTTTTACAAATACTGGCTATTTTAACTTCATCACCAGCGAAGGATCAAGCGGGTAGCGGCCGAATGATTTGCCATATACGGCAATACCTCCATTCCCTTCTGTCTTGATTTGAATGACGAGCTGTCCTTTTTGTGCTGCAGCTTTCAGTTGGTCTTTGGTTACAGGTACTTTAGTAAGATAACCGTATGATCCTGCTTCTCTCAGCTTGCGGTCTTTCAACTGATGATGCCACGACAATACACCTCGATGATCAGCGGGATCATCAATTAATGTTGTAGTCAGTGCAATTTGACCATTAACAGAGACGATAATCTTGGAAGGAAATGGCTTCTCATCCGTCATTGGATAGGAGTTCGGGTTACTGCTGGGTGCGGCAATGGCTCCTTTCATGAAATCCATGTCTCCGGTTTGCGCACTGGCACCCCGATCTTTCACAAATAATTCTTTTGCAGAAAGTTCAATCAGGAAATAGGCTTCTTTCACTGAACTCAAATCAACCTTGCTTAAAGGGATGGAATATTCAAAATAGCCGCTACCCGCTCCGTTTATTTTTAGCCCATCCAGAACATCCCATTGTTTTGCAGAGAAAGATGCTTTGCTGAAGTCTTTTGCAGCTACCGTCAGTACTTCTGTTTTTGGAAGTTTGGCTGAAGAGTTGATTTCAAAGTACATGAAGTTACGGTTAACTGCCATACCCTTCAGATCATTCAGTTGCAGTGTGAGTAACGCGAGTCCGCTTTGGTTGGGAATGTCGATCGTTAGCGATTCCAATTCTTTCTGCATATAAGGCTGATAATCGATCAGGCGATTACCTTGAGTGATTTGAGTCGTTTCACCAATGGAATTGGTAAGTTTTAACTGATACGTAAGTTTCAATTGTTTTCCATAGTCAGCTGCCGACATGGACGAGAGATACAAAGGCACAGTTACTTTCTCGCCACCATTCACCGTCTTGCTGATTTCATTTCCGGTGGAGATGTAAACGGGAGCATGAAAATCATTCACCTTCATGCCCGGCATAATCTCTTCCACTCCGGTGAATTTATTAGTACGGTCAAATCGCCAGTATCCGTTCCACTCATTGATGACATCATGATGCTCGGTGTATAACCAACCTGCCACTTCCGGATATTTTCTGAAAGTATTGATCATCCGGTGATAGTCCCAGCTCCAGTCTACATCGCCTGTGCTTCCCTCGTAACCCCACACATTGCCACATTCCGAATTGATCTTTGGCTGTTTTCCTTGCTTGAATCCTTCCTCAAACTGAAACGTACTTCCTTCAAAAGAACTGGCTGTTAATGTCTTCAGGTGTTCTTCCCACTCCCAGCCTGGTAAGTAATCATGAAAGGAGTTAATGTCCGTTTGCGTGTGACCTGCACCACAGCATATGGAGTTATCCTCTGCAAGCCGTGTGGCATCCAGTGATTTTGCCAGGTAATACATAGATGCTACCCATTGTTGAGTGGCGGGCAGATACTTGCTTACTTTTTTGTTTTCTTCTTCATAATTAGTGCGCAAGCCCCAGGTTTCATTGAAGATGATCCACGAGAAAATAGCAGGATGATTGAAGTCTCTTCGGATCATTTCACGAAGAGTTGTTTCTGCTTCGTGCTGCATTTTTGCTTCAGGATCTCCCCAACTGTTTGGCAGATCGGCCATGACCAGGACACCCAGTTTGTCTGCCCAATATAATTTTCGCGGGATCTCTACTTTAATATGTGGACGAATTCCGTTCAGACCGATGGATTTTGCCAGCTCTACTTCTTTCTTCATAAATGCATCGCTCGGGAAAGTATAAAATCCTTCCGGGTGATACGATTGATCCAACGTAAGCTGGAGATAAACCGGATTGTTATTCAGGGCCACATAAGGAAAATCAGTGCCAGGTAAATTGACTACAGAGATTTTACGCATCCCAAAATAGGTCTTCACCACATCATCATTAAGTTTTACTTCAGCATCATAGAGATAAGGATCCTCCAGTGACCAAAGGTGTGGTTTAGGAACAGGCAATGTCACGTTGACTTTGTCTTTTCCTTTCGGAACGTTCATCTCTTTAGTAATCGAAGCAGTGGCCGCTTTTATGGTAATTAAAAGTTTCTGATCATTTTTTACTTCTTCAGGAAGATAAACGGTAGCCGTTACCGTTTCCTTGTCGATATCAGGAGTAAAGTGAACAGCATCAACATAGTCTTTGCCTCGTGCTTCCAGATAGGTAGTTTGCCAGATACCTCTCGCATTTCCGTATCCTTGCTTTCCATATAAAGTAAAGTCTCTGCGCTTGTCATCAACACGAAGAGTCAGCTTCTGAGTCTGACCATATTTTAAATAAGGTGTTAGTTCAAAAGAAAAGGGAGTATAACCACCCTGATGTTTGCCTAATAATTGCCCGTCTAGCCAAATGGTAGTTTCCCAGTCAGAAGCACCTACAGTCAAAAAGGTACGTTTGTTTTTCCATTCAGGACTGACGTTGATATCGCGCTGATACCACGCGATATCCGATTTGTCTTTTACAACAGATAACTGTGAACCCAAGGGAAAGGGATCATTAATTTTTTGAGTGAATGCAGTCTTGCCTTCATTCCATTTTTTATTTAAGCCTTGATCAAGCGAATCAAATTCAAATTGCCATACACCGTTCAGATTTTGCCATTGTGTCCGTTCAAAATCAGGGCGGGGATGTTCAGGTAATGGAATGGATTGTGAGAAAAGCGGTGAAGTGAGCACCGAGAGCGTTAATAGAAAGAAATATTTCATCGGTTTAAACTTAATAATAGTGAGTCTGTTATGATGCAGACATTATTTTATCATTACAAGATAGTAATTTATATAAATGTTGTGCAGACCATTAATGTAAACGATGCCCCTTCAGTCATTAATGGAGGTTGAGGTGACCATCAATGGCTGTAGATTAGCGCTGTTGAGTAATGAGTAAATGA
>JBGATZ010000280.1:0-6714 GCA_044228905.1 Cyclobacteriaceae bacterium | reverse complement strand
GGCCTGCATCTGAAAAAGAAACTCATTGCCGGCCCTGCGCGCAGGATCGCCCGTGCAGGTTTCCTCCGTTCCCAATACAGCGAACTTTGTCCCTACTGCATTCAGGATTTTTACAAATGAAATGGTAACACGTTTGTATCGGTCATCATACGATCCCGCACAACCCACCCAGAAAAGTACTTCCGGTGTTTCTCCTTTGGCGGTAAGATCAGCAAGTGTTGGTACGTTCATTCAATTCTTTTTTTTAACGCAGATTATGCGTTAACCAAACTTAAATTCCGGTTAACTTTTTGCCCAGTTAAAACGATCAGCAGCAGAAAATTTCCATGGAGCAAAGTTAGTCTCCACATTTTGAAACATGGAATTCCATTGTGCTGGCGAGCCCGACTCTTCCATGGCCACATATCTTCTCAGTTCAAGAATAATTTCCAATGGATTAATCATCACCGGACACGCTTCTACACAGGCGTTGCAACTGGTGCAGGCGTTGATCTCTTCTTTGGTGATGTAATCGTTGAGAAGTGTCTTTCCGTCATTCAACCCCTGGCCACCTGCATCCAGACTTTTTCCCACTTCATCCATCCGGTCACGCACATCCATCATGATCTTGCGTGGCGAAAGTTTTTTACCGGTAATGTTTGCCGGACACTCTGATGTGCAACGGCCACATTCTGTGCAGGAGTAAGCGGCCAATAAGTTAGAACGGGACAGATCATTGATATCTTTAGCTCCGAATCTCCCTGGTTCAGCAGGAGTATTTGTTCCATTCTTATCTGCCAGACCAAGCATTGATTTCACCTCTTGCGTTACAATCGGCATATTATTGATGTGTCCTTTTGGCTGAAGCTTTGCCTGATAGGTATTCAAAAACGCCATGAAGATGTGGAGGTGTTTGGAATACGTAACATATATTCCAAATGCTAAAATGCCAATGATGTGAAACCACCAGGCAAATCGTTCGATGAAAACTAAAATAGATGTATCGAGATTTTGAAATAGAGGAATCAGAAACGAACTGAAAAATAATTTTCCTGTATTCACATAATGTTCATCACCACGGGTCTGAAGAATCTGATCTGTTGCATTCATGGTGAAGATGGCAAACATCAGAATGATCTCCGTGATCAGAATAAGGTGTGCATCAAGCTGTGGCCATCTGGTCATTTCCGCTGACCAGAACCGCGGTACTTTCAACACATCTCTCCGGAATAAAAAAGAAACGCAAGCCAGAAGTACAGCAACTGCCAGGAACTCAAAAAAATTCATTAGTACTGGGTAAAGGCTACCTAAAAAAGGAGCAAAAACCCGGTGTGTTCCCAGGATTCCATCAATGATAAACTCCAGCACTTCCAGGTTGATGATGAGAAAACCAGCATAAATAAAAAAATGAAGAATTGCCGGAATAGGTCTTTTGAACATCTTCTTCTGACCAAAGGCTACCAGCAGCACATTCATTCATCACCTATCTTTTGGATCATCATTCGCGTCAGCTTTTTTACCCAGTTGAATATTATCGCGAAGACGAAGAACTCGCTTGCGAATGAAAAAGCTGGCTGCAGCCAGCACAAGAATAAAAGCAATCTGTTGAGCGATAGCCATTCTTTAAAATTTGTTGGGAAAGTTAGGCCTGAAAGCCAATTCTACCTAAAAAATAGGGTTAAATCCTGCCTGGTATTTGCGTCCAAACTAAATTTATCTACTTTTGTGGCCCCTGTTTACAGGGGTATCCGGTGACGTAGCTCAGTTGGTAGAGCAAAGGACTGAAAATCCTTGTGTCGGGGGTTCAATTCCCTCCGTCACCACCTTGAAAGGCTGTCTTTTGACAGCCTTTTTTGTTTATCTCCTCTTAACAGACATTTTTATTACTCTTTTTCGTTCTTTGTGATACCCCAAATCCAATTGAATGAACAGCTCCTCTCTTGTTCGAACCACTTCATTGCTTTTCTTTTTAAGCTTGTCTATCCTTTCTTTTTCTCAAGACCTGTACACCGCTCGTGGTTACTGGGAAGAAACAACCAAGTCAAATTATCAGGTCATTAAGAAGAAACAGATATCAGGAGACTCATTAAGTACCAACGAAAAATTATACCTCAGCGATTACGAAACACATCTTTCTACTTATTACGGCCGGTTATCAGATTCAGAAAAAAACAGATATCAGGAAATGAAACCCGTTTGGGACAGAGAACTAAAAAACACAGTTGCCCAACAGGAATATAATCCACTGGAAGGCCGGAAGAAAAACTTTTTTTCGAATGGTTTCTACGGTTTGTATTATGGAATAAGCCTGGTGGCCATTGCAGATATTGACAATGCGGGAATTGTAGGCATTCCATTAATAACAAGTGGTCTTTCGATGATGGGACCATTGATCCGTCCGAAGAAATATGAGATAGCCACTCCTGCAGCGGTGCGTGCAGGTAACACCGGAAGAATGCTTGGCTTAGGTTACGGGCTTGCTTTGGCCTGGGCGATCAATGGAAACGATGATGGAACAGGAAAGCTCGCATTGGGCCTTTCTTCCTTAGGAAGCATTGCATTGGGAGAAGCAGGATTTTATCTGCAGAAGAAAAAGAACTTCACCATGGGCCACATCGATCTGGTACGCCATTATAATTTTTTAGGAGCATGGTCAGCGCTTGCTTTAGCTGGGGCCACCGGAACGGATCATCCTAATGTATTCGGAGCCTCACTACTCGCAGGCGGGGTTTCAGGATTTCTGATTGGTAACAAAGCAGCAAAGAAATATGATTATAGCCGAGGCGATGTCGATGCCATTAGTTCGCTCACGCTGATCACCACGGGTCTTGGATTTACAGCTGTAATTGAAACGCTACAAAACAACAGCAATCCGCCCGATGCTTTGATCTTAGTTCCAGCGGCTACTTCTGTTGCCGGAACATTAATTGCACAACGTGCTGTGAAGGGTGCTCACTTTACAGATAAACAAGGAGCCATTATCCATCTATCAACTGCAGGAAGCGCGCTGATCGGATTAGGTATAGTAGCACTCACCGAAGCGGACTCTCCTACTTTGTATGTCGGAATTCCTTCCGCCCTGGCTTTAGTTACTCATCAGGTGCTCTTTCATAAATTCAAAACCCGAAACATCGAACGAAGTCTGCAAAGCAGCGATAAAAAGAAATGGGGATATAAGTTTTCTTTCAAGGCAACACCTGAAAATTATTTTATCAACAAGATGATGCTAAACAACAGTTCTTCTATTTACACATCATCATCACGAATGCAGAATCCGCTGGCTACTCTACGAATTACTTTTTAGTAGTAATGGAAGTGGCTGCAACAAAAGAAGTGGTCCAGGCGGCCTGGAAATTAAATCCACCGGTTTCTCCATCCACATTGATCACTTCTCCTGCGAAATAAATACCAGGCACTTTTTTGCTTTCCATTGTGGACAGATCTATGTCTGCCAATGATACTCCTCCACACGTAACAAACTCCTCCTTGAATGTGGTCTTACCACGAATTTTAAAAGGGCAACAATAAAGCAATTCGGTTAAGCGGTTGATCGATTTATTGGTTACCTCAGACCAGATCTTCTTATCTTCTATTTCTGCTTTAGTGCACAGATGTTCCCATAATCTTTTTGGGAGGCTAAACAACGAGGAAGAGAAAACCTGTTTCTTACTATTCGTTTCCTTCAATGTCATCAGTGTATTTCTTACTTCTGTTTCAGGCATGCCTGTCCAGTTGACTAATGCGGTGAATGTATAATTCTGACGAAACAGATAATCGGCTGCCCACGCAGAAAGTTTAATTA
Source organism: Cyclobacteriaceae bacterium (assembly GCA_044228905.1). Taxonomy (GTDB): domain Bacteria; phylum Bacteroidota; class Bacteroidia; order Cytophagales; family Cyclobacteriaceae; genus ELB16-189. Next base: position 2,933 of record JBGATZ010000280.1, on the reverse strand, counting down.
CTGCCGGACCACTCAATCCCCAATGAGTAATCAATAAAGGACCACGTTGTGAAAATTTCGTAGAAGCAATCTTTACTTCTGCATCTGGCACTGCTACCCCCATCAAATTCGTAAACTCTTTTTCCGAATCGTTAAAAGTAAATAAGGAGGGGATTGGACGATCAATCACATGGCCTGAATCTTTCAGCCACAGGTAGTTCTCCATTTTATTATGACCACCCATTGCCACAAGAACTTTTTCTGCAATGAATTTTGAATTGGCCGTATGAACAATAAGTTGCGTTTCGGTTTTTTCTATTTGAACAACTTCCTGACTTAACTGTATTTCAATTTTGAATCGGTCAACTTCTTTCAGAAATAAATCAACAATGGTTTGTGAATCATCTGTGGTGGGAAACATTCTTCCATCTTCTTCTGTTTTCAGTTTCACCCCTCTTTTCTCAAACCAGTTTACGGTTTCAATGGCCTGGAATTGATGAAACAAGTTTTTTAATTGCTTCTGACCTCGGGGATAGTGTTGTGAAAGTGGCGCAGGACTAAAGCAATTGTGAGTGACGTTGCATCTGCCTCCTCCCGATACTTTTACTTTGGAAAGTAGCTTGGTTGATTTTTCGAGAATGAGAATTTTCATTCGCGGATTCATCTCCGCAGCATTGACCGCTCCAAAAAAACCAGCAGCGCCACCACCAATTACAATAAGGTCGTAGCGCTGCTGTGAAGACATCATGAATAAGAGTAGTTACGGATTGTAAAAATACAATGTTTTTACTCTGCCACAGGTGCAACCACTGGCGCTGGTGCTTTTGGTTTATTCATTACATAATCGTTTACAAACCAGATCAGAATCATGGTAATAATAGTCGTACCTGTTACAATGTATCCGATGATCTCATAATGCTGTAGCTCTCCATTTGGGCCGGCTGAAATAATCATACCGGCAATGACTGCTCCTATGCCTCCTGATATTTGCTGCAATGCGGAATTAATACTCATGAAAGCGCCACGATCCGTTTGTGTAGGAACCGCAGATACAAGAGCAGAAGAAGAAACCATCCGGCTGGAAATACCAGCAAACATTACAATACTGATAATGGCGGCCATCCACAATGGAGTTGGGCCAAGTTGACAGTAATAGAGAACAGTCATAATGGCAATCAGAGAACCAATAACGAACATCCTGTATTTTCCCCAACTGTCACTGGCTTTACCAGCCAACGGGGAAATGATCATAGAAAAAATCCCTGTGATCAGATAAAGAAAAGGCACTTCCTCTTTAATATCCAGCTTCAGATTGTGTACACTAAAATCATTACCAAAGGGCATCATCATAAAACCACCAGTAGCCAATAGAATAGTAGCTGCAAATGTTCGCAGATAGATGGAGTTAGTTAATGTTTTATAAAGATGAACAAACGGATTCACATCTGATTTTAACTTGAGATGTGCATCAACTGGCTTGAAATAAATAACTATTAAAACGGCAACGACAATACTGAAGGCTACGATCATCAGGAAAGGAGAATTCCATCCCCATAAATTAGCCATGTACAAGCCGATCGGTAAGCCTAATACCTGGCTCGAGGCAAAAGCCATTTGAATAAAGCCCATTACCCTGCCTCTTACCTGAAATGAAAATAAATCAGTGACGATGGCAAACGTAATTGATCCTATCACCCCGCCAAAAATGCCAGTGAAGATGCGTGCGGCCAAAAGCAATTCATAGGTATTAGCCAATCCGCAAAATAAAGTACCCAGGATGAAGCCGAAGTAAAAAAACAAGAGCATTTTTTTACGATCAAACTTATCTGCAAAACCAGCTGCAAGAAGCCCGGATATACCGGCACTGATCGCATAGGCAGCCACCACTGTTCCGAATTGCAACTTGGTTATACCAAGTGCAGGCATCATGATAGGGCCAAGTGGTGAAATCACCATAAAGTCCAGTATCAATGTAAACTGGAGGATTGCAAGTATGGCTACGACAAATACTTCGTAGCGCGAGAATGTTTTTTGTTCCATTTAATAAAAAGTTTGAAGGGGAATGTGTACAGACTAAGAGTCGCCCTAAGCGCGGAAGTCACCTCCTCTGTATAAATGTTTTGTGTGTCAGTCTACAAGATCTTCGCACAAGAAGCCGGCATGCTCCATGCTTTTGCGGATCACCACCTCATCTGCACCGGTCGACTCAATGCGAAGTACGTGATCGATGTCTTCACGATCTACTGTCCACTTGAGTATGAGGGGTTGTGCCTCCAGTAGTGTAGCCACCCTATTCAGATCATGTTCTGTCTCGATATTTGTTCTGAAGATCAATACATCTGTTGGTATATCTGTTTTCATATGAGCAGGCTGTTTAAGGTTTCAATGCTTTCACGACAAGCTGAAGCGTTTGGTTCATGATTTTTTCATTTAATACAAATTTTTCTGTGCTACCCATCATACCCCTCCCCATCGTATGCAATTTCACGAGTTGGTACAGTGGAGAATAGGCCACAGACCAATACACTTCCAGCGGTAAAGGCATCAACTCCTTTCTTTTAATGGCATTATGAACGAATTCGCCCATCGCATTAATAAATCGCTTGTCCATCTTCTTCTGACAAATTGAGTCATACGGAGAATGACGAACCTGCTCCATGAAATAAATACTGCTCTGATTCTCCATGCAAAAGCGCGCACGATTCATCCATTGCTTGCGCAGTCCTTCTTCAAAAGGAGCCTTAGGGTCGAAATCCTTTAACGAAGCTTCCGCCATTTTTTCCATTTCGCCTACCCACAATTGTACAATCAGATCTTCCCGGTCTTTGAAATAGATGTAAATGGTAGCTGGAGAAACATTAGCCGCCTTAGCCAGTTTTTGCATACTCAATCCATCCAACCCCTTCTCCACAATCATTTTGATTGCTTTTTCGCGGATGGCCAGTTCCTTGCCC
>JBGATZ010000279.1:0-6589 GCA_044228905.1 Cyclobacteriaceae bacterium | reverse complement strand
AGGGAGAAGCCTATCTCTCCAAAATACCTGAGGGTAACTACCGCATTCACGTTTATCCTGAATTTAATCAATCCGCCAGCTTTAATCTCACGGTGATCCGTGACGAAGCGAGCGCAAGTAATATGTGGGTGACATTTGTTCTGCTGGCTATCTTTCCCGCTTATTATTTTATTCGCAGGCATTACATAGAAAGCAGCCGCTGGAGCGATAGTGATTTTTCACCTTATTCAGTAGAAGACTAAGTATATGGATCGAAAACAACTTTACGCATTACGTTACTACCTTGCTTTTGCAGGAGTTGTAATTGGCTTTTTTGTTTACTCCGGTATCGTGGGCTGGCGTTGGTTTGGAGGTGCTTCTGAAAAGAAGAACGAATATCATTCACGCGGTCCGCATTATTTACACAAATAGAATTATCAAATTACTAATACTCAAACATTATGGAATGGAAATATGTCATCGCCTCGCTGATCTACTCGATAGTAGGAATCGCTATTCTTGGAATTGCCTTCTGGGTCTGGGAGAAAGTAACACCTGAAAATCTGTGGAAGGAAATATTGGAGAAGCAGAACCTGGCCTTGGCCATCGTGGCTGCTGCTTTTATGATTTCACTGGCAATCATTATCAGTTCCGCTATTCATAGTTAGACGTGATCCAGAGCCGTCAAAGAAATTTTCAGTTATTGATGCTACTATCTGTTTTTGTAGTAGCAACGTGTGGATTGATCTATGAATTAGTGGCAGGCACACTGGCCAGTTACTTACTGGGTGATTCGGTAACGCAGTTCTCAACGATTATAGGAGCCTATCTTTTTTCGATGGGTATTGGATCCTACCTGTCTCGTTTTTTTAAAACCAATCTCATCCGTTGGTTTGTTCAGATTGAAATATTGGTTGGGATAGTGGGAGGATTTAGTTCTACGATACTTTATCTTTCTTTTGAGCATGCCGCTTATTTCCGGTTGTTGCTTTACCTGCTGGTGAGTCTTACAGGAATACTTGTGGGATTGGAATTGCCGTTGTTGATGCGTATTCTGAAAGACCGTCTTGAATTTTCGGATCTCGTCTCTAAAATTTTTACGTTTGATTACATCGGAGCACTGCTGGCTTCTATCATTTTTCCGATTCTGTTGATTCCTTTTTTGGGTGTGATCCGCACATCGTTGATGTTTGGATTTTTCAATGTGGTTGTGGCGATGATTGTTTGCCTTCGGTTCAAGGACGAAATTCCTGCCTCTCGTTTTGTCGTGATTCAAAGTATCGTGGCTATTGTTTTCATTCTCGCTGGAATGATCTATTCAGAAAAACTTGTTCAGTTGTCTGAGTCGATGGCTTATGCGCACAAGATTGTATATACCAAATCAAGCCCATATCAACGGATTATCGTAACAAAAGAAAGCAACGATATTCGGTTATTTCTAAACGGAAATCTTCAATTCAGTTCACGGGATGAGTATCGTTATCATGAGGCGCTTGTTCATCCGGGAATGAGTTATGTGGAGAATCCCAAAAATATTTTAATCCTTGGTGGAGGTGATGGACTAGCTATTCGCGAGGTACTCAAATATAATTCCGTAGAGGCGATTACATTGGTTGATCTTGATCCGTCTGTAGTTGAATTGTTCAAGTCACATGAGCTACTGACTTCGCTTAATAAAAATTCATTGAATTCTTCAAAGGTCACGGTGATCAATCAGGATGCCTTCAGCTGGATACGGGAGTCGGACAGAAAATTCGATTTTATCATTATTGATTTTCCGGATCCATCTAATTTTTCGCTAGGTAAACTATACAGCACTACGTTCTATAAAGAACTAAAGAAAGTAATCGCAGAGGGTGGTGTGGTGGTAATACAATCTACTTCCCCGTACTTTGCGCGCAAGTCGTACTGGATTGTAAATGAAACCTTACAACACGTAGGATTTAATACATTGCCCTATCATTGTTATCTGCCTTCATTCGGAGAATGGGGATTCATTATGGCAGCGCTTCAGCCCATCAGGCCCGAGGAAATTCAGGTGGAGAAACCAGATTTGCAGTTTATGCATCGGGAGACATTTTTTCAATTAACTTATTTTCCCCCTGATATGGAAAAGGTTCCTTCTCCGATTAATACTTTAAATGAACAGAAGCTGGTGCTGACCTTTGAGAAAGAATGGTCGGCTTACATCCCATGATTAATCGCAGAAAATTTATTGCAGGTGGATTGGGCCTGACTGCTATGGCTGGTCTTCATTCAGTTATTACTTCCTGTGAACCAAAGCGAAAAATATCAGGAATGTTGAAAGGACCCAACATGAAATTAGGTCACATGCTGCGTGATGTGAAACTCACAGCTCCAAAGCAATCATACAAAAAAGATATTGTCATTGTGGGTGGAGGAGTGGCCGGACTTTCGGCAGCACGTCATTTAAAAAAATCGGGAGCATCATTTATACTGCTTGAACTGGAAAATTCAGTGGGGGGCAACTCTTCTTATGGAGCGAATGATATTTCAGCCTATCCGTTGGGTGCACATTATCTTACGTTACCTTCTCTTCATAATACAGAGCTGATTGATTTTCTAAGTGAGTGCGAGGTCATAAAAAGTACTGACCAAAACGGTAAACTTGTTTTCAACGATTATTACCTCTGTTTCGATCCGAAAGAAAGACTCTATATTAATGGCCATTGGCAGGAAGGCCTTGTGCCGCGACAGGGTGTTCCTGCTGCTGATCAGGAAGAGATCATTCGTTTCCATGAGCTCATGGATTACTATAAGAAACTAAACGGAGCGGATGGTAAAGAGGCGTTTTGTATTCCCCTTGCTTACTGTTCACGTGATCCGGAATTACTTAAACTTGATGAGATTACTTTTGCATCATTTCTTCAGGAGAAGGGTTTGCAGTCTCCTTATTTGTTATGGTATGTAAATTACTGTTGTCGTGATGACTATGGAGCAACAATAGAAAATACGTCCGCATGGGCCGGGATTCATTACTTTGCCTGTCACAAAGCATCCGGCTCTGATATTCCTTCCGATAGCGTACTTACCTGGCCGGAGGGTAACGGATGGCTGATCAAACAACTTAAACAATACGCTAAGGGGAATGCGGAAACCAACGTATTGGTATACGGCATAAGCAAGAGCGGTAATAGTATTTTAATTGATTATATGGAAGGCGCTTCTCAACAAACAAAACGCATTATTGCTGATAAAGTTATTGTAGCGACTCCACAATTCATCAATCAACGGATACTGTCGCCTGAACTTCCACGCAACATCGACTATAATAAATTTACCTACGCACCATGGATGGTGGCTAACCTTTCAGTGGAAGGAGACTGGAGGGGAAAGAGGGGCGAAGGTCTCTCATGGGATAATGTGATTTATGGAAGTGAGTCGTTGGGTTATGTAAACGCTGGTCATCAGAGTATTGAAACACGTGCTTCAGGGAAAGTACTTACTTACTATTCCCCAATGACAGGAAATGATATTAACGGTGAACGAAAAAAAGTGTACAGCGCAACTTACCAGGACTGGTACAGCATGATCCTGAAAGATATGAAGCGACCTCATCCTGGTATTGAGGAGCAGCTTCTTGGATTGGACGTATGGACCTGGGGCCATGGGATGATTCGTCCCAGACCGGGTTTCATTCATGGAGCAACTCCACTAGCAACAAACATAGATAAGCAGATCTTCTTTGCTCACTCCGATCTTAGCGGAATCTCTGTATTTGAAGAAGCATTCTATCAGGGAACAAAGGCCGCCAGAGAATTACTTTTATGAAAGCCTGGATGCAAAAACAACCCTGGCTGGAGAGCAGCAAGATGGATGGTCTTTTCATTCTGTTGCCTTCAGTTATTCCATTGTTTCTCATTATTCTCTTTCGCGATTACTTTACTCAGCATCAAGAGGTCTCCACATTCTGGTGGGTGTTGCTGGTGATGAATATTGACGTGGCGCACGTGTACAGCACTTTGTTTCGGTTTTACTGGGATAGGGAAACGTATTTGAGATACAAATCATTACTGTTGATCATCCCGATATGTGCATTCGTGGTGAGTGCAGCCTTGCACTGGATTGACGCATTGTTGTTCTGGCGGGTAATTGCCTACCTGGCAGTTTTTCATTTTGTGAGGCAACAGTATGGATTCATGCGCCTGTATTCCCGAAAGGAGGATTTAAGTAAATCATTCAGATTGATTGATAGCCTGGCCGTTTACTCGGCAACACTTTATCCATTACTTTACTGGCACCTGCATCTGACAGATGATTTGTATTGGTTTGTAAAGGGTGATTTCATTCAAGTGCCCGATAAAGAACTGATTGGATATACCAGTATGTTTCTCTATGTATTGATTGCGATCAGTTATGTAGTCAAAGAAATATACGTTTATCGCCAGTCAGAAACATTTAATCTTCCAAAAAATTTGCTGATCGCAGGCACATATGCTTCATGGTACCTTGGCATTGTTGTATTTCGTGGGGATTTAATCTTCACTTTATTCAACGTCATTGCGCATGGTATTCCTTACATGGCTTTGGTTTATTTTTTCAGCAGGAAGAAAGTTCAGAAGGGCCCCTCATTCATATGGCAAAGTGTAGTAATATTTGTGTTGACGATAGTTGTACTTGCCTACCTGGAAGAAGGATTATGGGATGGATTAGTTTGGCGAGATCATGAGGCAATCTTTCCTGTCTTTGATCAATTACCTTTCATTGAAAACCCTTTGGTGCTTTCGCTGGTTGTGCCATTGCTAGCTTTGCCTCAAATAACGCACTATGTGCTCGATGGATTTATCTGGAAGATTCGTAAAACGAATTAGAAGCTACTATTGTACGTAATGTCTTAACTCGTTCCATAATCTACTACGTCCGTTGGTCAGATTAAGTTTCGAAGCATCCGTTTGTTCATATGTGGTAATGGCATGTTGTTTTATTTGCATGGATGGAGTGGTAAACAATCGCATAGATTTATCTTTCCACTTTCGCAGAAAATCCCATGCAAGATCCTGAATGTTATGATCTATATCAGAGACCGCCAAGAGTAATCCACCTAAACTATCCCATCCGCCAACGCGGCCGAAGATTTTAAGAATAGTTAGTCGGTCTTTGACATTACTGTGTAGATAGCTTTCGGTGAGCCACTCCAGATTTTCGAAAGTCCAGGTATTCACTAATATATCAATACAGATGGGTCAGGAAACAAAAGCGCATTTTGATAGATTCCCAGATCTTTGGTTGATTCGATCTCAGACAGCCCAAGGATACTTCCAGCCACCATTTTATTTTCACCGATACGTATACTGTAAATGGTGTTGAAATCGTACGTATTGTTGCGCAAAACGAACCGGGCAAGATTTCTTACAGAAGCGGATTCATCGGAAGTAAGTTCAAGAATTCTGTTTTCAAATTCGGTATAGAAAGACGGAATAGCATACAACGTTCTTAATCTTACAATGGATGAAGTATCGGAAAGTAATTTGCTAATAAGTCTGGTTTGTTCTTCGCTCTCCAACCGAGGAATGATCTTTATCAGTTCCCTGCGGATCAGAAAACTTCTATCGCGGCTTAATAACTCTCCAATTTCTGTATCGTAACCTTTGACTCTTAGATAACTCCTGACGTAGATTAATCTGGCCTGTTCACTGATTTGTAAACTGTGATAGAATTCAGGCGTCAGTTTCTGAGACAAGACAAATTGAATAATCTGATCATAAGATGCGGACAGGTTTACACGCTGCACTTTTTTTAATCCTTCAATGGTACAGAGTTCTTTCAGAAACTCATGGATATACTCTTCAGTGAAAAATGTTTTTAATGCAGCTTCAGCCGTTTCGCGTACTGGCTTAACCCAATCTCCCATTCGAAGTAACAAGTATTTGATTCCTATCGCCCTCTTTTGCTCCTGAAGTTCCTTAATGGCTTTTTCCCGAACATAGCCGTCAGAATTGAAGGTGGCCAGTGTTAAAATAAAAGTGTAATCCTGTTTATTGAATAGTTTTTTAAATACATCAAGGTCGATTTTATTAATGCGGAGATATTTTAAACTTTCCCAATAGTGATTTTGCGATTTGATTTTTCCGACAATAGAGGAAATTATTTCCAGCGTCTTCTTACGTACTTCCGGTTGTGGATGAGGAAGGTATAGCACCAGCCAGGCAACAGACTTCAGATCGCCTCCTTCAAATTTCTGAAGGCATTCTAACTGTTGTTTCAAATAATCATTCTTAAAAAACCATTGCGGATTTTTTCGTAGAATCTCATCGCATTTTTTATAATCCTCGTAGGTCATGTTATCTAATGCATTCAGTTAAAGATTCAATCTACTTCTTGAAATTTTTCATCGCCACACATTCGCACAATCTTAGGCATAAAAGAGCCAAGTACTTCTACCAACTCTCTCTGAGCGTCCATCACCTGATGGATATTTTTATAAGCCATTGGAGCTTCATCGAGGCCGGAGCCAATCAACTCCACACCGGCATCTTTCAGAAATTGATTAACCGTGGCAGGAGCAATATTCTCCTTTGCTTTGGTGCGCGACATTAATCTCCCTGCTCCATGTGAAGCAGAGTTAATGGATGTGGTCATTCCCTTTCCT
>JBGATZ010000278.1:0-6621 GCA_044228905.1 Cyclobacteriaceae bacterium | reverse complement strand
GAACGATGTTATCGCCCATTTTATAACTTCTTGCAATATGGAGGGTTTCAATAATCTTCGACATAGTACCTGGTTTTGGGTAAGAGGATCCTTTAGCTTTTACTCTCTAACGGTCTTTTAGTTTCAAAATTTATCAAAAATGACAAAAAATAAGGGGACACTGATCAAAAACTTGACGAATGCCCTCAATTTTTACTCAAAGACGGCCTTTGTTTCACTTTGTTACAGCCCTATGATGCAACAAAACGCAAACAAGTTTCAATCACCGTGTCGTCTTTTAAAATCCGGGTGTGCCCCAAACCTTTGGTTCTGATCAGGCGGGCAAAAGGATACACTTTAATCAGCTCTTCCGCATGAAGAATGATTGCCTCTTTGTCCTCCTCATCGTGAATCAACAGCAGGTTTAATGGTTGTGTGAGGTGCTGAATGAAATACATGGAGGAGAATTCATCAAATGGTTTTCCGGTAGTTCTCTTCACATAGTCTTTGAAGTAATCACCGGTTTTTTGGGTTCCGTTAATCGTCCTCAAAAAAGTTTTGATGATTTCCTCACCAATAGTTGGGCTGGAAATATTGATCAGTTTCGTGATTGGCACACCACTCATTACAGAATACAACGTAGCCACACCACCAAACGAGTGAGTAATAACAGCAATGGGTTGCTCCGGAAGAATTTTGTAAAGCTCCTGCAACACTTCTCTGAACTCCACAAGACTCGTTGTCTTTCCTTCCGATAATCCGTGAGCCGGACCGTCAAACGCTACGGCCTGAAGTCCATTATTAGTGAACAACTCAATGAATTTCCTGAACTGTGTTGCTCGTCCCGCCCATCCGTGGATGAAAACTACAATGGGACCTTGACTCCATTTATACCCTTGCACGTTGTTTCCGTTCACTTTAAAGGTGAATCTCTCTGCTTTGGATGCGATCTCTTTTTCCTTTTCAGGAACAGGATAGCGCAAAGGCGTAAAGAAAATCTTAATGAAATAACGATAAGCCAGGATCGGTGCAATCTTCTCCAGCTTTGGGAAGCCCCATTTGATTAACTTCAACAGAGGCGGTGTCTTATCTTTTTTATTTCCCATTGATCAGCTATTCTGAATATCAAACTCAAATGTACTGACTTTGTATTCGAATGTTTTCAGATCATAAACCCGTTCAGCAAATAGCACGTGATCATTTTTATTGATCAGCACAACGGTTGAGCAGCGCGATCCATATCCGGGACTTTTAATAAACATGGATGAAAGTTGTCGTTCACGTTCAAGCCCCACACCCGTATCTGGTAATTCATTATCCGGAGCAGTATGATCATCCATCAACATCTCAAACAATGCTTTTGGATTTACTCTATCATCGCTCAGCACCGAGTCAAATTTCTTTTTACCCGATACTACTTTGGGCCACGGTGTATCCAGCAATGCATTGCTTAATCCATGAATTCCGTTTGAAATCTGTTCAACGCCCGATTTATAATTGGAGAGATACCAAAGCTCGTTAGCAGAACCAACAATCAGATTGAACCCATTGAATTCATTTTTATCGGGTTCTATGCTTTTCAGATAATTTTCCGGATGAACATTTTCTACAAGATAATCGGAGACCAGTTTACCACGTGAAGGTGCTTTTGATTTCAGGTTTTTGAGATCACGGTAATTGGTGATCATGCTGATCTTACCCGAACGAGACATTGCCATCCACGTTCCACCCGCTTCAAGGTCACGCCCACCTAACACATTTGGGTGATCTTTCCAGAAATCGGCTGCCGCTGTTTTACGTTCGTAAAACTCATCGCGGTTGGCCGCTACGATCAGTTTATATTGAGGATGTTGATTTAAGGAGATGAAAATTAAACACATAGAAAATACGAGAGCTGCAAGCTACGGTATTGCCTAAAAAAGAAAAACCTGTACGGCCGTCTGCCCTACAGGTCTTATACCCTATTTACCCAACCTATGAGTGACACAAAGATGTGATACTCAAGGGGGAGTTAAACAATCAAATGAGTAAGTGGGTGCTTTAATTGAGTAAGTGGGAGGCTATTCGAAAATTTCTAACTGAGAAGGCAGCAATTGGAACGATCTGCGGTGAAACGGAGTGATTCCCAATCGTTTAATTCCTTCTCTGTGCTCTTCGGTAGGATAACCTACGTTCGTTTCCCAGCTATATCCAGGGTATTCAATTGAGAGCTTATGCATCAACTCATCACGATGAATTTTAGCCAGAATGGAAGCGGCTGCAATCGATAAATAAGCTCCATCACCTTTGATAATGCATTCAAAGGGTAGCTCCTTATACGGTTTGAAGCGATTTCCATCAATCAATAGAAACTCAGGGACCACATTCAATTGATCCAACGCCAGGTGCATGGCCTTGAACGAGGCATTGAGAATATTAATCCGATCGATTTCCTCATGATTCACTTCCGCTACTGCCCACGCCAGCGCATCTTTCAGAATAGATTCACGTGCCTCCAGGCGGGCTTCTTTATTTAATTGCTTTGAATCATTGAGCTTTTTATTCCGGTACTTCTTGGGAAGAATCACCGCTGCTGCCACCACCGGACCAGCCAAACAACCACGACCTACTTCATCGCAGCCTGCTTCTATCAAGTCAACAGTAAAAGAAGATTTCAACCGGGGCATGGTAGTGCAAAGTAAACTGTTCTTGGAGATTTTTGATAGATTGCTCTACTGAAAGATGCTGGATTCTTGATACTGGATTCTGGTAGTCATGTCATTAAATATAATTCTGTGAATGTCGAAAAATCATGAGCCAAGAAAAAAATCCCTGGAAAAACATCTCTGCTTCCGAAAAGTACAACAACAATTGGATCAACGTTACTGAGTACCAGGTGATCAATCCTGCGGGAAAACCTGGCATTTACGGAAAAGTACATTTCAAGAATAAAGCAATTGGCATCATTGCCCTTGATCAGGAAGACAACACCTGGCTGGTTGGTCAGTGGCGATATCCGCTTGATGAATGGAGTTGGGAAATCCCGGAAGGTGGCGGACCACTCGATGATGATCCATTGAATTCTGCAAAACGAGAATTGAAAGAAGAAGCTGGGATCATTGCCAACAAATGGACCATGATTCAACGCACGCATCTCTCCAACTCGGTTTGTGACGAAGAGGGATTTATCTACCTGGCGGAAGACCTCTCTTTCGGAGAAACAGAACTGGAAGACAGCGAAGCGGATATGAAACTCTGGAAACTACCCTTCAAAGATGCTTTACAAATGGTACTTGACGGAAGGATAACAGACAGTTTAACCGTAATGGCGTTGCTTAAAGTAGCGAGGATGAAGAACAATCCGGATACAGGTTACTAGATTCTGGATACAGGTTGTTTAGTGTAACTTGCAAAGTCATTAATAATTTTGAGAGTCAAATCGACCAATCTGCCAGAAATCCACAACCAGTTTTAAGAATCCTGAATCCAGCTACCAGTATACAGCTTCACTTCATGTCCTTTCTCTCCAACTATCGCTCTGACATTCGCGCCAGCTTTCTCCTCGCCTACCCGGTTATGTTAAGTCAGCTGGGGCACGTGATGATGGGGGTGGCTGATAATATACTCGTTGGACACCTTGGAGCAACATCATTGGCTTCAGTGGGTCTGGCAAATGTTGCTTTCAATGCATTGATGTTATTTGGCATTGGTGTTTCGTATGCCATTACACCCTTGGTTGCAGAAGCCGATGGAGAGCACAACGATGGGAAGATTATTGAAACACTTCGTCATGGATTAGTCATTAACCTGATTAATGCATTCTTCCTAATTGCTGTTGTGTATTTCGGCAAGAATATTCTTTATCACATTAATCAACCTCCTGAAGTCGTCTCACTCTCCATTCCTTACCTGGAGATTATTACTTTCTCGCTCATTCCCATTTTAATCTTTCAATCTTTTCGTCAGTTCTCGGAAGGATTATCCAATACCTGGATCCCGATGGTCATTGTGCTTAGCGCCAATGTGGTCAACATTGGCTTGAACTATGTTCTCATCCACGGCTATCTTGGATTTCCGGAATTAGGAGTAAATGGTTCTGCCATCGCTACGTTCATTGCGCGAATCATTATGGCTGCGGCTTTGGGACTTTACATTTTTTATGCCGACAGTTTCAGAAGATTTCGGCCCGCATTTATAATTGGTAATTATTCTAAAAAACTTTTTAACAAAATGCTTCAGCTGGGAATTCCGGCCGGAGTACAATTTATTTTCGAAGTGGCTGCTTTCGATTTTTCCCTGGTGATGATGGGATGGCTGGGAACAAAAGCACTAGCGGCACATCAGATCGCTATTAACCTCGCCACCATTACTTACATGACAACATCAGGATTGGCTGCTGCCGCTACGATACGTGTTAGTCATGAATTGGGGAAAGGTGATCAGCAGGGCGTTAGGAAGGCTGGTTTTGTTTTGATAGGGATGGCTGCGTTTGTTATGATAGTATGTGCACTGGTATTCATAGCGACTAATTCATTTTTACCTCTGCTATACATCAACGACATCGAAGTAATTAAGATCGCAAGCTCGCTGATCATTATTGCCGGCCTATTTCAACTCTCGGATGGAATGCAGGTGGTTTGTATTGGCGCTTTGCGTGGATTACAGGATGTGAAGGTTCCTTCGTTGTTAATTTTCGTTTCGTATTGGATCATTGGGTTACCGTTGGGCTACTGGCTTGCTTTTGAATTGGAAATGGGCGCAACCGGAATCTGGACGGGACTGCTGATCGGATTAACACTTACAGCAACAGCTATGTTTATCCGATTCAACTACATGTCGAAACGAGTTTCTTGCTGAGGTTCAGATTTTGAATTTTAGTACCTTTCGTTTTTACCTTCTACACTTATGCAAGAAGCGGCCAAACCTGTTCGTCAGTCACAGACGACCATTACCGAATTGATGATTCCTTCCTACGCCAACTTTGGCGGAAAAATACATGGTGGCATTTTACTTTCACTGATGGATAAAGTAGCGTATGCTGCCTCAAGCAAACATGCGGGAACGTATTGTGTTACCGTGAGTGTTGATCGTGTAGAGTTTCTTCAACCCGTAGATGTGGGCGAATTGGTCTCACTTCATGCTTCAGTTAACTATGTTGGTCGCACCTCGTTGATTGTGGGAATCAGGGTAGAAGCGCTTGATGTAAAAACAGGTTTCATAAAGCACACCAACTCATCTTACTTCACGATGGTTGCCAAGGGTGATGATAACAAACCTGTTGAAGTGCCCAAATTGATTTTGGAGAATCGTGAAGATGTGAAACGTTTCATTGAAGCTATGCACATGAAAGAAATCAGGGCAAAAGTGAAAGAAGAAATGAACGATACAAAATCGCACATCGAGGTAGAGAATGCTTCGGAAGTATTGAAGAATGAGCGCTGCATTATTCAATTCTGACATTCAAAGCCGCTGACATAGATAACTTTGCCATTCAAAACGAAAAGCTAAGCCAATCATTTAATGCCGCTTATCTTTCTGATCAGTAAACCTAACCCATTTATGAAATACATTTTCTCACTGATGCTCCTTTTCGTCTTTGGAGCTTCTTATGCACAATATCCTGCTATACTTACTCAACGTACCCAGGCCCAGGTCATCGATGATTTACTCGAAGATCGCCTGCGCACCTTGCTTCCTCAATTAATGAGACGCGAAGGTTTTGACATGTGGGTAGTGATTTCACGCGAGTACAATGAAGATCCCGTAATTAAAACATTACTGCCTGCCACCTGGATGGCTGCACGCAGAACGACCATGCTCGTTGCGTTCGACAAAGGAACGGAGGTAGAATATCTGGCTGTAGCACGATACGATGTGGGCAAAGTTTTCAAACGTGCATGGGATCCGGATGCTACTCCTGATCAATGGGCACAATTAGGAAAGATCATTGCTGAACGTAATCCAAAAAAAATCGGAGTGAACAAGGCTCCGTCATGGGGTCACTCGGACGGATTGACTTCTAATGATTATGATAATCTGATTAAAGTGCTTCCTAAAAATCTTCAGCCAAAAGTTACGTCAGCTGAAAAGCTTTCTGTTTCATGGCTGGAAACACGTACAGAAAAAGAAATGGTAATCTATCCACAGATTTGTCGCATTGCACATGACATTATACAGGAAGGATTTTCTGATAAAGTCATTCAACCAGGAGTAACTACAACTGAAGATGTGGTTTGGTTCTATCGTGAGAAGATCAAAGAACTGAAACTGGACACCTGGTTTCATCCATCTGTTTCTGTTCAACGTAATGAATCCGATGCAGTGATGTCGAAGCGTCCTCAGCCATTGGTGATTCAACCGGGGGATTTCCTCCATGTTGATTTTGGAATCACCTATCTGAGATTAAACACAGACACACAACAACACGCTTATATTTTGAAAGCGGGGGAAACCGATGCTCCTTCCTATCTGAAAGAAGCATTTAAGAAAGGAAACAGATTGCAGGATATCCTAACCACTAACTTCAAAACCGGCAGAACAGGAAATGAAATCCTGAAGGCATCACGCGATCAGGCGATCGCAGAAGGAATTGTTCCTTCTATCTACACGCACCCGATTGGTTTTCATGGTCACGCTGCCGGAACCACCATTGGTATGTGGGAT
>JBGATZ010000277.1:0-6677 GCA_044228905.1 Cyclobacteriaceae bacterium | reverse complement strand
GAAAATTTCTGCATTGGCGAGCTTGTTCATTTTGGTTAATTCAATCAGTGGATTGGCAGGTCAGCTATCGCGCTCCGTTTCGCTTGACTGGAAATTTATTTTGCCTTTGCTGGTTGCCGTTTTAATTGGCGGACAAATCGGTTCACGTTTGGGAGCCAAAAGATTTAACCCGATTTATATTAAGAGAATCACGGCTATTGTGATCTTAGTAGCCGGATTGAATATTCTGAAAGATCATTTATGATTTTAGCCACAAAGGCACCAAGACACTAAGAATTTACTTAATCTTATAACATGAAAAAGAATTCACTTCTACTACTAGTATTGATCGCAGCATTTGTAACAGCTAATGGGCAGCAATTGCCACCTAAAGTTAATCCGGTCATTAAAGGCTTTGGTGGGATTTTTGAAATTCCCTATGCGGAAGAGAAGCCTGATCCTTCACTGACTTACAATATCATCGTTGAAGTGCAACAGGAAAGTGATAAAGGCGATACACTCAACTGGGCATTGAATAATGTGGCACGCATGCTGAACATTCATGCGATGGCCGGAGTGCCGGTTTCAAAAATGAATGTGGTGTTGGCCATTCATGGCGGAGCAACTTATGCCATTATGAACAATGAAGCATATCGTGCCAAGTACAAAGTGGATAACCCGAACCTGAAGCTGATTGAAGAATTAAGTAAAGCAGGAGTGAAGATGTTTGTTTGCGGTCAATCGATTGTAAACAGAAAAGTAGATCGTTTTAAGTTAGCTCCATCGATTAAAGTTGCTTCTTCTGCATTAACGACACTGACGAATTATCAGTTGAAGGGATATGCATTGCTGAAGTTTTAGAAAATTAACTTTAGAGAAGCAATGATAGATAAGAATTAAGTTATGCTTTAATTCTTATCCATCGGTATAAACTTCCCTTCACTGATCACTCCATTCTTCACAGTGTAAAGGGTGATCCCTGATCTCATAACTATATTTCCTTCTCCGCCATCACCAACAACTGCTGCGGCTTGCTCGAATCGAGTCTTTTGTCCAGTGGATTCGTAGTTGAAGACTTGTCGTGAATGGAAATGGCCAGCGAGTGAAATAGGATAGGGGTGAGTTTGCAGAATAATCAGAAGCTCCTGTGCATTAGAAACCACATGACGGTAGTGCAACTTTCCGTTTTGTCTTTCCAGGGAACGGCCTGGACCTTCTTCTTCAAAGTTACTTAAGCTCATTCCTCCGGAGAACATCGGCATGTGCGCGAATGTAATTACAGGGACAGTTGCCGGAACAGCCGCTAGGTCTTTCTTCAACCATTCTACCTGTAATGAATCCACGTGTCCGTAATACCACAGGTCCTCAAAGTCAATGTCATCCAGTGCGATGAAGTGAATGCCTCCGTAGTTGAATGAATAATAATTTGGTCCGAGGTAATGATGATACATCTTCTTTCCGTATAACGGATTCTTTTTACTTACCAATGAAGTTTGCCGTTCAATACCAAAGTTTTCGTGATTGCCGGCAGCGCTCCATACCGGCATTGTAAATTTTTTAGTTTCACGTACATACATTTCGTAGAGTGGTGCTGCTTCACTTTCAGGAACACGCAAGGCATCTTTGATCAAGTCACCAGTCACTAATACAAATTCCGGTTTAAGAGAATCGGACAATGTTTTAAGTCGTTGAGTTCGGTTAAGACTGGCTTCACTGATATGTGTATCGGAGGCGTGAATGAATTTGAATTCAGCAGGTATGGTAATTTTGATGAGTGGAAAATGCAGTGTGTTGCCAGTTGCCTCGCTTATTTTCTGATAATAGGATTTAGTGACTTTGTATCCATCGGGTACACTGATGAAAACGAAACCATAACCGCTAGCATCGATCTGATATAATCCATCTGAATTGGTTTGCACTACATTCATCTGGTCTGATATTGCAACACTTTTGATTCCCTCTTCACCTTTGTCTTTAATACCGTTATTGTTCTTGTCATTAAATACATAGCCAGAGATGGTTAATCCAAATGACAAAGAGGAGGAAAATAAAGCAATCAGAAGTAAAACAGATCGTGTCATATCGAGTGCGATTAAGGTCCTAATTTAATGTTTTATAGTCCCGAAGGGATAGCCTTATTATACTTTGTGGAGAAATCGTTTTTGTACGCCCCGGTCTGTAATAGTGATCACCCTTTTCGGGGAAATTAAGAGCGCTTAATTCATTATTCCTTCCTATTTTGCGTACCTAATTTTTATAAATGAAAAAGATTTCCTTTTCTGATGTTCTTCCGCACCTTCTCGCGGTATTGGTTTTTTTCGTGATTACGGTTTTCTTCTTCAGCCCAATTTTCTTTGAGAATAAAGCCCTCGATCAGCAAGACATTCAGCAGTTTCAGGGATCGAGCAAATCACTGCGCGACTTTCGTGACGCTACAGGTGAAGAGGGACTATGGGCATCGAACATGTTTAGCGGGATGCCTGCTTACCTGGTCAATTTGAACTGGAGTGATGGACCGGTTGTTGCCATGAAGAAAGTGTTGTCTGTTTTCCTTCCGCATCCGGTTCGTAATATTTTTCTTGCTTTTATCTGCTATTATATTTTGTTGTTGTCATTCCGGGTTCGTCCTTATCTGGCCATAGCAGGTGCCATTGCGTTTGGACTTTCCTCTTACCTGATTATCGGGCAGATGGTAGGGCATAATTCACGAATCGGTGCCATTGCATTCATGCCACTGGTCATGGCAGGTATTCATCTTGCGTTTAGTGGAAAACGAATTTTAGGTTTTGGAGTTACTGCTGCCGGACTGGCATTGCAACTACGTGAGAATCATTTGCAGATCACTTACTATCTTATTTTGATTGTATCGATATACGGTTTGGTTCAGTTGATCATTGCTATTCGTGAAAAGAAACTGAGCGACTTTGGTAAGAACATAGGCATTCTCATCCCGGCAGCAATCATTGCAGCGGCCACTTTCTTCGGGCAGTTTTGGGGAATCACCGAATACACTCGCTATTCTGTTCGGGGCACATCGGAATTAATAAAGCCTGGCCAAACCAGAGGAGAAGAAGGTGCAGGTAAAGACTGGGCTTTTGCGTACAATTATGGGATCTGGGAGCCGATGACGGTATTAATTCCCAATATCTATGGCGGATCTAGTATGAATGCCTTTGTCTCCGATCAAAACAGTGCGTCTTATAAAGCATTGGTGAGCTCAGGTAATGAACAGATGGCAAATCAACTGGCCAATTATACTGTTGCCTATTGGGGACCACAGGGAGGAACGGCAGGAGCTTATTACGGTGGCGCAATTGTTGTCTTTCTTTTTGTGCTGGGGATTGTGTTTGCAGACCGGCAATATGTATGGTGGCTGGTACCGGTAGCTGTATTGAGTGTAATGTTAAGCTGGGGTGATTCGTTTAAGTCATTCAATTACTTTGTGTTCGATTATCTTCCTGGTTATAACAAGTTCAGGTCTTTCAGTTTTGGAATGGTGATGCTTTTCTTTGCAATGCCTTTGCTGGGCATGCTGGGTCTGGAGAAAGCAGTAAGCGGATGGAACAATCAGAGTTTTAAGAAAATAGGAATTGCCTTTGGAGTGGTAGCAGGACTTTGCTTGCTTCTTGCCATTACTGGTGGATTTGGAAGTTTTCTGCGCGAAGGAGAAAATCAGTTGCCAGCCTGGTTCACTAATGCATTGCGTGATGATCGAATGAGTTTGCTTCGGGGGGATGCGTGGCGATCATTCTGGTTTATTCTCCTGTTTGTCGCGGCAGTGGAGGGAGTGAAGCGATTGAAACTCTCAGATCAGTGGATAGCAGTGATGGCTGTTGTGTTGATTACGGTCGATCTGTCATTGGTTGACAAACGCTACTTCACTAAAGATAATTATCAACGCAAAAAAGGAAATGTTCAAATCGAAGCCACCGCTGCTGATACTGAAATACTAAAAGACAAAAGTTATTATCGGGTGTACAAGTTGCCAAACGTAATCCCTTGGACTCAGGATGCATTAACCTCGTATTACCATCGCTCTATTAATGGCTATGGCGGTGCAAAACTAAGACGTTATCAGGATTTGTACGATTCCTGTATTTCAAGAGAAACGCAGCAACTCTTTGCAGATGTTAATGCAGGTAAGCTTGACTTGAGTGAACTTGGCGTGCTGAACATGCTGAATGTGAAATACCTGATTGCGGGTACTGATGCCCGTGATGTGCTGCCGAATGAAAGTGCAAACGGGCCGGCATGGTTTGTCAAAGAAGTGGCATTGGTTAATTCAGCAAACGAAGAATTAAAGAAAACAGGGGAGATAGATACCAAGAAAGTGGCAGTGATCAATAGCCAGCAATTAAAAGTGAGCGAACAACAGCCGAGCCTGGATAGTATGGCCACCATTGCTCTCACTGAGGACAAACCGTATCAATTGAAGTATGAGTCGCAGTCTGTAACCAATGGATTGGCGGTATTCTCCGAGATCTATTATCCAAAAGGCTGGCATGCTACCATCGATGGAAAAGAAGTTCCGGTTCTACGTGCTAACTATGTGTTACGCGCACTGGAGGTTCCGGCAGGAAAGCACACAATTGAATTTAAGTTTGAGCCCAAGCCGTATGTCATAGGAAACAAAATCACTCTTGCATCTTCCTGGATACTTCTTCTGGTTGTGTTGGGAACGGTGGGATGGACCTTAAAGAAGGAGTAAGATTAATTCTCTTTAGTATTTTTTCTTTGTTTAAAAGTTTCCTTTTTTGGTGTAAGTTTGAATGCACGCCTGGTGACACAGAAGGGTGTAATAAAACTCGACAATGATCTTGGTCAGATTACCGTTCCTGAGGGATTCGGCTATCTCGATGCAAACCAATCTGAATTTGTCATTAAAGATTTGTGGGGTAATCCATCCGGTGACGGAACACTGGGTATGCTCGTGCCGGAAGACCGGAAAGTGTACGATGATAATTCGTGGGCTTTTATCATAACCTATGATGAGATCGGTTATGTAAAAGATGATGATGCAGATGATATTGATTATGACGACCTGCTGGAAGAGATGAAGACCGATATGGTTGCGGGTAATGAAGAGCGCAAAAAGCTGGGATACGGAACAGTTGACCTGGTGGGTTGGGCATCCAAACCTTTTTATGATGCAGATAAGAAGACCTTACATTGGGCAAAGGAGCTCAAATTTGACGGAGGTGAAACAAATACACTTAATTACAATGTGCGTATCCTGGGACGAAAAGGTGTCTTAGTGATGAACGCAGTATCTACAATGGATCAGTTGCCATCGGTAAAGGAGAATATTGATAAAGTACATGCTTCATTTGCGTTTACCGATGGAAGCACGTACAAAGACTTTGATCCTAAACTGGATGAAGTAGCAGCCTGGACTATCGGAGGTTTAGTGGCAGGTAAAGTATTGGCCAAGGTTGGATTCTTTGCGATCTTCCTCAAATACATAAAATTGATTCTTATTGGATTAGGAGCATTGGGGACAGGCATCTGGAAATGGATCACAGGCAGAAAGGAACAAACTAATCCGTATGCAGATCGGGGAACCAAACCGGACGAGCCCGCATAAAAAAATGAACCTATATATGATTCTGGAAGACTGGCTCACACCAGTCTTTTTTATTTATCTTCAAATCCCAATTTAAAGTAGCTTGAGTTTTTCAAACCCCGATCAAAGTAATATACAATTCTCGCGGGCCGCGGATTTTATTAATCATACTTCACGTTCTGTTTTCCTGACAGGAAAAGCGGGAACAGGAAAAACAACTTTTCTCAAACACATTCGCGACACTACACATAAGAATACAGTAGTAGTGGCGCCCACAGGTGTGGCAGCTATCAATGCCGGAGGAATGACCATTCATTCTTTTTTCCAGGTTCCGCCAGCAATATTTCTTCCGGGTTATCAACCCATTGAAGGCAATGTGCGCGTGCTTACTAAAAGTACGTTGTTCAAAAATCACCAGATCAGCTACAACAAGCGTGAGCTTTTCCGGGAAATGGAACTGCTGATCATCGATGAGATCAGTATGGTACGTTGTGACTTATTAGATTTGATCGATACCATTCTGCGCCATGCACGGAGGTCGAATAAACCCTTTGGTGGTGTTCAGGTTTTATTTATTGGAGATTTATTTCAACTTCCTCCGGTCGCGCAAAATGAAGAATGGTCATTATTGAAACAACATTATAAAAGTCCGTTCTTCTTTCATTCAAAAGTGGTGGAGGAATCAGCACCATTGTGCATTGAACTGCAAAAAATTTACCGACAAAACGAACTTGATTTCATCCGATTGTTGAATAACGTTAGGCATAATGAAATTGAAGAAGAAGACATAGACGTGCTTAATTCACGATTCTCTCCGGAAGCAAAGAAAGTGCGCGATCATATTGTTCTCACTACTCATAATTATAAAGCAGATTCAATCAATAAAGAGGAATTGAATAAACTTCCGGGACCTTCGTTCGACTTCAATGCCAGTATAGAGGGCGACTTCGGAGACAAAAGTTTTCCAACCGATGCTACTTTGACTTTAAAGAAAGGTGCACGCATTATGTTTATCCGTAATGATGCTACCGAAGACAGGTTGTACTTCAATGGCAAGCTGGCGGAAGTCACAGATATTGATGAAGATCACGTCATTGTGAAATTTCTTGATGGCGAAGGGGAATTTGAGCTTAAA
>JBGATZ010000276.1:0-6977 GCA_044228905.1 Cyclobacteriaceae bacterium | reverse complement strand
GTCATCTTTTTCATCCAGTTTGCATATCCTGCTTTGGTGGCGGTGATTCGATAGTATTTAGCCTCCCTGATTGCGATTGTGTTGGCTGTAGCTTTAAGATCTGTTTCATAGGTCCATACTACGGTTGTATCAATGCCAGTAGTATCTCTGAGTCCTTCAATTTTTAAATGCGACTCCGTCAATTCAAAATTATTTTCTCCTTTGACGAAGGAGGAGAAAACAACACTTATAGTCTTTGCAATGGTAAACCCAAACTGGCCATAACCATATTCCGCTGGCGTTGAGTCATCGTTTATTGCAATAACCTCAGGAGTAACCGTGGTGATTGTATCTTTATTTACTCTAAATGAGATCTCCAATGGGTCTGTAACCAAATGAGCGAACTTACTTCCCTCAATAGGTGTGACATAACTTACTGAACCAGAATTGTCAATAACCAAGAATTCGGTTACCCGGTAAGTAGTGCCCGAACCCGATGTCGGAAGTGTTATGGGAGCGGATAAAAAACGCTCGTTAAATGAATATAACTTAAGTTCTTCCCGCTCAGCAATAACACTCCCCGAAGCATCACTGATAGTAACCAGAACACTTTTTACGTCAGTTGCATTTGATGAGGTGCGTCCTCCGGCAGATCGAACAGGAGGAACAGCAAACTGTACCTCCTGGTTGACAAGAAGGTCATCTTCCCGCTGGCAAGCAATGAGTGATGCGGCTAGCAAACACAACAAAAATATTTTTTTCATAGATTTTAAAAGTTTGAGCATAGATACATGCTATTGACTTTCAAGTAACAAGTGAAATGAGGTAGTGGTGATGCAACGTAAGGTAATAGTGGTGCATAACCACTATTCAAACATGACAGTATACACTGGAAGAAACTTTCTTTGTTTTTTTGGTTACCTGATGATCATCTGATCACTCCTCAATATATATAGAATCCACTGCATTTGGATATGAATTCTCTCTCCTTCACGTACTATAATTGAAATTATTTCTTCAATGTCGCGCTGGCTTGTTCTGAAATTTACGATGCATCCCCTCAGACAATAGGATCCATTTACGACTGCATTAGAAAGGAATAATTCCCCGCCTTGTTGCAATTCATTTACCAATGTTTCATTCAACCTGTTAAGATAGTTCTGATTCTGTTTCAGTTCTTCAGACAATCCTGCAGGAATGTAACGAAGCGTTGCGATACTTAGATGTTGAGTTACAGCTTCCAGTTCAGGATGTTCATTGGCGAGATCAAAAAGGAATTTTGAAAGAGAAATATCCTCACGGATCATTTGCCTATAACCGCTTTTGCCCGCCTGTTGCAACGCCATCCACACTTTAAGTGCACGAAATCCTCTTGAATTCTGAAATCCATATTCGTAAAAATTATGCGAAGAGCCTTCCTTACCGTGATCGAAATTATAATATTCAGGATGGGAACTAAATGTATCGGTTAAATGCTTCGGATTCTTAACCAACGTACAACCTGCCTCGAGTGGACTATACAACCATTTATGTGGATCAAGCGCAATGGAATCTGCCAGTTCAAGACCTTGAAATGAATCTTTGAGCTCAGGAAGAATCGCTGCAGGCATGCCATACGCGCCATCAATATGAAACCATAAATCATATTTCTGACAAAGTATCCCGATACCTTTGAGATCATCTACTGCTCCTGTGCTTACATCGCCTGCAGTACCTATAATCATCATGGGCTTCAGGTTGTTCTTCACGTCATCCTGAATTACCCGCTCAAGAATTTCATTGTTCATTCTTTGGTTTGCATCAGTAGGTATCCAACGAATGGACTTTGACCCCATTCCAAATAATACCACTGCTTTCTCTACCCAGGTATGGGTTGCCTTTGAACAATACACTATTAGTTTAGTCTCCACACCGTACAATCCATCTGATTTCATTTGCTTCGGTGCCCTGGCAGTACGTGCTGCAAGAAAAGCCGTGAAATTAGCCATGTTGCCACCACTGACCAGCAGTCCTCCATATGAAGAATCAACACCAATAAATTCAGCAAGCCATTTCACTGTCTGCTTTTCAATCTCGGTTGCCATCGGACTTAAAATATTTGCGCCAACATTCGGATTAACAGCAGCAGCTAAAAAATCCGACAACGCACCAATCGGAGAAGGAGAGGAGGTGATATATCCGAGGAACCTCGGGTGGCCATTGAATAAAGAATGACTGAATAGTAAGTCAGTAGCTTTTGACAGAACGACTTCAGGTGAAGTTCCTGATTCCGGAAGAGATGCTGTACCAAGTAATTTTTGTAACTCCTGAGGAGACGAACCCCGGGTGACCGGGGAAGTGGAGGCATTGTCGATAAAATCTGAAATTGCATCAACTAACTGATATCCCATTTTTCTGAATTGCAGCTTACTTAATTCAATGGGAGTGTGTCGCTTTCCGGAATCAGACATATTCATTTTTTTTACCGATCAATAAAGAAAAAAATCATCGGAATGATTGAAGTATTAAAACGCGAAAGCGGTTTGGCGTGACGAAGACAGGCACGGTAATTTAGAGTCATTTTAAGGTAAACTGCCCGATTACATGCACCAGTGAATCTTTAAAGCGAAGAATAGCTACTTTCGCATTCATGAACAGCCGTGAGAAACTGACAAAGGATCACCCCTTTGCAAAAACTATCCTGAAAAACATTTCCAAATCAATTCAACTGAGTCCTGATGAAGAAAATTATTTCCTCTCACTTCTCCATTTGAAAAAGTTTAGTAAAAAAGAAGCTGTACTGGAGGTAGGAGAGGTTTGTCGCGATCAAAACTTTGTTTTAGAAGGGTGCCTTAAAATTCATTACCTCGATGAAGATGGCCAGGAACATATCGTCAAGTTTGCAATTGAAAACTGGTGGGCATTTGATATTGAAAGCTTTTTCCAATCCACGGCTGCCTATTATGGAATTAGTTGCCTTGAGAATACCACCGTTCTGCAATTAGGCCAGCAGGAACATGAGGAATTATTGAGAAACATTCCTGTCTTTGAGCGATTTTACCGCCTCATGCTGCAGAATTCATTCATCGCACTTCAACACCGGATGACTCAAAGTTTATCTCTATCTTCTGATGAAAGATACATTCGCTTTCAGCAAAAATATCCTGGTCTTGAAAGCAGAATCTCTCAAAAAAGCATCGCCTCATATCTGGGTATTACGCCTGTATTTCTGAGTGTGCTTAGAAAGGAATACTATACAAAAACATTAAAGTAGTTTAATGTTTACTTTCTTTTATGGTGGTTGATTTGAAAAAAATCAAAAACATGAAAGAAATTATTTTTAAATCCACCGATGATTGGTCGGGGCTTACTCTTCGTCTCACTGCAGGCCTTATTATGCTCCCACATGGGCTTCAGAAAATAGCAGGGCTTTTCGGAGGCTTTGGCTTTGCCAATACAGTTAACTATTTCACCAGTACTTTGAAACTTCCCTGGATCATAGCCGTGCTGATTATATTGATTGAAGCCCTTGGTTCAATTGGGCTAATAAAAACAAATTGCATTTCAAAAATATGGGCTGTAGGATTCATTGTGATTATGGCCGGAGCCATCATTACTACCAATGCAAAGAATGGATTGTTTATGAACTGGTACAGGACACAAGCAGGAGAAGGATGCGAGTATCATCTTCTGATGATGGGTATCTGCATCACTTTACTCATCACTGGCAGTGGAAAGTTTGCAGTGGATAATATCATACTGGGCCGTTGAATTTTCTGTGGCGAGATAAAAAACGTATTGCTTAACAAATGTAAAAAATAATCTATTATATTCACATTCGTTAAGTAAATAAGAGTAAATGACACAACATTCTATTGGTGAATTTGAAGAACTGGTTCTGCTCATGGTTGCCGCCCTTCATGATGAAGCATATGGGGTGGTTATTCTCGAAAATCTTGAAGCAGAGCAGGGGAAGAAACTGAATATTAGTGCTATCCACGTAGCATTGAAGCGAATGGAGGACAAAGGATTTGTGAAGTCCAGATTCGGTGGTATTACAGAAGATCGC
Source organism: Cyclobacteriaceae bacterium (assembly GCA_044228905.1). Classification (GTDB taxonomy): domain Bacteria; phylum Bacteroidota; class Bacteroidia; order Cytophagales; family Cyclobacteriaceae; genus ELB16-189. The sequence goes on along the minus strand of JBGATZ010000276.1, from coordinate 2,950 downwards.
GGTGGAAGACGTAAAAAATTTTATGTAATCACCGCATTAGGCAAACGAATGCTCGATGACCAACACTCGCTGCGAACCAGTATTTATAAACGAATTCCTAAAATTTCTTTTGGATGATCACGCCTCCGAAAACGATACTGCATTTTCTTCGGTGGTTCTGTCGCGAAGATTACATTGACGAGATCGAAGGTGATCTTACGGAGCTCTATCAAAAAGAACAGGAAGGTTCACCGCGGTGGTCGAAGTGGAAATTCACATGGCGGGTTATAAAATGCTTACGTCCCGAGTTTATCAAACCGTTTCAAAACTATCAGAAACTTAATTCATTCGTTATGTATAGTAATTATCTCAAAAGCGGATTCAGAAATCTCTGGAGAAGTAAACTGCACAGCACACTTAATATCACTGGACTTACTTTTGGAATGGTGTGTTTTCTGCTGATTGCTTTATACGTATTTGATGAACTCACCTTTGATCAGCAGCATGACAATGCTGCCCGGATCTATCGCGTTATCGAGCATAAAAATGTAAAAGGGGAAGAAACAACCATTGCTGCTGCGGGGTTTAAACTGGCCGAAGAATCAAAGCACGTGATTCCAGAAATTGAAAATACTACACGAATGGTCCGGACAGGGCGAGCTAACCTGGTAGACCCGGAAAAACCTGTTCCGTTCCAGGAGACTGTAACAATTGCTGATGAACACTTCCTCCAAGTATTTGATTTTCCGCTCGTGCAGGGAGACAGACGGACTGCTCTGAAGGAACCAGGCTCCATCGTTGTTGATGAGGACCTCGCTATGCGCATCTTCGGAAGAACGGATGTCATAGGAAGAAGTCTTCAGTTTAGCTATCTCGATGCGACATTAAAGATCACTGGCATTTTGAAAAAGCATCCCCGCAATTCAAGTTTTAATTTTAACTGTCTTCTATCAGAGTCTACCTCATACAATGATGAGTTCTTTAAACAAACCATGGCGACTGACTGGGCATCGAATGGCTTTACTGTATATGCTTTGCTGCAACCACAAGCAAACGCAGATTCGGTAGCGAATAAAATGACTCAGCTTGTGCTTTCAAATTTCAAACCAGAAACCGGAACTACACTTTCATATCGTCTTCAGTCATTGAAAGATCTTCATCTCGGATCTGCAGGGATTATTGATGGTGCAAGAAACTCCAATGTGGAGAGTATACCTCAGGGAAATCCGGTATACATTACCTTATTCTCAATTGTTGCGGTATTTGTTCTATTAATAGCAGGAATCAACTATACCAATCTTACCACCGCCCGGGCAGCCGGCCGTATTAAAGAAATTGGTGTTCGTAAGGCAATTGGCGCCCTTCGAAGTAACTTGATTAGTCAGTTTTTATTCGAATCGTGGCTAACTACTATTATTGCCTTTGGCGTTGCCATAGGCGTTACTTATCTGATGTTACTTCCTTTCAATCAGTTTGTTAATAAACAACTATCTCTTTTTTCAGTTGATTATCGATTCTGGATTTATGCAACAGGGGCGATTATCATTATTGGATTACTATCAGGCAGTTATTCGGCATTGTTACTTTCCCGATTGAATCCTATATCGTTGCTGAAGGGATTGAAGATTCAAAATGCAGGTGACTTCTCGGTGAGAAAAGTTTTGGTCGTTTTTCAGTTCACTATCTCGATCGTGATGATTATTGGCACTCTTGTATTTCTGCGGCAAGTTGATTACCTGAGCAGCGCCCATCTTGGATTCAATAAAGACCTGATGGTGGTGATAGATGTGAACAATAATGCTGCACGGAGAAATTTTGAAACCGTGAAAGATCAGATGTCTAAGCTGACTTCCGTAAAAAGTGTGTCCGTGACATCTAGAGTGCCCGGGGAGTGGAAGATGATTCGCACGGTTAAATTGAGAAATGATGGAAGTACGGATGAGCCGGGTATTTTCTATCTTATTGGCGCAGACAAAGATTTTATCAGGACGTATGAAATCAACCTCGCCCAGGGAAGAAATTTCAAAGAGGAATATGATTCGTCAAGTGTACTGATCAATGAAACTGCCGCCCGCATGCTGAACATTAAGGAGGCTTCAGAACAGACCGTAGAAATCTCTGCGTTGCTCCGCAATGGAACCTTTGCCCCAATGAATACCCCTTTCAAACCTCGTATAATTGGCATTGTTAAGGATTTTCATTTTCAATCATTACGCGAAAAAATTCAGCCATTAATTCTTGCCTACAATAATAATCCTGTTCATAGTATCGATTATTATTCTGTGCGAATTGGATCAACTGATATCCCCGCCACGCTTGAGAAGCTAAAATCTATTATGATAGCCAATGATCCGGAAGATCCATTTGAATATCACTTTCTCGATGAGCAGCTTGCGCTGTTTTATGTAGAAGACGGAAGGAGACAGACGCTGCTGGGCTGGGCTGCGATGGCTACAAAAGTGCGGTTGTCTTTCTCCGCCCGATAATTGGTTTCTATGAAGGGGAGAAGCTCCTGCTCCAGGAATTGAAGGAACAAGGGAGCACCGCCTGACTTTATGTTTCCCATTCCAAAGTCTTTGTCCAACTGTGCCGTATTGGTAGGGCTCAGGTCGCGCATTCTCCAGGCGAGCCATTTACTCCAGCGCTCGTCATCGGTTTTAAATGAACTAATGGGATAACCAATACCTACTACAATTGCATCCGGCATTTCACTGCCCCACTGCAAACTTCGGGTCATATCGGCCAGCAAACCAAAGTATTGGTTAGCGTCAGTTAAATAGATCACCGGATAAGTTGAATCGCCCTGTGCATAATTATCGGGAAGCGAAATATAGAGTTCGTATTCCTGGTGATTTACTTTGGAGATCAGTTGCCGTTGCTCGCTATTGATCATTTTGACAGCGGGTGCCGCAGGACTAATCTTCTTTGCCTGCGCCTGAAGAAGGAATGGCACGCATGCCAATACCAGAAT
>JBGATZ010000275.1:0-6795 GCA_044228905.1 Cyclobacteriaceae bacterium | reverse complement strand
ATACGGGTTATGATCCGGAGATCAGCTCTGGTGCAGTAAACTCTGCGTTTGACCGTGGTGTGGATCACAGTACACTTCCTAACATCAAGTCTTATCAGATCGGTCTCAATGTTGGTTTCTGATTTCTATATAAAAATTTAAACTCATGAAAAAGAATATATTTTCTCAAGCTGCATGTATGGCTGTATTCCTTCTGGCCTCACAGGGTTGCACCGATCAGTTAGATGTGGGCAACCCCAATGCACCTACATTTAAAGCTAACGTTAATACGGAAAAGGGATTGATATCCTATGCTCAGGGAGGGATTTACATCAATGGATTTTTTAATGGTGATGGTTGGCTTGGCAACAGCTACTTCTCTTTACCGTGGGGTTATCAGGAACTGATGGCTGACAATGTAGGCGCAGATGCCTCCAATAACCAGGTGAGTACGATTGGTGTTCCTGATTACATTATTCTGGACAACGGCACCAAGGTATTAAATCGTTCGTCTTCTTCGGTTGATATCATTCATGCTTATAATACACGAGCAGCTACGGGTGCGAGCAACAATCCGGTTTACTATCAATGGCTGAATATGTATGCCATGAACAGTGCGTGTAACAAAGTTTTGGAGCTGGTAGATGGCATTACCTTTGAAGGAGACCAGGAAAGCAAAGCTAATACGGTTAAAGCATGGTGCTACTGGTGGAAAGGGTACGCGTACTCTTCATTGGGTCTCATGTATTATTCCGGTCTGATTAACAACGAAGTGGACAAGACCAACGGGAATTATGTGTTACATGATGAACTTATTGCCGAGTCAAACAAGTATTATAATCTTGCCACGACGACCTTGTCTGCCGTAACTAACACGGGAGACTACAGTGAAATGATCGGGCAGCTGATTCCCTCTTTCACTCAGACAGGTAAAGGAGGTGTGCTTACGATTGACATGTGGAAACGAAACATCAACACCATGCTTGCAAGAAATCTTCTTATGAATAAGCTTTCTCCCTTTATAAACGGGAATCCGGCCGCAACGATTACAGGCTCTTCATTGACCAGTTCAATGAGTGCGGCAGACTGGGAGACCATTCGTACGCTGACTACGAATGGAATCAGGGTGAATGATTATGTCTTTACAGGAAGAACAACGGGTACCAATGATTTCTTCACCGCTACGGGAGGAACGGTTGCTGCGATGACTGCTCGTGCGAATACGGTGTCCACATACAAGATCAGTGAACGACTGATTCAGAATTTCAAAACAGGTGATCGCCGGTTCAGCAACAATTTCAATACCACTACGACCTACAACAATACCTTCACCTTTACCACCCGTTATTCCTTAACAGATGGCGGAGCTGGCAACGGTGCGTATGTGTATGGCTCGCGGACGGTGGGTGAACATGAGTTGCTCATTGCAGGTACTTATGAAGAAAATGAGTTGATGCTTGCAGAGGCTTTGATCCGTCAGGGAAACAGTGACGGAGGTCTGCAACATGTGGATGCGGTGCGGACGTATATGGGCGCAGGAATTGCTGCGGTATCCGGAACAGGTCTGACTGCGTCACAGGCGTTGACCGAACTGGTGCGCGAACGAAAAGTAGCTCTGGTGTTCAGAGGGCTTTCATTTTATGATAACCGCCGCTGGGGAAGAAGCTATGATATTGCACAAGGCGGTGGTAGTTATGGAAACACACTAGTACAAGCTAACGGAACAGTTTACACCAATGTGACCATCAACTATAATTTTATGGACTTCTGGGATGTCCCCGCAGATGAGACCGATTTGAATCCTCCATCAGACGGAAATTAACTCCCGTTAAAAATCCCAATTACTGACCGATTTATTTTTGTTTCGAAGTAGAAAGGCTCCTGTGGAGCCTTTCTTTTTTTGACGGCATTCACGCAACGAATCTATCGTGCTTTGCAACCCAGGTATTGCATTTTCTTATTGTAAGAGGAGTAATCTTGCCATCAATTAATCAATGAAATGGCTATTCGACTTTTTATTACTCTTCTATTCATTTTGAGTTTTGAATTTATGGGATGGGCGCAAAACACAACTCTGCAGGCATATCCTTTAAAAGAAGACGTCACTACCCTCGCTGGCATAATGAAAGCTTCGTATGAAGTTGTGTCAGGGCCGGCAGGTACTCCTCGCCAATGGGAAAGAGATCTTTCTCTGCATGATCCGAATGCGATTTATTCGTTTCCAAACAAGGTGAATGGTGAAATCAAGCAAATCACGATGACATTGAAAGAATTTCACAAGGAGACAGATGACCTGACCGCCAGCACTGATTTTTATGAAAATGAGATTAACCGAGAAGTACGCATTTTCGGAAACGTGGCTCATGTGTGGAGTACATACGAGACTCGTTTGGTGAAAGATGGGCCAGTTGTAAGACGAGGGATTAATAGCATCCAATTGTATTATCAGAATGACCGATGGTGGATTGTATCGTGGACCTTTGATGGTGAAAGAGAGAACAATAAGATCCCGAAGACATTTGACAGAAATTAAGATTCTCTATTTCATTTTTAGAAATTCACTACGCATTCACGCGGGGATACCTGCCTGAGGCAATGTTCACAGGTGTCCCCTTGTTTAGGGTAGCGTGCGTGTATAGTCTCCGATGCACTGCAAAAACAAAATTTAATATTTAATGAATAAGAAAGGCTATGGCATTACTGCTATCGTCTTTTTTTTATTTGGTAATCCCGTGATCACCAAACGATTTACCAATCAACATTTTCCAATTGGTCTCTTTTCTGAAACGAAGTAAAATAAGGGAAGGTTTTCTGATCAAAGTAGTAGAACCTACCACCATTCCGGTCAATTCCAAACATTCCTCTAAAACAATTACCATAACGTGGGTGTATTTCATTATTCACTACAAGAGCAATTTTAGGATAAGGGCTACATGCGGATTATGTCAGTGTTATGCCCGAGTTTTTTTTATCCTAAATCAAAAATTATGAGTAAGTATTTAGTTGTTATCTGGATGTTTGTTCTGAGTGCCCATATGGCGTGGGCGCAGGATCAGACGATTTCCGGAAAAGTAAGCTCCGCCGAAGACGGGACTGTTCTTCCTGGCGTGAGTGTATCAGTGAAGGGCACTACGCTTGGGACAGTCACTGATGCGGAAGGAAATTTTAAACTGACCGTTCCGCAGTCGTCTACACTGGTATTTTCATTTGTGGGATTGAAGACGCAGGAAATTGTCGTCAGCAATCAGTCTGTGGTAGATGTGCAGCTGGTGAATGATGCTACACAACTTTCTGAGGTGGTCGTAACCGCATTAGGTGTTGAAGTGAGTAAGGACCGGCTTGGTTCATCGACTTCCAGTGTGAATGGTAACGCAATCAAAAGATCCGGCGAAGCAACGCTGATCAATGGCTTGGCGGGAAAAGCAGCAGGTGTGTATATCAACCGGACAACGGGCGATCCTGGTGCTGGTTCGTACATCCAAATACGTGGGCAAAGTTCAATCAATAACAGCGTTCAGCCGTTAATCGTGGTGGATGGAGTGCCCGTATGGAATACAAGTGGTACAAATACCACAGGTAGCGGCAATACAGGTGGCGTTGCTCAGCAGTCGAGGTTGAATGACATCAATCCCGGTGACATTGAAACTATGGAAGTATTGAAAGGTGCCAGTGCGAGTGCACTCTGGGGCTCACGTGCTGCCAATGGTGTGATTATGATTACCACCAAAAAAGGTGCAAGCGGTAAAGGCAAGGTCAATATCAGCTATGGAGCTTCCTATTCCCAGGACAAAATCCTGGTTAAGCACCCGATGCAGCGAAGCTATGGTCAGGGTGTTTCCGGTTATTACTACAGCAATGCTTTAAATAACGGACTCTTTGGAACTACCGGAGTAGCGTATTCATTTGGTGATAAAATTGCAGACCGCAAAGGAGGTCCGGATGATGTTGTCTCGGATCCAGCTGATCCGCGTTATGTGGGTTACTTTCAGACTTCGGATGGAACAAAAATCTATCCGGTAATCACCAGTGATTTTGATCCTGCAGGAAATGTTCATGGCGGAAAAAATTCAAAAGACACCTATGACCAGTACGATGCGTTGTTTCAGACCGGTCATTACTGGGATCATAACCTCTCACTAAGTGGCGGAGATAAGAGTGGAAATTATTATATCAGCATCGGGGATATGAATCAACAGGGCATTGTAAAAAATAACAGTGACTATCACCGCACTTCCTTTAAAGTGAATACAGAAAAAGTATTCAACCCGGTGATTAAATTAGGTACTAACCTTACTTATTCCCGAATCATTTCCAACCGTATTCAGCAAGGATCAAACGTAAATGGGCTTTTTCTTGGTGCAGTACGCAGCGCTCCTGACTTTGATAATTCCATCTGGAAAGGCAATTACGTTGATCGAAACGGATTGATATTTCTGAATCGCCAACGCAGCTACCGGAATCACATTGGGTTGCGTGCAGATCCTTCTTATGACAACCCGGTATGGGTAATGAATGAAAACCTGGATAAATCAGAAGTAGATCGGTTTATCGGTAGTACGCAGCTGGATATTACTCCCATCGACTGGCTGACCCTTACCGCACGTGCAGGGGTTGATCATTATTCGGATCGCATTAAGACCTATTATCCAGTAAACAGCGCAGGCGCGTTGAATACAGGACAGTTACAACTGCAGACTCCACGTCAGACCCAGTTTAATGCCGATGTCTTTGCCCGAGGTAACTGGACTCTCTCTCCTGAACTTACATTAGGTGCCATAGCAGGGATGAATTTCAATATTCGTCAGAGTGATAACGTAGGTGGAACAACACAGTCATTCACTATTGTTAATAATCCTCCGCTCAATCTAAGCAATTCTACTGCGACCAACCGGACTCCTTTCAATACGTTCTCTTTACAACGTGTTGCTGCAGCTTACGCCACGGTGAATGTGGGTTACAAGGATCAGCTATTTGTCAATGTGACCGGAAGAAATGAAGCAGCATCGACTTATGGAAGAGCACAAAGCCCAACTTATTTCTATCCTTCCGCTGATGTTGCCTGGCAATTCACCAAAGCATTGAATTTGACTGAAAACAAGATTTTGAATTTCGGAAAGTTAAGGGTTGGATTTGGTCAGGTGGCTACACAACCACAACCTTACAGTACAGTGACCTATTATGTTCAATCCTCTTATGGTGAGCCTTTCGGTTCAGTAGTAAATTCATCATCTTATGTTACTGGCGGGTATGAACAGAGTTCTACTTTAGGTAATCCCTATCTGAAACCAGAAGTTAAAACGGAATATGAATTTGGGGGTGATTTCCGATTGTTGAATGACCGCATTACTGTTGGAGCTACTTACTTTACAAACGAAGTAAAGGATGTGCTTTTGCCAGTCGCTCTAGCTCCTGCGACAGGTTTTACCAATCAGCTTAAAAACGCAGCTGCACTTTCCAACAAAGGAGTTGAGTTGGAGATCGCAGGTGATGTGATCGAATGGAATGGATTCAAGTGGAATTTATATAGTAACTGGTCGCGGATCAGAAACAAGGTCACCAGTTTATCTGGTACGACTTCACTGTTCCTAGCCGGTTTTACCGGAACTTCCTCACGAGCTGTTGAGGGCTATCCAGTTGGCGTGCTGTGGGGTGTTGATTTTAAAAAGGATGAGAATGGTAAGCTGGTTCTGGATGAAAACGGATTCCCTCAGGAAGCGGCAACTGAAAGTGTGATCGGAGATCCCAACCCGGAATGGCGTGGCGGATTGGGAAGTATTTTCTCATTCAAAGGATTCAGTCTGAATGTATTGTTTGAGCATTCACATGGCGGTCAGATCTGGGGAGGTACCCGGGGAGCCATGGTCAACTTCGGAACACACGCTGACACAGATATGGGCGTTACCCTGACGGCTGCTGAAGCAGCAACATTAAAGAACTACGGAGGAAACACCATTGCCAATTATGGAGGTCCAACCGATTTCGGTTATGCTTATGCACCGAATGCAGACGGGAGTTATACCATCCGTGGCCAGGTGACTGATTTCGGAGGTGGGCCTGTTGTCGTGGATGAGATGTACTGGACGGGTATTGGCGGAGGCTTTGGTCCGGTGTCTTCCCAGTTTATAGAAAGCGCACAGTGGACCAGGCTACGTGAGTTGACTCTTGCTTACAGCTTAAATTCAACTGCGTTCAGAAAAGCGACTAAGCTTAGTTCCATTGATTTTTCCATCACTGGAAGGAACCTGATGCTATGGTCTGATTTCAAGGGCAACGACCCCGAAACAAACCTGACTGGTCCAACTAACGGACGTGGCATAGACTATTTCAACAATCCTGCGACCAAGTCCGTGGTATTCTCTGTAAAAATTAATTACTAACAAGTTATGTACATGAAAAAAAATAAATTTATATGGCTGCCGATGCTGGTACTCCTGATCGTATCGTGTGAGTCCTTTGTTGAAGGGGTCGATGAAATCGATCCTACCACACCCGTTGACGCGGACCTCGCGTTGGTGCTGACGGCCACCGAGGTAGAATACCAGTCCACGTTAGGAGGAGAACTCGCCCGTACTGCCGGAATGTGGTCCGGGTATTATACGGGATCAGATCGTCAATACATACCACTTTACAACTATACTGCGACTGCTGGTGATTATGATGGTTCCTGGCAGAACGTGTATACGTTTACTGTCAATCAAGCGCGCATTGTACAGCAAAAGGCAACCGAGAGAAACAATTTGCGGAGCAAGGCTGTTGGTCAGATTATTGAAGCACACATGATCGGAACTGCTGCGGCTTTATGGGGAAATGTACCCT
>JBGATZ010000274.1:4890-7237 GCA_044228905.1 Cyclobacteriaceae bacterium | reverse complement strand
TCATTAAAGAAGGCACTGGAGGAAAATCACCTCGAACCAATTGTATGTGGAGTATTCAATGATGAACGTGACTTCACTCACAATGATTCTTCATTTCACCAAAATAGTTTCAACTACCTCAATCAATGTTTTGATATTTGTGAATCTATAGGTGCCCGTTTTGTTGCCGGCCCAATGTACTCTGCAGTGGGGAAAGCCCGTCCTGCATCCGATGAGCAACGGAAAATTGAATGGCAGCGTGCCGTTGTCAATCTGCGTAAAGTAAGTCGGCTGGCAGCTTCACGGGATTTAAAAATTGCCATAGAGCCACTCAATCGCTTTGAATCTGATCTTGTCAATAACGCTGAAACAGTAATGCGTTTAATTGAAGAAATCGATCATCCCGCTGCCAACGTTCTGCTTGACGGATTTCACATGAATATTGAAGAGCGTGATCTGGAAGCGGCCATTAAAATCGTTGGGGATCGATTGCTACATGTACAGGTTTCAGAAAATACCAGGGGAATTCCTGGTTCCGGGCAAACAGACTGGGATTCATTCCGCAGAGGGATGGAGGCAGTGAATTATCAGGGAGCTATCACGATCGAAAGCTTCACTCCTCATATAAAAGCGCTCTCATCCGCTGTTTGCATATGGCGACCACTGGCAGAATCGCAAGACCACTTTGCCAAGGAAGGCTTACTGTTTCTAAAAAAATGGATCACTCATTCCAATAACAATAAACACCTCACTCCTCAAACAATTATATTATGAGTTCGAAGAAGATTAATATTGCCATTGTGGGCCTTGGCTTTGGTGCTGAATTTATTCCAATCTACCAAAAGCATCCCAATGCAAACATGTATGCTATTTGTCAGCGCAATGCGGAGAAGCTGGATGCGGTTGGTAATGCTTTCGAAATAGAAAAAAGATATACCGATTTTGACGAGATGCTGAAAGATCCACAGATCGATGCAGTACATATCAACACTCCTATCCATCTTCACGCACAACAATCACTAGCTGCCTTACGGGCGGGTAAGCACGTAGCGTGTACCGTACCCATGGCAACAACTGTTGATGAATGCAAAGCAATTGTAGACGAAGTGAAGAAAACAGGTCTTACCTACATGATGATGGAGACCGTTCTATATAGCAGGGAATTTCTATTTGTAAAAGAAATGTACGACAATGGAGAACTGGGAAAGATTCAATTTCTAAGAGCCTCTCATCAACAGGAAATGGAGAAATGGCCAGGATACTGGGAAGGTCTCCCTCCTATGCACTACGCCACTCATTGCGTTGGACCAGTTCTTGGGCTTACACGTGGTGAAGCCGAATACGTTTCCTGCTTTGGCTCAGGTACTATCAGTAAACATCTGATTCCCAAATACAATTCTCCGTTTGCTATAGAATCATGTCACATCAAATTCCGTAATTCTGATCTGGCCGCAGAAATTACACGTTCTCTATTCAACACGGCACGACAGTATCGGGAAAGCTTCGATGTGTACGGCTCGAAAAAATCATTTGAATGGACATTGATCGAACATGAAGACCATGTCGTACATACAGGTGAAGTTCCATCACGAACAAAAACACCCGACTATGGTCATCGCTTACCGAAAGAAATTGCTCCCTTTACTCAGGGCGGTGTTTATGATGCCGACAGTCATCAGCATCTTTCATTTATTCAAGGTGCTGGTCACGGTGGTTCCCATCCGCACCTCGCACATGAATTCGTAAATGCATTAATAAATAATGCCGAACCCTATCCAAACGCAAGGCAATCCGCCAACATTACCTGCGTAGGAATTCTTGCCCACGAATCGGCAATGAATGGAGGACAGCTCGTTGGATTGCCATATTTCACACTTTCAGCGTAGGATAAAACACCTTTATCGGGGACAAACCGAATTTGGTCGTTTTCGGGCATCCTTTTTTCAATCGGAATGATTAATATAGATTAGTCAAAAATCGAAGAAGATGGGAACAAAAGTAATGACTGAACCCAGAGAAGTCGTACTTTCTTTGGTTCATGCGCTCAACAACGAAGATTTTAAAGAGGCCAGAAATTTCGTAGATGAAAAGATGACCTTTGTTGGAGTACTTGGCTCGCGTGATGGCGCCAATGCCTATTTCAAAGATATGGAACTCATGAAATTGAAGTACGATCTAAAGAAAATCTTTGTTGAGGGAGACGATGTATGCCTTATCTACAATTTAAAAATGTCAGGGGTAAATGTAATGTGCTGCGGATGGTACACGGTGGAAGACAGTAAAGTCGTTTCTCTGAAAGTTATTTTCGATCCCAGGCCAGTCATTGAATCGTCAAACAAGAAATAAATTTAAATCAAAACTGGTAAAG
>JBGATZ010000274.1:0-4856 GCA_044228905.1 Cyclobacteriaceae bacterium | reverse complement strand
TGAGGCAATAATTACTTTATCGCCTTCATTGATCACATGACCTTCCATTTTTCCCTTCATAATTAAATCCAGTAATGTAGGGATAGTTGCCACTGAACTATTCCCAAGCCAGCCAATCGTCATCGGCATGATTCCATCCGGAACTGACTCGTAACCATACAATTTAAAAAGCCTCTCCAGAATAGCGGCATCCATCTTATCATTTGCCTGGTGAATTAATACTTTTTTTATTTCAGTAATAGATACGCCTGCTTTATCCAAAACATATTTTATAACCAGTGGTACATTACTCAACGCAAATTCATACACCTTCCGGCCATTCATCTTAATGAATAAATCCTCTTTCACTTTCGTAAATGGAGAATATGAATGCCCCATATTCAGAAGATTAGAATGCTCAATGGCGTATGTCTGGCTCTTATGAGCAATCACTCCCTTCAAACCAGTTGTTGCCTCCAGAATGATTGCTCCGCTTCCGTCACTATAGATCATCGAGTCACGATCATGCGGATCAATTACACGAGACAATGTTTCTGTACCTATAACGAGACATCTCTTGGCATCACCCGAACGAATAAATGCATTGGACTGAATTACTCCTTCTACCCATCCAGGACAACCAAACGGAAGATCATAGGCCACGCAGTCTGGGTTATTAATTTTCAGGAGTGCTTTGATTCTGGAGGCCAGCGAGGGCACTAAACTGGATCGGTTTCCTTCGTGAGAAACATCGCCAAAATTATGAGCCACAATAATGTAATCCAGTGTCTCACGATCCGTACCTGATGATACAAGTGCATCTTCCGCTGCCAGAAAACCAAGATCAGAAGCTTGCTGATCTTTACGCGCATATCTGCGTTCAGCTATCCCAGTAATGTCTTTAAACTTTTCAATGACACTTGCATTGCTTTTATATTGCTTCGATGCATCCTTCTCATAAAAAACATGATCAATAAAAGAGGCGTTGGTGATGATTACTTCAGGAATATAACTTCCCGTTCCTATAATTGCGGTCCTGATCATTGTTCGATTAAATAATTAAAGCCTTGGGTCTTATCAATTAGAAGAATCAGGAGGAGTGCTATTCTTGAGAAAAATACCTTCCAGCGCGACAATTAGAATTGAGTACTAAAGGTAGTTTTTTTGCAATCAACATCTGAAGTGCACACATCATTTCCTCAAAGATATTTGGGCCAAACGAATGATAGGAAGTGATGAGAACAGCAATCAAATTCTCATTCAAAGTATGCTGTCGAGCAGCGTATTTTTTTCAATCTAAAAAACAGTTCAAATAAAAAAGGGGAATACTCCCCTCTTTTAAAAGTGATAAATACTATAAACTATTTTCTTAGATAGTATGCGATGCCTAAACTAACCGATCCATAATTTAAACTGAAACTATCCGGATCATCACTTCCGTAAGTTAATCCTCCATGAGTGTACTGAAGATTGCCTATGCTCATTTTCAGCCCCACTTGTTTGTTGGAAAAAATATAAATACTGGTTTTACTCCAACAGTAAAAATATTACCCTCTGATTTCATTGTCAAACCACCGGAAACGTACTCCATCTTTCCACGGCCATAATCCACACCACTATGAATTGCAAATACAAATTTTTCACCTAGTGGAAAGTAATTTCTTATAAATACACCGGCCCCAAAACTATTATATACATTCTTATTACCGAGGCCTAAACCGAATAATTCCGATTTAGTGTGCAAATACGAAAGTGATCCGCCCAGAGCAAATTTCCCACTCAATAGAAACCCAACCTGAGGGTTTACAGAAAAATTACTCATCTTGGAAATTCCATTTCCTCCATTATTCTGAGCAGTCAGATTAACCGACCCTCCGATGAATTTGTCGCCCTTTGTAAATTGAGCATTGGCAATAAAAGGAATAAACAAGAAAATAAATAGACACTTTGTCATAAAGGTTTTTGAGGTTAAGTGGTTTGTTCGTGAAAGTAAATGTTAAATCCACTTCACAAATAACGCCACAAACCATGTCACATTACTTTTTAAGCCTGACAAATAGTTAGATGTTCTTGCTACTTTGTAACAAGAACATCCAGTGAGAGTTACAGCGGATTAATTTCTCTGACTTCCACACACCCTCCATGCGAGAGAACAGGACATCCCTGTGCTAATTGTAACGCTTCTTCGTACGAATTGGCCTTTACAATAGAATAACCACCAATGGTCTCCTTAATCTCTGCATAAGGTCCATCAGTTACAGATCCTTTTGCACGCACCACCTTTCCTGTTGGAGTTAGTCGATTACCGCGATCAACCAATTTATTCTGTGCAGCAATCCCTCCAACCCAGTCCATCCAGCCTTTCGTGCGTGCCTGGGCTTCTCCCGGTGATACCTGAGGTAGTTTGCCCCAATCTGCGCGGTACATTAACAAAAACTCTTTCATAATTTTAGATTTTAAATGAATTGTTTGATTACATCCCGATAACAATCATGGCAATACAGACTGGACAATTCGAAAATAAAAATCAGGAAATAATTGGAATACGCCTCCCTTTCATCAAACAAATCATTTATCAGCAGCAGGTTTCATCAATAACGACACCCCTATTCTGTTCCAGGAATTAATACTGATTATGGCGAGAATAATCTGAGCCAGATAATTCTGATCAAATAACTTTGCAGCTTTCGAATAGGTCTCTTCAGAAACTCCTCCCTTATTAATCAGGGTGATTTCCTCTGTTAATGCGAGTATTACCCGCTCTTCCTCTGTGAAGTGATCTACCTCCCGCCAGACGCTCAACAGATAAATACGCTGCTCGGTTTCACCAAGGCTACATGCATCTTTTGTATGCTTATCAATGCAGTAAGAACAACCGTTAATCTGAGAGGCTCTGATCTTAATCAGTTCGCGATAGTGTTTACTTATTGATGTCGTTTCCAGATGTTTGTCAATTGCCGACAAAAACTTTGTACGCTCCTCAACCTGATTAATATTCATTCTTGCTTCCATGAGTAAATGTGTTTAGCGATGTAAACATATAGCCTGGAAACCATCAGAAAATTATACTGGTTTAAGAAAGAAAAATCAGCCTCTCTTTTTGCGAATCTCGCTCAAATACTCGGGTGTAAATCCGAGGTAGGAAGCCAACATGTACTGAGGAATACGCTGTGCGAAGCCGGGAAAGCTATTTATAAAATGCGTATAACTCTCCTCCTTGTTGTAAATCATGAAGAAATTTTAAACGCAATTGATGAGCGTATAGCTCGCTGCAGAACTAAGCGAAAATAACGTTCCATTTTTGAACTTCCCTGGAGTAATTCATCTAATTGTGTCTGTTCAATTAAGACAATTTCTGAGTTTTCAATCGCCGAATATAGAACTGGGAAGGAATCAAGCGATCCAAACTCATGTAATCAGACATCCACCAGTTTTCTATGGCGAATTGAGTGATTTGTTCTGTGCCTTTATCGTTCACAAAATAAAGACGAAGACATCCCTCAGAAACAAAAAAAATATTCTTGCATATTTCTCCTTCTTTTAAAAGAAAACCCTTCTTAGGAATACTTTTAAACCTCAAAAACGACATCACTTTTTTAATCTCATTCATCGAGAATTACAGTACTTTATATGCTCAAATATATCCTGTGTTGGCCATCAGATGCATTCATTTAAAACAACAAGTTACTGCATAACTTATCCATCTTCAATGGAGGCACCACAACCTTGGCAGGCAATCTAATTAACAACAAGGCGTTTTGTATAAATCTTGTCATCCGTTTTGAAGCGGAAAAGGTAGATCCCTTTTGAAAGGAAAGCAATATCTATTTGATTCAAGCCCTGATCTATGAAATATTTCATTGATATCTTTTTCCCCTGCAAATCAAAAATTTCCAATTGAACCATAGTTCCAAAATCAGAATCTATAAAAACCGATTTCTCAGCCGGGTTTGGAAAAAATCTGATTCGCTGATCAAATGAAGGTTCTACTCCTGTGACCAAAGACGAAGTATAGTTTGCGGTCCATCCTTCACTTTGTGAAGATCCCGTAATGAATTCGACATACATGCTTCCACCACTCGAACTAACCAAGGCGGAATAGTAGATCCGATAATCGGGCCAGCACGGGATAGAATTATCAGAACCATCATAAATGATTACTCCATCATTCTTTGCTTCGGTATTAAAAGGAAAAGGAAAGTGTAATGTATTTTTGACATCTGGTGGGCTGAATCAGCCATCCGCAAACATTATTATTTTGAGTACAAGCCCGGACCGCTCCCATCGGTAAAAGAACCACTTTCTTCATCAAGAATAGCTATGCCTGTGCAAGATAATTGTTGGGTTGAGGTATAATAAGCGTTCCAACCCTGGCCTGCGTTAATAAGGTTGGTGTGGAACCGAACCAGCATACTGCCGCCAGAGGAAGACGAGAAGGCAAAGTCCTCCTGTCACCGCGACAAGGGACCACCTTGGTTGCACCATCGTATATTTCCACTGCGTCATAAATCGTCTTTCCATCAGGCAAAGTGGCTCCAGATCGAAGGAAGAAAAATTCAAACTTACTGATATTGCATCAGGAGGCTGAATCAACCAACTGCAATCAGTATTATCACAATAGGTATTTATTCCGCTCCCGTCAGCGATTGCCTCCGCTTATCGGATAAGCAAAGTTGCAGCGGAACATACTGTGGATCCTGTTGAGATATAGTTCGTTGAAAAACGACTGGCTGAAGTGGAATAATCCGTTTCGAAAATCACCAGTATTTTTCCAGAGTTTCCAGCGATAGTAGCAGGAAGCGTAGTTCGTACATCCTCAAGTGAACAGTTTTTTCGTCTAAAGTCACTATGGTACCGATATTACATCACGATTCACC
>JBGATZ010000273.1:0-6792 GCA_044228905.1 Cyclobacteriaceae bacterium | reverse complement strand
TGATCGATTGCTTGCCAAATTCATAATACACCGCCAGCGCCCAGGCGCCAAACAAGCCGATGTGAACAAATTTATCAAAGCCGAAAAATGGATTAACATCCGGAAGATTACTGCCCGGAATGAGAACAGCAACAAGAATCAAAATGGAGATTGATGCGGTAAAAAGATATTTCATATAAAAAATACAGGCAATGAATTTGAACTGTTCATTGCCTGTGCATGGTGTTATTTATTAAGCCAGTTGTTTCGCAACCGTGTCCCAGTTGATAGTGTTCCACCAGTTGGCTACATATTCGTTGCGTTTATTCTGATACTTAATGTAGTACGCATGTTCCCACACGTCCAGTGCAAGAAGCGGTGTGCCTTTCAATTCACTGCTGTCCATTAATGGGTTATCCTGATTAGCAGTAGATCCTATTTTTAATTTACCTCCGTCATTTACCAGCCATGCCCAGCCCGAACCAAAACGTGTAATGCCGGCTTGCGAAAATTGCTCTTTGAATTTATCGAATGAACCGAAAGCCCCGTTGATTGCATCTCCTATCTTACCCGTTGGTGTACCTCCGCCATTGGGCTTCATTACCTCCCAAAAGAAGTTATGATTCCATACTCCTCCACCATTATTCTTTGCCTTAGCCGATAATTTTGAAGCATTCGCAAAGAATTCTTTTTCTGTTGCAAAGACAATCTTCTCTGCTGCGATGGCTTCATTTACATTCTTTACATAGGTAGCATGATGTTTACTATAATGGATTTCCATAGTAGTTGCGTCAATGTTAGGTTCCAATGCATTGTATTCATAAGGTAATTTGATCTGTGCAAATTGCAATGCTGGTGCATTGGGAGAGGCAAATGCCTTGGTGGAGTCAAGCAAATAAGGTACAGCTATCGATGTGGCTACGGTTGCTTTCAATGCATCGTTTACAAATTTTCTTCGGGTTATGTTTTTCATGTAATAAAAGTTAAGAATTCAATTGAGACAATTTCCAGGCCAGCTATTGAGGAAAGTAAATTTACCTAAAATTAATTAGCTTGCACTGACCAAATTGATTAGCGGTATGAGTGAAATATTATACGACCAAATTCCTTCACTGGATCTTGCAGACTTCACTTCTGGCGATCCGGAAAAAAAGAAAAAATTTGTTGCTGCCTTGGGCGAAGCGTATCACAATATAGGCTTCGTTGCCATTCGCAATCATTATCTTAGCGATGACCTTTCTTCAGAGTTATATAAAACCATTAAAAAGTTTTTTGCACAACCAGACGCAATAAAACAGAAATACGAAATTCCTGGACTGGCAGGACAACGGGGATATATCGGCAAGGGAAAAGAACACGCCAAAGGACGTAATACAGGTGACCTGAAAGAATTTTATCACGTGGGGCAGGAAGTAGAGGATGATGATCCAATCAAAAAGGAATATCCGGCAAACGTATGGCCAGCAGAAGTATCTGAATTTGAATCAATCAGTCTGGACGTTTACAAGAGATTAGAAAAAACGGGAGTGCAAATGCTTCAGGCGATTGCTTTATATCTTGGATTACCCGAAAATTATTTCGATGCCAAAGTAAGACATGGCAATAGCATTTTAAGACCGATTCACTATTTCCCAATTGAAGATCCGGATTCCGTTCCTGCAGATGCAGTACGTGCTGCTGAACATGGTGATATCAATCTCATTACGTTGCTGATGGGTGCCAGCGCAGATGGATTACAGGTGTTGCGCAGAGATGGCAAATGGATTCCGATCACGGCATTGCCAGATCAACTCGTAGTGAATGTTGGAGATATGCTGGAGCGCTTGACCAATAAAAAACTAAAATCAACTATCCATCGCGTGGTCAATCCTCCTCGTCATTTGATGAATACACCACGTTACTCCATACCTTTCTTCATGCATCCGCGCAGCGGGATGAGTTTAGCCTCTTTACCAGGAACAGTGGATGCAGAACATCCAAAGCTATGGGCTGACATTACAGCTGGAGAATTTCTCAATCAGCGTTTGAAAGAAATCGGACTGAAGAAATAAGCTGTTGGCTCAGCGCGTCCGATATATTACTTTTTTAAAAGATGTAGCCTTACTCTCTATTACCTGTTTTGGAGGGCCGCAGGCACACATTTCTCATTTTCAAAATCTACTTGTAAAGCGAAGGAACTATTTAAGTGACGAAGATCTCCTGGAGCTAAACGCACTCTGCCAGGTTTTACCAGGGCCAACCTCTACGCAAACATTGACTGCAGTAGGCTACAAATTAAGAGGACCCAATCTTGCCTACCTTACTTTGTTAATCTGGATGTTACCGTCTGTTATTGTAATGACAACGGCAGCTATCTTACTGAATAATATTGAATCGAATCTGAGCTTCACCAGATTCATTATGCCAATGGCAGTGGGGTTTGTAGCACATGCCGCATACTCCATCAGTTTGAAAACGGTGAATACACAATTGGGCATCATTGTGATGATTTCTTCAGCAGTAATTTCCTATTTCATTCAAACGCCTTTTATATTTCCAATCCTGTTACTGCTGGCAGGTGTAGTTACTTCCTTCAATTACAAAGCACACCCGAAGCAGGAGAAACAAAAGATTTCAGTTCCGTGGGCAAATTTTTTACTATGGGGAAGCGTCTTGATTTTTGTGGCCTTGCTCGGATGGGTCACTAAGAGCATTCCGGTAGTAACCATCCCGGTACGGTTATTTGAAAACTTTTATCGAAACGGAAGTCTTGTTTTTGGTGGTGGTCAGGTACTCACTCCGATGTTATATACCGAGTTTGTTCAATATGCTCCGAACAAACTTGTGATGATGCAATATGGAATGCACTATCTTTCTACACAGGAATTTCTTTCGGGATATGCTTTGGCACAGTCTGTTCCCGGACCAGTGTTTTCTTTCAGTTCTTATATTGGTGCACTATCGATGCGCGGGTTTGGAGTGAGTGGCGAGATTGTGGGTGCAGTTATGTCTGCTGCCGGCATATTTCTTCCTGGCACATTCCTGATTTTCTTTATGATTCGCGTATGGGAAGGACTGAAGAAATACAGACCAATACGAGCATCACTCGAAGGAATTCATGCTGCCAATGCAGGACTTGTTGCTGCTGCCGCAGTTGTATTATTCCAACCCCTTGACAACACCATCATGAATTTTGCATTTACCATAGGTACGTTCTGCCTGGTGGCGTTTACCAAATTACCCTCCTGGGCCATTATCGGCTTTGGATTATTTCTGGGATTTTTTCTAAAATAGAACGAGAAGAAAATTATTTACGACTTCCGTAGAAAAGTGTAAAATAAACTGATGGGAACACCGCTCTGTTAGGTGCTGTAGGCATGATAATTACTTTCTTTAAATAACTATCCAACAGAAATCCTGCTTCAAAACCTGTCACCTGGCTCTTCACCGTTCCCAGTTCAAAGTTGAATCCAAATTTCAGGTTAGCACCCATTTGAATTTTTGATTCAAATAATCCTTCAAATAAATTTCCAATACCTGAGATATATCTACTGACCGCTCGATGTAGTAGGGAGCAACAATGCCGAAGGTTGGCCCTACTGAAGTGACTGCCTTAATTTCAACACCTTGCTGAGAGGCTTTCTTAAACAAAATAAAATCTCTCCCATATTGAAAGCGGATGGCATACAGGAAGTTTCGTTTTCCGTAAACGAAAAAATTTCCGGTAGAAACTGAGCTTCTTCTCACCTCCTGCGGATGCTTCACATTCATAATCTCCAGGCCGTAGGTCTCCAGAATATTGTCGGAGAGTTTACGCCCTTTTTTAAAAACAAATCCTCCAATCAACCCACCCATGGAGTTTTTATTAATACCCCATGTAAATTCGGAATTATACTCGTAGCTGTCCTGTGTTTGAGCAGTGGCTGCGAAACAAATGGCGATAACTAATGAAAGTGAAAGTGAGAATTTCTTCGAAAAAACCATCCCTACGGAATCTTTAAGATAAATTTATGCTTTAATTGACAAACGCAAAAACCCGCTAAAAGATTATGGGATCAATGACAGGATATTATCAGGGAGGCCTCCGTACCGAAGACACTCACTTAAAATCAGGTAACAAAGTAATTACTGACGCACCCCCCGATAACAATGGAAAAGGAGAAGCTTTTAGCCCCACTGACCTTGTTTGCGCTGCATTGAGCAGCTGCATGATGACCCTGATGGGAATGCTGGCAGAAAGGGAAAAAATTGAGCTGACCGGCCTGAAATCAGAGATCACTAAAATTATGGCAGCAAATCCAAGAAAAATTGCTGAAATCCAGATCAGTTTTTCTCACCCTTCTTTAGTGGCAACAGATGTGCAAAAAGAAAAATTAAAACATGCTGCTCTTACCTGCCCCGTGGCCTTAAGCCTTTCCGACAGCGTAAAGCAAACCGTAGAATTTAATTGGTGAGGTCGATTATTTTGCAATCACTTCTTTCACTGATTTGAAATCAATGTCAAAGTGTGAGCGATCGTAAATTGATTGTCCGTTGCGAATGATCAGCAACTGCGGGCTCTGATGTTCTACATCGAAAAATTTAGCAACCTGATTGGAGACCTCCCGATGTGCAAGCAAGTCCAGATAATAAGGCTGCACTTTGGTCATGTCATCTGCATTCCAGTTACGTTGAAAACGATCTAACGCTGTGCGGCTGATTGAACAGGTTGTGCTGTGTTTGAAAATCAAAACGAACTGATCTCTTGATTGGCGTTGAATCTCACTCAATTGTTCGGTAGATTCCAGTTTACTCCACTCCATTTGCTACTGCTCTGCTTTTTGTTTTTTAGTGTAATGAGTATCACCCGCCCACATTCCTTTTTCTCCTTTATCGTAACGAGGTCTGTGGCCTTTTTCTTTCAGGTTCTCTGGTTGTGTCTCACTCTTCTTAAACAGTTTTGCCCACAACAACTTCATATCCATTAAAATCGTTCGTTCTCCTTTAACATTATCACGATGAGTATGTGCGAATTTGGCATCAGGATGCAAACGCTTGTCATTGTACTTATTCATTTTAATGTTGCCCTGATAATTACCAATCTTCGCATAAGCCTTATATGGGGCAAGTCCCTTCAGAGCTTCGTCAGCACTGTGTGGATTATGCCTGTATGATCTCGTCATACGGGTGCGACCAGCAAAGGTAGTAGCCTTCTGCCATTCACTTTTAGGCCCTCTTACTTTAAGTGCAGCGTCTGCACTGCTTGGATTATGTTTATAACTCCAGGTCATTCGAAGGCTACGTGAATATTCACTCGCCTTTATGGATGACTTAGTTGGGGGAACACCATCAAGAGCATTTTTGTGACTCACCGGATTATGTTTATAGTTACGAGCCATTTTAATATTGCCACCGTAATTACCGGCTTTTACTGTGCTCTCCTTCGGACCAATTCCAGGCATGGCATTGTCAGCAGCCTCTGGTCTTTTTTCATACTTGCCGCGCTTCACTTTTATTTGCAATCCATCCGCGAGATAGGCATTCTCATTTGGTCGATGCTTAAGAATTGATTTTTCATGCGCTTTTTCATTTTGAATATAGCCTCTGCGCAATTTCATTTTACCTGAGTAGTTAGCCGCCTTTGCATCTTCAGCAAGAGGAGTACGAACCTGAATTGGCTTTTCATTATTGTTCCATAATTTTCCGCTTATGCTGCCGCCACCTTTCTCTGGTCTCTTGGCTTTCATGTTTCCTGCAAAGCGACCTGCTCGAATAGAGCTCTGACCTGGTTCACGAGGATCAATAGGTTGACCTTTATTGTTCCACAATCTTCCACTTATACTACCCCCTCCTTTTTCTGGTCTTCCTCCCTTAATATTCCCCTGAAATCTTCCTGCTCGGATCGAGCCCTGGCCGGGTTCGCGTGGATCAATAGGTTGACGGTTGTTATTCCACAATCTGCCACTTATGCTACCTCCGCCTTTCTCCGGTCTGCCTCCCTTAATATTCCCTTGAAATCTTCCTGCTCGGATTGAACCCTGGCCGGGTTCGCGTGGATCAATAGGTTGACGATTGTTATTCCATAGTCTTCCACTTACACTTCCTCCACCTTTCTGTGGCCTACCTCCCTTGATATTGCCCTGAAATCTTCCTGCTCTTATAGAACCCTGTCCTGGTGATCTAGGATCAATAGCCTGACCTTTGTTATTCCAGCCGCCTCCACTTATGGAACCTCCTCCTTTCAATGTTTTGCGGCCTTTGGTTCGGGCCAGTCCTTTTGCAATTCCGGAAGCTCCAATACCGGGCGATCGGGGAGAGATCGGTCGGTTATCACGCCTTCGGCTACTTATAGAACCTCCTCCATTAGGCACAAATTTTCCTGCGCGATGAAACCGTGAGGAAACAGACATCTTCCTCGGAAATACAAATCTGCCAGCAACTTCGTTGGTTACCCCTTTCTTCGGACTTCTGATTCTTCTGCCTGCCAGATCACCAATCCACGCACGTTGACCCGAAGGAGTAGCGGATATGAATCCACCTCTTCTTCCTTTGTACGCACGATCACCACCTGGCCTGCGTCCAAACATTTTAAGGGTATCTCTTCCCACTAAACCTGCTGGCGCAGATCTGAAGTTTCGCATGCGCAAAGGGCCACCACTGATATCGCCATTAAATGCACGTTCACCTTTAGAAAATTTCCCCCAGTACACATTCTTTTTGCCCCGCTTCAGAAATAAACCAGAGATGGATCGCGGATAAGTGGCAAACCTTCTGCCT
Organism: Cyclobacteriaceae bacterium; assembly: GCA_044228905.1. Taxonomy (GTDB): domain Bacteria; phylum Bacteroidota; class Bacteroidia; order Cytophagales; family Cyclobacteriaceae; genus ELB16-189. The sequence goes on along the minus strand of JBGATZ010000273.1, from coordinate 78 downwards.
CTTGGCCCCGGGTCAGACAAGCGTAAATTCTTTGCTGCAATCCCTGAGTTGGAGTAAGGTTTATCTTTTCTATTCAAC
>JBGATZ010000272.1:0-7174 GCA_044228905.1 Cyclobacteriaceae bacterium | reverse complement strand
AGAAGTCGTAGCAGGATCTCTCACTGAAGATATGCTTACGCCACTCATTGATATAGACCTTCAGGTGCCTTTTGATGCCATCACTTCAAAGTTTTTCAAAGTACTGAAACAAATGGGCCCTTTTGGACCTGAGAATCACCGCCCCGTATTTGAATCGCGCCAGGTTTACGTCATGAATTCATTGTCTAATTTCAAAGACCGACATTTGCGCTTCCTTGCCGGGCAGGAAGGAAACGACAATGTGTTTAATGCGGTGGGTTTTGACCTGATTGAGCATTATGATCGAATTGCCAGTGGTGATCGTTTCAGAATGGCATACACTTTGGAGGAAAGTACCTACAATGGAACTACTTCCATGCAGGTTCGCATTAAGGATATTAAATTTGATTGAAATGATTTTACGTGCAGAAAACCTTGTGAAAAGATATAAAAAGCGCACTGTTGTAAGCAATGTGTCTGTGCAGGTAGAGCAAGGTGAAATCGTGGGTCTTCTCGGACCAAATGGTGCCGGTAAGACAACGACTTTTTATATGACCGTGGGATTAATCAAACCCAATGAAGGTCAGATTTTTCTGGACGATAAGAACATTACTGATCTTCCAATGTTTGAGCGTGCCAAGCTTGGCGTTGGATATCTGGCTCAGGAAGCATCCGTATTCCGAAAATTATCGGTAGAGGAAAATATTATGGCTCCACTGGAGATGCGCAACATGACAAAGGCACAACGAAAGGAAAAAGTGGAGCAGCTCCTCGAGGAATTTAGTCTTAAACATGTTCGCAAAAATCTAGGTATGGTACTATCGGGTGGAGAGCGAAGAAGAACGGAAATTGCCGTGCGCTCGCAGTTGATCCGGCATTCGTTTTACTTGATGAGCCTTTTGCTGGTGTCGATCCTATTGCGGTTGAAGAAATTCAGGGAATTGTAGGCCGTTTGAAAAAGAAAAATATTGGCATTCTCATCAGCGATCACAACGTAGACGAAACGTTATCCATTACTGATCGTGCATATCTGATGGTGGAAGGCAAGCTCTTCAAAGTGGGAACAGCCGAAGAACTGGCCAGCGATCCATTGGTACGCAAGGTTTATCTGGGTCAGAATTTCCAGTTACGAAGAGCAAAAATAGAGACGCACTAAAACAATCCTCACTCCCGATTGCGATTTGCTATTATGGGATACTAACGTAATTTTAAGATTCCCTAAGTATGCAAATCCTAAACTCCATCCTCACCTGGGTTATGAAAAAGCGCATCCATCAAATGGAGCTTTTCATGAAATATCCATTGGAAGTACAGGATGAAATGCTCAAAAAACTTCTGACTACTGCACGCTACACTGAATTCGGTCAGAAGTATTCATTCGATGAGATTGTCAACTATGACGATTTCCAAAAGAGAGTTCCCATTCATACTTACGAGCAGCTCTTTCCATACATCGAACGCCAGATGCGTGGCGAACAAAATTTACTCTGGCCCTCTGAGACAAAGTGGTTTGCAAAATCTTCAGGTACTACCAATGCACGCAGCAAATTCATTCCCGTATCTCCTGAAGCAATCGAAGAATGTCACTTCAAAGGAGGGAAAGATTTACTTTCCATTTATGTAAACAACTACCCTGAAACGCAAATATTCTCTGGCAAGAGTCTCGCTGTCGGTGGAAGCTTACAAAACAATGAATTCGACAGCAGTGCTACTTCACAGTACGGTGATGTGTCGGCTGTAATCATGCAGAATCTTCCGCCATGGGCGCAATTTATTCGCACGCCTAGTCTTGATACCGCATTGATGAGCAACTGGGAAGAGAAGATTGAGAAGCTTGCACGCGAAACAGCAAGAGAAGACGTAACTCACATTGCAGGCGTTCCTACCTGGACAGTGCTTTTATTACAACGCATTGTTGAATTGGAAAAGAAGAACAATATCCTGGAAGTATGGCCCAATCTGGAAGTATTCTTTCATGGTGCAGTTGCATTCAAACCATATAAGAATCTATTCAAGTCGTTGATTCCAGGCGAGAAGATGCGCTATTGGGAAACGTACAACGCGAGTGAAGGTTTTTTTGGAATCCAGGATCAAACCAATTCGGAAGAGCTATTGCTGATGTTGGATTACGGGGTCTTCTATGAATTCATTCCCGTAGAAGAAATGGATTCTGAATATCCTAAAGCCATTGGACTTGGTGACGTGGAGATTGGAAAGAATTATGCAATGGTGATTACTACCAATGCAGGATTATGGAGATATAATATCGGTGATACGATAAAATTTACCAGCAAATCACCTTATCGCATCAAGATATCCGGACGTACCAAACATTTCATAAATGCCTTTGGAGAGGAGGTGATTATTGAAAATGCCGAAACGGCAATTACAAGTGCGTGTGAATTAACCGGGGCTGTGATTGACAACTTCACAGCTGCACCTATCTATCTGGAGAAATCAAAGCGTGGTGGGCATGAGTGGACCATTGAATTCAAAATGCCGCCAAACAACATGCAGAGATTCTCACAGGTTCTGGATGACACGTTGCGTAAAGTGAATTCTGATTATGACGCGAAACGTGCTCACGATATTGCACTGGTCGCTCCTAAAATTCATAGTGTGGCTGAAGGAACCTTCTACAACTGGATGAAGAAAAGAGGAAAACTGGGAGGGCAAAACAAAGTACCACGCTTGAGTAACTCCCGCGAGTACGTAGATGAGATTCTCTCCATGCTAGAAAACTGATTTGTTGAATTTACTTTTTGTTTGCAGCCGTAATCAATGGCGTAGTCCTACCGCTGAAAAAATCTTTTCTTCCTATCCTGATATCTCTACGCGATCAGCAGGAACTTCTCCTCAGGCAAGAGTGAAGATAAATTACAAGCTATTGGAATGGGCGGATGTTGTATTTGTAATGGAGAAGAAACACCGTGAGTTAATCAAACAACGATTCCCTGATGTCGATAAAGAAATTGTTGTTCTTGATATTGAAGATGATTATCAATTTATGGATGAAGTGCTCATTGATATCTTAAAGAGAGAAATAGGGCCTTACTTAAAATAAAAAAGCCGGTAGTCACCGGCTTTAGATATCATCTCAAAAAAAATTATGCGCTTTTCCATTTCACACCACAACCAATTGCCTTGGTCTTTGTGACACTTACAGGTTTCCCAGCCAGAATTTCATCAACTGCTTGCTCAACGTATTTTTTGCCTGCTCCTTTTTCATCGCGTGAGCTGTCATCAATTGCGCCAATGTAAGCGACCTTTAGTTCATTGCCCGTCTTTTGTAAAACAAAAACATGTGGAGTATTGGTTGCTCCGTAAGTGCGAGCTATTTGTTGCGATTCATCGTACAGATAAGGAAACTCGTATCCTTTCTTCTTTGCAATTTTCACCATCTCTTCAAATGATTCTCCGGATGAAACTTCCGCAGAGTTTGGATTAATGGCAATCAACGGGAAATTCTGTGCAGCATACTTTTTATTCAATGCAATAATTCGGGTATTGTATGCTTTTGAAACAGGACATGTGTTGCAATCAAATACCACAATGAATCCTTTTGCAGAGGAATAGTCGGAAAGAGAGATTGTCTTACCATCTACATTTTTCAATTTGAAATCGGTAGCGAGGTCTCCTACTTCATATCCGTTTTTAACGGGGCTCCCGGCAAACAGCACCGTGAATGCCAACAGTGAAAGAATTATTTTTTTCATGTCTTGCTAAAATTTAGTGATCAGTTTTTTATTTCATCTATTAGTTTCTCCAATTCACCTTCGTGAAGCTCTTTTTCAATAAACCTGCGTTTTCCGTTTTTGGTGTTGATGATTAATGTTGCTGGTAAGGCTCCCGACCATTCCTTATCGATTTTGTCAATCCAGTCATTCGGATTACGCTCGTTTAAAATCACCACTTGCGATAACAATTTTTTCCTTGCAGCAAATTTGTAAACTTTCTCCGGATTAGGATCAAGATCAATGTCCATGCTGACCAGCGTTACTTTAGCATCTTTTCTATCCTGATTGATTTTTTCGAATAGTGGAAGCTCTTTTATACAAGGCGCACACCACGTGGCCCAGAAGTTAATCACTTTTACTTCATCCAATGGAGCATCTATTATTTTCTGAAGTTCAGAAAGGCGAATCAATGTAGGTTGTTGCGCCTTAATTGTGAGGGTCGCACAGGCAAAAAGTAAAAGAAGGAGTTTATTCATGATTTAAGTCAAAACGCTAAAAGGTCGGGCAAGTTTTAGGCCCAAACCCGAAATTACATGAGCTGTTTATTTTGATGTAAGATTGGCGAAGGAATTTTGATAAAATGGTAAAATTCAATGACTTATAAAAGTCAAGAAATTGGCCCAAAATAGAATTCCACAAATTCACCCTTTTATCCACATTACGGTCTTGTTACCACTTAATATGTTGATAATCAAATAATTAATTGATATTTAGCCCCTGGTCGGTTTGTGGACAACTTCAGGCCTGCATCAAATCAAGCCGTTGAAACAGGTATTTATAAAGGTCAGATATTCAGACCCGTATAGTATGTATTTTGGCACAAATTGAAAGCAAATGCTAAAGAACCGAATAACCAAACTTTTCAACATCGATTACCCCATCATCCAGGCAGGTATGGTTTGGTGCAGTGGATGGAAGCTAGCTTCTGCTGTGAGTAATGCAGGAGCTCTGGGGTTGATCGGAGCCGGATCCATGACCCCTGAAATACTGCAACAACACATAAGGAAATGTAAGGCCGCTACCAACAAGCCTTTCGGAGTTAATATTCCATTGCTATACGCTAAGATCGATGAGATGATGAAAGTAGTAGTAGAGGAGAATGTAAAGATCGTTTTTACTTCGGCTGGGAATCCATCCACCTGGACTACTATTCTCAAAGAAAAGGGAGACCTTGTCGCTCAAGTCGTTTCAAGCGAAAAATTTGCAAAAAAAAGTGAGCAGGCTGGAGTTGATGCAATTGTTGCTGAAGGATTCGAAGCCGGAGGTCATAATGGTAGAGAGGAAACTACCACTCTCTGCTTAATACCTCAGGTTCGAGAAGCCATTACCTTGCCCTTAATTGCGGCAGGAGGAATTGCATCAGGAAGAGCATTACTCGCCATGGAGGCACTGGGTGCTGATGGAGTGCAGGTTGGCTCTCGATTTGCCGTAGCTGTTGAATCTTCTGCACACGAACATTTCAAGAAACGCGTTACGGAAGTTAAGGAAGGAGAAACCTTACTTACGTTGAAACAACTTACTCCGGTTCGATTAATTAAGAACGACTTTTTCAACCACGTATACCTCGCAGAACAGCAGGGTGCATCAATTGAAGACTTAAAGAATCTGCTCGGAAAGGGTAGATCTAAAAAGGGAATCTTTGAAGGTGATCTTGAAGAAGGTGAACTGGAAATTGGTCAGATAGCATCAGCCATTACAGCTATTGAGCCTGCAGCAGATATAGTAAAGAAATTGTGGGAGGAGTATCTTCAGATTAAAAGTCAACTTTGTCGGTCATGAACTTTAATCAGATAAAAGAAACGTGCATTTATTACCGTGATCTTGAAAAAGCGAAAGAATTTTATCATGTAAAGCTGGGGTTACCAATCATTGCATACCTCGAAACAAAACATATTTTCTTTAAAGCGGGAAATTCCGTGCTATTATGTTTCAATCCCGATGATTCGAGAAATAAAATCTCGCCTCCACCACATTATTCAGAAGGAAAGTATCATTTCGCCTTTGAGGTAAAGCCGGAAGAATATGAAAATCACAAAACAGAAATACTCCGTAAAGATTATCACTGGCAACACATGGAGAAATAGTAAAGTCTTTTTATTTTGAGGACCACTCCAAGGGAATGTGCTGAAATTGTACCCGAAGGAATCTGGAATTGATCAGCGAACGCTTTCCAACAACTCTTCTTTATTGGTTTCCGTCCAGGAAATATAATCGTGATATTGGACACAATCATTCAATAACTCATTATCTCTGAGTATTTTAATGATCTTATCTCTCTCAGTGTTTTCAGATTTTGCTTTTTTCTTCTAATATCGAGCGAATATCTCTAAACTCGATTCCCCTTGTAAGCCTCTCTTGCTATTTTCATTCTGTTGCAATTTGTACCCATTTATTTAATAACACGATAATTGTAACCAAAAGTTTAAGATTACTTTTGAAGCAGTTCATTTTTTCTGATGCGGAGTCGTTTTTCGTGTAATTAATGGGGTTGATCTAAAGTGTCTCATCAAAAATTTTTACGAACGAATTAAATACTATCCGGATTTTTGAATTGTCGTAAAATATTATGCCGCACAAATGAATTTTGAAAAATCACGAAGCTATTTCATAAGCGGAATTATAATTTGTTTGCTTGGTGCTGTCTGTTTTTCAACCAAAGCTGTAATAGTTAAGCTTTCTTATCGTGATACAAACGTTAGCGCTGTGACATTGCTTGCTCTTCGGATGCTTTTTTCGCTACCGTTTTTTGTGGTCTCGGCATTTGTTGCTTCAGGGAAACAGACTAATGTGAAATTTACTACCAAACAGTGGTTAGGCGTAGCGCTAGTGGGTTGCTTAGGTTACTATATCAGCAGCTTGTTGGATTTTCTTGGATTGCAATATGTCACTGCGGGCATGGAGAGGCTAATACTTTTTATCTATCCCACTTTAGTATTATTAATTTCTTCCTTGTTCTTAAAAGAAAAAATAAAAAGTATACAATGGATCGCGGTGGCCGTTACCTATGCCGGGCTCATCCTCGCATTTGTTAACGAATCCGGTTTTCAAAATGGCGCAAGTAATGATTTCGTATTAGGATCTGTTCTTATTCTTGCTTGTGCATTTACTTACGCGGCATATATTGTAGGCAGCGGAAAATTGATTCCCATCGTTGGTGCAGGAAAGTTTAACAGCTACGCAATGAGTTTTGCCTGTGCCGCTGTACTAATCCATTTCTTTATCAGCGGTAAGGGCTCACTCCTTCATCTCGATGCATCTGTTTATTACTATAGTTTTTTAATGGCTGTGTTGAGTACCGTTATTCCTTCTTATCTGGTTTCGGAAGGGATTAAGAGAATAGGATCTGACAATGCAGCCATTGTAGGGAGCGTTGGCCCGGTGTCCACCATCCTTCAGGCTTATTTCTTTCTGGCCGAGCCAATCTCACTGATTCAATTGGCAGGAACATTACTCATTCT
>JBGATZ010000271.1:4919-7551 GCA_044228905.1 Cyclobacteriaceae bacterium | reverse complement strand
CTTCACGTGTTCCAATCGATATCCGCTTACATCCGCAAGTTTTTCAAAGAACCACGCATCATCAAACTTCTGGAGTTCCCTGTACTGTTCTTAGGAGCTACTCCGGAAAACACTCCTGCATTATATAGCTTGATGAATTATGCCGATATGTCTCTGGGTACCTGGTATCCGATGGGCGGTATGTACCAGATCATTGAAGGAATGCACAGGCTGGCCGAAGAAAAAGGTGTTCGGTTTAAATTTAACTCTCCAGTCGATAGGCTGGAAATGAATAAAACTTCAATCAATGGCATTTATTCCGGTGGCAATTATTTCAATTCTGACTTTGTTATTGCCAGTGCAGATTATCATCACGTGGAGCAGCAACTGCTTCCTGAGGGTTTTCGAAAATATGACGAGGCATATTGGAATAAAAGAGTACTTGCTCCTTCCAGTCTGATCTTTTATGTAGGGTTGAATAAGAAACTGACCACTCTCCTTCATCATACTTTATTCTTTGATGAGGATTTCTCGCTGCACGCCAAAGAGATCTATGAGGATCCGAAGTGGCCAACATCACCACAGTTCTATGTTTCGTGCGCCTCGCAAACCGATCCTTCTGTTGCACCAGCAGGGCACGAAAATCTGATGATCCTCATTCCCGTTGCACCGGGTCTTCATGACAACGAAGAGATCAGGGAAAAATATTTCCGGTTGGTGATAGATCGCCTCGAAAAACTAACGGGTGAGTCTGTCATCGATTATATCGTTTATAAAAGAAGCTATGCGCACAATGATTTCATCGCTGACTATCATGCGTTTAAAGGCAATGCCTATGGCTTGGCCAATACTTTATGGCAAACGGCAAATTTGAAGCCTTCTATCGTTAACAAAAAGGTGACTAATCTGTTTTATACAGGACAGCTGACCGTACCTGGTCCAGGTGTTCCCCCTTCTATTATTTCAGGAGGGGTAACGGCTGAGCAGGTGATGAAGTCCGCAAGAAAAAATGTTAATAGTTAAGACAACGCATGAATCAAAAGTCACTATTTGATACTGTTTCTATAAAAACCAGCCGGCTGACCACTCATCAGTACAGTACTTCTTTTTCTATTGGCATTCGCTGCCTGGAAAATGAGATGCGCGACCCTATTTACTCGATCTATGGGTTTGTTCGTTTTGCAGATGAAATCGTAGATAGTTTCCACGACTATAACAAAAGCGAATTACTTGAACGATTCCAGTATGATACTTATCAGGCAATTGCAGAACGAATCAGCCTCAATCCGATACTGAACAGTTTTCAGCATACTGTAAATAAATACAACATAGAAAAAGCGTTGATTGATCAGTTTCTCAGAAGCATGCAGATGGACCTGAACAATAAAGTGTATGATGAGAAGAAATTTGATGAATACATTCTCGGGTCAGCAGAAGTCGTTGGATTAATGTGTCTTCGTGTGTTCTGCAAGTGTGATGATGCTCTCTATCAAAAATTGAAACCGTATGCCATGAAGCTTGGCAGTGCGTTTCAAAAAATAAATTTTCTAAGAGATTTAAATGAAGATTACGTTGGCATGGGGCGAAGCTATTTTCCAAATGTAGATCTATCTGAATTTAACGAACGTTGTAAAAAAGAGATAGAGACAGATATCAAGAAAGACTTTGATGAGGCCTATGAAGGAATCAAACAATTGCCCCGCTCCTCACGGCTTGGTGTTTATGTAGCTTACCTCTACTACCTGGCTCTTTTCAAGAAAATAAAAAGTACTCCCTCGGAACATGTACTGAAAAGCAGAATCCGGATTCGCAACCGCCATAAAATCTCTATCTTGTGCTATTCATTTGTAAAGCATCAACTCAATTTGATTTAGCATGGAGCATGTGATCCTGGTAGATGAGGCCGACCGCGAAACCGGCACCATGGAAAAAATGGAAGCCCATCGCAAAGGGATTCTGCACCGTGCCTTTTCAATCCTTCTTTTCAATTCGAAAGGAGAATTGCTACTTCAAAAACGGGCGACCAAAAAATATCATAGCGGAGGTCTCTGGACCAATACCTGTTGCAGCCATCCCCATCCCGGGGAAGACATCATTAATGCTGCTAACCGTAAGCTAAAACAGGAAATGGGTATTAGCCTCTATCCTGAGTTTGCTTTCAAATTCATCTACAACACTCCGCTGGATCACGGACTAATTGAACACGAATACGATCACGTGTTGATTGGGCAATTTGATGGAGAGCCCGAAATTAACCCTGAAGAAGTAGAAGATTGGAAATTCATAAACCTGGCGTCCCTGAGAAAAAGCATACAGGAAAGACCGGAAATGTATACGTATTGGTTTAAAGTCATTATTAATCATCCCGAATTCAGCATTTTGGTCTGAAAATTTCACGAATTGTCTCATTTCTACCTCCATTTTGTTCCATTGAGCTAAAATACCTGCGTCTTATTTATATCCGTTTTTCCTAACTTTAGGGTTTGAATAAACCCCAATACCTTCCTTAGTCAATGATTTATAGTTGGAAATTCGTGGCCCTTTCTGGCCGCGAAATGATTATTACACTAATTGTTTTTTTTACGCTGATCGTTTCAGCTATTGGAAATCAAGCGCTGGCTCAGCAAGCTGATTTCACAGTGAATATAACAAG
>JBGATZ010000271.1:0-4905 GCA_044228905.1 Cyclobacteriaceae bacterium | reverse complement strand
AAAGACGCCTCAACCGGAACGATTACATCTAGGACATGGGATTTTGGTAATGGAAATCCGTCAAACCTCAAAGATCCACAAGCCACCTACACAACAGCCGGAATTTATACTGTAACATTAACCGTATTTAACGGAGCACAATCAAACACTAAAACAAAAACAGGATTAATCGTAGTACATGATTTTCCCGTTGTGGATTTTACATTTGATAAGAATACAGGATGTGCACCATTGGGTGTAAAATTTACAGACAACACCAATTCGCAAGCAGGAGCTCTCACTGACTGGCTTTGGGTATTTGGGGACGGAGGAACAAGTACATCTGCCAATCCATCCTACACCTACGCACATCCGGGCAACGTTGCAGTGTCTTTAAAAGTAAAAAATGTACACGGCTGTGAGCGAACAAAAATCATTACTTCAGCTATCAATGTACTGGGTCCAACAGTTAGTTTCTCACCGAGTGCTACAACCAGTTGCGACTTACCCGTAACTATTAACTTCACTGATCAGTCAACCGGACAAGACCCCTTAACCCATTCCTGGGATTTTAAAGATGGCAGCACATCTGCAGAAATCAATCCCTCGCATGAATTTACCAAGCTCGGCTCGTACAACGTAACACAAACCGTGCGTGACGCAAATGGATGCGAGGCAAGCAACAGTGTGTTGGTCAGCGCAGGCAGTGAGGGAGGGATGAATTTTACTCCTTCAGCTTCAAAAATCTGCGTGGGCCAGGAATTAACATTTTTGGTACAATCAAACTCAACAGTCACTTCATACGAATGGAATTTTGGAAATCAAACCAGTTCAACAGACGAAAAACCTGCTGCTAGTTATGATACCCCCGGAACGTACGCTATTACCTTAAAAGCGAAGTTGAAAAACAATACCTGTTTTTCTATTGTTACGAAGACAGTAGAAGTTGTTGCCGGTCCACAAACAGCATTTACTTTTTCTATTGACTGCAACTATAGCGCTACCTTTAATAACACCTCGGTGGGATCTGAAAAAGTAGAATGGTATATCGGCAACACACTCTATTCTACTAAACCGTCCTATACACATCCTTTCGGTTTTCCGGGTGAATACACCGTAAGGCTAATTACATACAACGGTACAAAATGCAGCAACGAACTTGAGAAAACAATCATAGTACCCGCCAGCATAGTTGCTTCATTCCTCCCCAACGTAGCACAGGATTGCTTCAATCCTTCGCTCTCCGGATGCGCACCGTTTTCACTACAGTTTACAGACGACTCCTCTTCCCCTTCGGAATATGCTTCGCTCTGGGAGTTTGGTGATGGGGCTACGTCAACAGAGAAAAACCCACTGCATGTTTTCAGTAAAGGTAATTTTACTGTGAAGCTAACTATAACTAACGCACAGGGCTGCTCCAGTTTTATAACCGCAAAAGTAGCGGTAATTCATCCGAAGCCCATATCAAAGTTTACGTTGGATAAAACAAGTGCTTGCGCGGGTGAGGAAGTTACATTCACCAGTCAATCGGAAAATACAAACTTCTGGTGTTGGGATTTTGGAGACGGAACAACAGGGAATGAAGCTAAGGTAATACACAAATACCTTCATCCGGGAGTTTACACCGTAAAATTAGTCAGTAAAAATGCAGGGTGCTCCGATACATTTACAATGGTCGATGCCATAGAAATAAAAAATCCATATGTCAATTTCGGAATCAGTAAAAACTGTGCCACGCCCTATACAATTGGTCTGACCAACTTCTCAGAAAAACTACAATTCACTTCAATGGAATTTTGGTGATGGAAGCACATCCAATACTGACGTTCCAAGTCACACCTACCAGGCCACCGGCCACTACAGCGTTGAATTAACAGCATCAAGCATTGCTACCGGCTGTACTACTATCGTGAAGATTCCTGTTTTCATTCAGGACATCAAAGCTGATTTTGAAATTGACAACCCCATGCCTTGTAAAAACGCATCAGTAGGGTTCATTGATAAATCTTCTTCACGTTCAGTGGCAATGGTCATTAGGCAACAATACCTTTTCCAATGATCAGAATGTTTCTACCACCTATACAACAAGTGGAAATTATCAGGCGCACCTTACTGTATTTGATGCGGATGGATGTTCCGCGCAAAAAACATTACCGGTCAAAGTATCTGACATGGAAGGAAAATTCGATTTCAGCGCCACAAGCAATTGCGAAGAATTTACTGTTCGGTTTAAAGATCAATCACCTGCCAACACCAACATCACTACCAGAAGTTGGGATTTTGGTGACGGAGAAACATCCTCCGATACTAATCCCACCCATAGCTACCTCACTCCGGATAAATATACCGTGACACTATCTCTGACCAATTCAGAAGGAACATGTGCATTCATGAAAGATAAAGTAGTCGATTTTTCCGTTCCTGTTGCAGACTTCTCCTTTCAGAAACCTTCTTTTTGTATCAATGAAGATATTGCAATCATAAACAATTCGATACGGGGAGTAAACTATGAGTGGACCTTCAATAATGGATCAGTAAGCAATGATGAACTACCTGACATCTCTTTTCCCACGGTTGGAAGTTATCCGATAGTACTGAAAGTTACCGACAAGTACGGCTGTACTCTTTCTACTTCAAACGATGTGACCATTGCAAAACCTACCGCAGCTTTCGATGTAGCCGAACATGCAGGAACATGTCCTCCATTCACTTCATTTTTTGAAGACAAATCAATTGGAAATATTAAAAGCTGGCAATGGGATTTTGGAGACGGACATAAATCCAGTCTGACTGACCCTGCAAACACTTACCTGGAAGCGGGTAGTTTCGATGTGAAACTTATCATTACTGACGATCGTGGATGTACCGATGAAATTCTCTCCAGCGATTTTATCCGCGTGGGTGGTCCTTCCGGCACATTCACCAGTGATGCATCTGGAAGTTTCTGTACCAACAAAACTGTTTCTTTCTCAGCACAGACCACTAACACCTCAATCCATCGCTGGGATTTTGGAGATGGAACAGTGCAGGATATCTCTAGTAACCTGGCGAGTCACGACTATGTACAAAAAGGTAAGTTTACTATCGGTTTGGTTTTGATTGACGGGAATGGATGTAAAGTGGTACTCGATAAAAAAGTGAACATCACAATTAATGATACAACTAAAATTGAATTAGATCCTTTTCCTGAATGTGTATTTGGCGGTGAAACATTCCGGGCTAGTGCACACTCACAAAACAATGATGACATGCAATGGAATTGGACTGTTGATGGAACTACGGTTGGATCATCTGATATAATGGAATCAATCATTGAACAAGGTGGCACACATCAACTTACACTCACCGCTACCAATAAATGGGGATGTTCCTCTCAATTAGTTAGTCATTTCAACATACCAGATTACCTTTTATTTATTCCAAACGTAATTACACCAAATAACCAGGGATATAACGAGTCATTTGAAGTGCCGGGAATAAAAAATGGAGAATGGAACTTCGTGATTTATAATCGTTGGGGGAATTTGGTTTACAAGGAAAGCAATTATCAGGGTGGCTGGGATGGCGATGATCTGGATCCCGGAGTTTATTATTTCACGATACAAAACGCTATCTGCGAAGACAAAAAATATAAAGGGCCTGTTTCGATTATTCGTTAAAAAATTCGATTAGATTATTAGATCATTCACCCGAATAAGGTGATGAGCAGGTTTGTGCTTCTTTCTATTTTTGATTAAGGTTAAATTATCTTCCATGCACACAGGTATTTTCCAGGCTCTTATCTTCTCTTTACTATTGCTCATAGTCCCTTCTGCGTCTTTTGCACAATCGTCTTACTCTATAGAAGATGTAACCATCATACCGATGAACGAAGACAAAATTCTTCCTCATTATACAATACTGATAGAAAACGGAAAGATAAAAAAGATTGGCCCTGCTTCAGAAATCAAAACGAATGGCTATACCAGGATTGATGGAAACGGAAAATATGTCATTCCAGGTCTGTTCGATATGCACGCTCATTTCTTTGCCGACCAGGGAGATCATCTTAACACCACAGAGACGGAATTGAAATTAATGTTAGCAAATGGCATTACTACTGCACGAATTATGACGGGGCATCCAATCTACCTCGAAGCACGAAAGAACGTATCCAATCAGAAATGGATTGGGCCTGAGCTTAAAGTTGCCAGTCCGCAACTGGCAGGAAAGTGGCCATGGTCCACCGACTTTAAAAATTTTGAATTAGTGACAACATCAGCCATGGCTGAAAAAGCAGTAAAAGAATTCAAAGCTCTCGGATACGATGCCATTAAAATCACCTTCATGGTTGAACCCGGAGTCTTTCAAGCTATTATTAAACAAGCCGCAGAGGAAAAAATACAAGTTGTTGGTCACGTTGGGCCTTTGGTTAAACTACCTGCCGCACTTGCTGCCAAAGAACAGATCGAACATATGGATATGTTCATTGAAATGCTTTTACCGGATACCAGCTATAATCATGGTCAGAGCGTTTCAGATTACAATATTTATAGTAAGGCTGCGTGGGCCACAGTGCCTCATCTTCAGGAAGAAAAGATTCCTGCGCTCGCTCAAAGTGTAAGGCAAGCTGGAATTTATGTGACTCCAACCAATTACTTTTTTATCTCGAATGCAGGTTTACCCTACAGCGATGAAGAAGTAAAACAAATGCCCGATTACGATTACATACCTCCGGCACTCAAACAAGAAAAATGGAAGTACCGGGAAAAGTATCTGAAAACAATGGCGCCATTGGAAAGTCGGGAACGATACGTTTCTATTCGCAGAAAAATGGTGTACGCACTTTGGAAGGAAGGTGTGCCTCTAATGGCCGGATCTGATTCTCCCGAATACTTTATCGTGCCAGGCTTCTCTATTCATGATGAACTGAGTGCTATGGTTGAT
>JBGATZ010000270.1:0-7440 GCA_044228905.1 Cyclobacteriaceae bacterium | reverse complement strand
CTCTCTTTAAAATATCATTTACTTTGGTCTCCAACCGATTCACATCCACGCCCTTCTTCAACGAGACATAGGTATAAAAACCGGGTGTTTTAAATCCCTCATCACCTCCCGATCTTTCCCAGTCATTCTCAACACGCTGCACAAAATCGGCATGCATATGAGAATTGGAAGGAAAATCTTTCATCACTCCAGTGACCAGATAATCATCACCATCATCTCCTTCCCCATCCAGATCATCAAAACGCTTGCCTATAGGATCTTCTTCACCAAATACTTTTTTAGCAACACTTTCTGAAATCACTAATCCCTTAAAATCGTATAATGCGGTATTCGGATCACCTTTAATTAATAATGCAGGAAATACTTTAAAGAAATTGGTATCAGCGCGGAGAAATTTACCTGGTTCTAAAAACAGTTTACCCTTATAACCGAATAGGAATCCCAGATTGTTTGGCATTGGCGAAAAACCAGTCGTGTGCTCTACCTCCGGTAAATTTGTTTTTAGCAAACTTCTGATTCCTCCATAATTCATAGCCGAGTTATTTCTTAACTCTCCGTTTTGAAATCGTTGATAAGCGACCCGGTAAATTTTATCGTCCTGAAACTGATCGAAACTAAGTTCAAAACTGGCATACTGAAGAATCAAAAAAAGTGCGGTTATTCCCACAGCCAGCCCAAGCACGCTGATCAACGAGTATATTTTGCTTTTTGAAAGATGGCGGTAAGCAATATGAAAATAGTTTAATAACATATGCCATTGAGCTAACGGTTGTGAGAATTTATTACGCAATACAATACCTGGTCGTAAAAAGCGAATCACATTCCAAAGAAATCTCCTCTTCGCGTTCTTCTCTCCTGACAACTTCACATCCTCTTCAAATTTTTCCCACAGGTCTCCCTCAATACTTTCATACAAATAAGGAGGACAAAACCATTGAAGAAAGCGCTGTGCTAGCCGTGAAGGTTCCGGTGGCTTTGCATTGATCATTAGTTTTATCGATTTGATACAAAAATTCTGATGGTCACTTAATCATTACAGATTCTGTCTTATTCGTATTTCAATGTTTTTGCAGGATCAGTCATTGCCGCACGAAGTATCTGAAAACTAATAGTAGCCGCGGCAATTAACAATACTATTCCAACGGGCAAAATAAACTGCTCCCATCCCGGAGTAATCCGGTAGGCATATGATTCCAGCCAATTCTGCATGCTGAAGTAGGCAATAGGCAATGAGAGTATTCCAGCAATCAGCACGATCTTCACAAAGTCCCACGATAAAAGTGAAACGATATTCAAAATAGAAGCGCCCAGAACTTTACGAATACCGATTTCCTTGGTACGCTGCATCACAGTGTAGGACGACAATCCGATCAGGCCAAGACAAGAAACCATAATCGCCAGTCCTGTAAAAATACTGATCACTTTACCGAAACGCGTGTCGTCATTGTATTGACTATTATACCTGTCTTTAAGAAACTGATAAATAAAAGAGTTTCCCGGAAAGAATTCCTTATACACTTTTTCAACAGAGGCAATGACTCCCGGAAGATCATCGGATTTGATTTTTACCGATGAAGAATTATAGGTTCCATACATCGGGCGAAGGATCAGCGGTTCCCTGGCGTTACGCAATGACTCCTGATGGAAGTCATCAATCACTCCGATAATTGTCCATTTGCGGGTTCCGTTGTTTCCCCACACTATTTCCTTTCCGATTGCATCTTCCGGCCTGGCTATACCCAGAAGTTGTGATGCATTCTTATTTATAATTACGGAACTGATATCCTTAAATTCCACCTTATGATCGGTGGCCGTGAAATTTCTTCCTGCCAGCAGTTTTACTTTATAGTCATCAAGAAAGTTATAATCCACCGACAGATTACTTAACGTGTAATGAGCGTCAGATGGCTGATCACTCAATCGAATACCAAATGCCCGTCCTAGCCGCTGCCCTGGTAAACGACTGGAGGTGCTGGCCCCCACTACCCCTTCAATTTGAGTAAGAGCATGTTTATAACTTTCCACCCTTGTGTTGAAAGTAGAGTCCCATTGCGTTAATTCAGGCGGCTCTACTACAATGGTATTGTCAATGCTTATTCCAAGATCAGCTTCATTCATAAACCTCAATTGTTTGGATACAATAATTGTACCCGTGATGAGAGCTGCTGATGATGTGAATTGAAAAATCACCAGCGCCTTACGCAAAAAATTTCCACCCGAAGAACGCTGAAATTTTCCTTTCAATACAGTGACCGGTTGATACGATGATAAGATGAAAGCCGGGTAAAATCCGGAAAGCAACGCACCTGCGATCAATACAAGACACATAGTCACAAGCGTAGAAGGACTGGCCGTAGAAAAAATCCTCCACAGCGAAAGTGAACCACCCACCAGTTGATTAAACGAAGACTGGAGTACTTGTACCATAATCAACGCCAATACAACGGCAAAAGCAGTAATCATTAACGACTCAAAAATGAATTGCTTTACCAGCTGAGATTTGTAAGCACCCATTACTTTCCTCAGGCCTACCTCTTTCGCACGATCCAGCGCCCGTGACGTAGTAAGATTAATATAATTGATCCAGGCGATCAGAAGAATAAACAAAGCCACGATCAACATTGCCCACACTGCTTTTCCATTCGCTTTAATTGCAAAATCGTATTCGTAATCAGAATAAAGATGTGTGCGCTTTAAAGGCTGCAGATAAAACTTTTCCACACTTCCGGAAATCTTGTCACCCTGAAAGTACCGGTCACTGAATTCCGGAAACTTGGCTTCCAGCTGCTTATAATCTGTCCCTGGCTTCAGTAATACATAATAAAACATATCCGACCACGTCCAGCTATCATCAATGCCCTGATTATCGGGTGTGATCAGAGTTGCATATGCTACAAGCACATCAAACCGGAAATGCGAATTCTCCGGGATATCTGTAATTACCGCCTTCACCGTATATGGTTGCTTATCCAACCCCCAATAAAATGTTTTGTTAATGACAGATGAGAAATCATTGTCGTTCATTTCAAAATATTTTTTTGCGACATGAGCAGTAAGCACTACTGCATATTTCTCCTTCAACGCTCTGGTGTCACCTGCCAGAACGGGAAATGAAAATATATTGAAGATGCGTTCATCCACAAAGAAAGTCTCATCTCCTCTGAAATTCTTTGTGTCAATTCGTGCATTCATCTCTCCACCCGGTATAATACGTGTATACTCCTCAATCTCAGGGTAATCTTTCATCATCGCTGCACCTATAGTGGGATAAGTAATAGTGCCATGCTGAATCAGCTTACCATTCTGAAAACGATCGTTAGTGATACGATAAATCCGATCATATTTTTCATTGAACTGATCATAACTGAGTTCAAAGCTTACAAACTGAAAAATCAAAAGGCAGGCCGCCAGCCCGATACCTAGTCCAAAAATATTTATCGCTGAAAAAACTTTATTTTTCAGCACATTTCTGAATGCAATGGTTACGTAATTACGCCACATAATAATATTGATTAACTGAAATGAAAATCTATTCCTTAAAATGATTGATGGGCGAAAGAACCGAAGTACTCCTGTCATCAATTTTCTTTTTGCTATTTTCTCTCCAAATAGAGTTACATCCTCTTCGTATTGCTCAACCAAATCGCCCTCGATCCCTTCATAGAGTGAAGGTGGACAGAACCATCGGAGAAATCTGATCGCTGGGAAAGATTTATCTTTTTTCATCTATTGAATTAACTCCGGAAGAGCGACAAGAATCAGAAGCCGGTACCGGTTTATATTCCTACCATTTTCAACTGAGGAATCAGCTTCCATAAATCCATACGCGACTCTTTCATAGACTTCAGCATATTCAACCCTGCACTGGTAATAGTAAAAATCCGCTTACGTCTCCCTCCCCGTGCATTGGTTGCTCCACCCATTCCAGACTTCACATATCCCTTATCTTCCAGGCGGTATAGTGTAACATGCACTGCACTAAGGTTTACTTCACGCCCCACGCGCTCTTTGATCTCGTTTACAATGGCATTTCCATAGGCATCTTCCTGCAGAATGCCCACTATTGTTAAAACTAATTCTTCGAACTCGCCAAGGTATTCTTTACTCATTTCTATATTATTTGTAAAACAAATATAGTAATTAGTATATATTTTGTAAAAGAAATAAGATAAATATTTCTTTTACTTCTCACATTATTGGGGTAGTCTGAAATCGTGTTAAAAAAACTTTTTGTTTTAACTTGTTTATCAAACCCCTCTTAAAATGAAATACCCCGCTCTTTTGATCTTATTCCTGATCTCCTGTCAATCAAAAAACACAACAGAAGAAACCAGAGACAGCCTGGTTGCTGAAGAAGCGCCTCCTGAAAACATTATGTATAACAGCAGGGAAACCCCTGGTGGTTTCTCCGAATCATCTACGTTTAATCTGCCTGCAGCTATAGAAGACTTTGACACATTTATCGATGCAGGTACATCAATATATACTGGTGCTTCCTCAGAATCAGAAGTTATTAAGGAACTGACCGATTTTACTCCGGCTACAGAAATTCAACGTACCTCCTCCCGGGAACCAGAAGACATCGATGTATGCCAGCCGCTATGCATGGTATGAAATAAAACTGATTGACGGAACAAAAGGCTGGGTGTACGGGTCAAATGTGGAAGTTAAAGAGTCAGGCGGAAAATGGCGGAGCCGGAACCGAGGTTGAATTCAATGGAAAGAAATACACACTGAATTATCTTTCCGATACAGGCATCGGCCCTTCTGATGAAAACGGATTAACCGGTTGCTCCAGTTACGCAATTCCTTACTTCTATAATTCAGAAGAAAAAACAATTCATTTTATCAAAACCAATACTTACCAGCTAGAAGGAGCACAAGGATTGTTTCTTTCTCCCTATCTGAACTGGCTTGCATTGGAATCATCGGAAGGCGGCAGTGTGTATGTTGAAGGAATAGAGACCCAGGAGTCCACGATCATCATGAAACTTGGCGCCAGTTATCAGGATGGTGGTGCAAATGGTGATATTACATTATCGTTCGATGCCGGTACTTTTAGCCTCTTGTCATTTCATATTCAACCACAACAAGATTCTGAACAGGCCGAATCAGAGGGAGATGAGCCGGAAGGAGGAGATTCCCCCGATTATCACTAGCTCACCACTCCTGGACGATGGATACTCCTTAACAGTATGCAGTGATTAATATCAAGCATTCAGTTTTTATTCATATTTCAGCGTCTTTGCCGGATCAATCAATGCTGCTTTCAATGTTTGAAATCCAACTGAAGCAAAAGCGATCACTACTACTCCTACTCCCGCCAGAATAAACAACAACGGGTTAATGGTAATTCGATAAGGGAATGACTGCAACCATTGCTCCATTATATAATAAGCCAGTGGCCATGCAATGAGATTGGCTATCAATACCAGCTGGATAAATCCTTTGGAGAGAAGTAATACAATATTGGAAACGGAAGAGCCTAGCACCTTACGGATGCCAATCTCTTTAGTACGTTGCATGGTCAGGAATGAAGCCAACCCAAACAATCCCAGGCATGCGATGAAGATTGCCAGCAATGTGAACAACCGAAGATTCTGCCAAATTGTTTGTCACTTTCATATTGCCGGTTGAAGAATTGATCAAGGAAGAAATAATCCATTGGATTTCCGGGGAAGAATGCTTTCCATGGTTCTTCAAGTGAGGTGAGAATTCCTTTGTAATCATTCCCTTCTATCTTGAATGCATAAAAATTAGAAAAGTCAGGAGTAAAGCGGAATACCAATGGAGACATCGCCTCCTTTAGTGACATTTGATGATAATTCTCCAGCACACCTACAATTTCAAGTGTATCTCCCCCATGTCTTACTTTTCACCAACAGCCATATTAGGATCGGTAAAGTCTAGCGCTTCAGCCATTGCGCGATTGATGATTACACTTTGACGATCATTGGTATGCTCACGATCAAAGCTTCTTCCTGCTGCTAGTTTCAAATCAAACGACTTGATATAATCCTGATCGATGCCAACCGTATAACCGGAAATATTATTCTCTGGTCCTCCGATCAATCTCTTGATTCCGCTTGCCCAGAAAATTTCATCGCCAGGTACGTTGGTCGAGGCACTCATACTCTTCACTCCTGCCACACGCAACGCTTCTGACTTAAAGCTTTCCATTTTTTGTGCATAGGTTGAATCTACTGCACCCGGCCCTTTGAGCACTAATGTCTGACTGATGTCAACGCCCAGCTTCTGGTTCCGCATAAAATTCAACTGCTCATACACGATGATCGATCCGCTTATCAAAACTACAGAAGCAACGAATTGAAATATAACTAACGATTTACGCAACATATTACCCTGCGAAGTTCGCATTAGCTTCCCTTTCAGGACAGCTACCGGTTTAAATGATGACAGAATAATTGCCGGATAG
The DNA here is from genome assembly GCA_044228905.1 of Cyclobacteriaceae bacterium. Taxonomy (GTDB): domain Bacteria; phylum Bacteroidota; class Bacteroidia; order Cytophagales; family Cyclobacteriaceae; genus ELB16-189. The sequence goes on along the minus strand of JBGATZ010000270.1, from coordinate 1,004 downwards.
AAGCCAGCAAGTATTGTTCCGGCTGTAAACAAAGTAATCAGTAAAATCCAGAAGTCTTTTTGCAGCATGTAGCTCAATGGAATAACTCTTCCGGAAAGTTCAGCAAACACCGGCCACAATACACGAACAGCAATGATGGCAATCAGAGCAGCAATGAGATTAACTAAAAACGACTCAGCAAGAAACTGATACATCAGCTGATTTTTCTGTGCACCCATAGCTTTGCGCACACCAACTTCATTGGCACGGTCAAATGATCGCGCTGTAGCGAGATTGATATAATTCACCCATGCAATGATTAGGATAAACAAAGCAATAAATGTTAATGCATAGACAGAATCTCCATCACCACGCTCATCGGGCTCCGACTCCTGAAGCAGATTTGCTTTAAGGTGAATATCTAATACCGGCTGAAGAATAAACTCCTGGAAGTATCCATTCTTCTTCCAATTTTCACTTCTTACTTGTTTAACATAGTTGTCCCACTTGGCCTGCAATGCCGGAACATTTGTTCCCGGTTCAAGTAACACATACGTATTGAAGTCGTACCAACCCCACGCTGTCTCAGATTCATTATTGGTTTGTCGATTTAATGTTTGATAGGACAACATAAAATCAAACTTGATGTGCGAATTCTCCGGTATATCCTGAAAGACTCCCGTCACTTCAAATTTCTGATCACCGTTCCACGCGATGGTTTTTCCCATGGGATCTTCCGATGCGAAATATTTCTTTGCAGCTCTCTCTGAAATGGCCACCTTATTTGGGCCAGACAAAACTTCCTGTTGATTACCCTTTAATAGTTTAAAATCAAAGATCTCGAACACTGATGAATCCGTGATTTGCATTTTCTGCTCAATGAATGAAATCAGTCCCCGGTCAGGGCTTTCATAACTAATTACTCCGCTCACCGGATAAAGACGGGTAAATCGTTTTACTTCCGGAAAATTGTTCTTCAGTGCGGGGCCTACCGCGGGTACTGCGGCTGCGCATTCAAATCTCTT
>JBGATZ010000269.1:0-6908 GCA_044228905.1 Cyclobacteriaceae bacterium | reverse complement strand
GTTGTCATTCACGAAGTGGGTCATAACTTCTTCCCGATGATCGTGAATAGTGATGAGCGCCAGAGTACCTGGATGGATGAAGGACTGAATACTTTCCTTGAAAAAGAAACAAAACGTGAACGTTACCCGAACCTCGATCTGGTACACGGTACACCGAAGGGAATTGTTCCTTTCATGAAGGGAGATAAGAATGTATTGCGTCCGATTGTTGCTTCATCAGATAACCAGGGAGCAAGCTTTGGAGGTAATGGTTACACCAAGCCATCTGCAGCGTTGACATTGTTACGTGAAACCGTAATGGGCCCCGAACTATTCGATAAAGCTTTTAAAGAATATGCACAGCGCTGGGCGTTCAAACACCCTAAGCCAGCTGACTTTTTCCGTACCATGGAAGATGCATCGGCAGTTGATCTGGATTGGTTCTGGCGAGGCTGGTTCTACTCTAACGACAATGTAGATTTGACAGTGGAGGATGTGAAATGGTATAAAGTGAAGAACACGACAGTCGATCCTGAGAAAAACGTAAAAGTGAAAGCTGGAGACCTAAGTGCAAAGGGTAACGGAGATTCGAAAGGAAAACCTAATACCGATTTTAGCAACGGTCCTCAGGAATTTACAGTGATTAAAACTCCTGATAATTCATACGGTGACTTCAGAAACAAAGTAGATGACAAGGCTATTGTGGATAAATTGCAGGGAAAAAACTTGTATGAGATCACATTGAAAAATTCAGGCGGTTTAATTTCTCCTGTAATTATTGAATGGACTTACAAAGATGGGTCAAAAGAAATTGAACGAATTCCCGCTGAGATCTGGAGATTAAATGAATCGAAGGTTACGAAGACTTTTGCCAAAGATAAGGAAGTGGTGAACATCGTGATCGACCCGAATGCCGAAACAGCAGATGTGAATACTAATGATAATGTGTTTCCTAAGAAAGTAACAGAATCAAAGTTTGATCAGTTGAAGAAGAACTAATCTGAAGTACTTTTATATGAAAAGCCATTCCTATAAAGGAATGGCTTTTTGTTTAAATTACTTTTTATTGATGGTTTCGCTGTTCTTCATCGTCCAAATGAAACTTATGCAGGAAGCGGTGAAAGATTGGAGATAAGAATACAGCAACGGTACTTAGGAATATCACTCCGCTAAAAATAGAATAGAAAGAAGCAAACCATTTTGCCCCGTCATTCTTTAACTCGTCAACAGGCCCCATTCCCGTAAGAATCATAGAAGCGTTAACCAACGAATCTAACCAGCTCAAAGAATTGGTATAATGATAGCCAATCACGCCAACTCCCAATGAAAAGCTAATGAGTAATAATGAAAAACAGGAATAGCGAATTACACGCAGATAATATTTTTCTCTGGGAAGTAATGGATGTGACCTCTGCTCAAAATCCATGTTAATATTCAGAGAATAATTTAAACGCACGGGCAAGATCAACATTTCCTCCTGAGAGAATAATGCCTACGCGTTTCCCCTGAAATTTGGCTTTATCTTTTAATACTGCGGCAAATGGAACCGCGCATGAAGGTTCAACAATAATTTTTAATCGCTCCCATACTAATCGCATGGCTTCAACAATCTCTTTGTCGGTTACTGTGATCACCTCCTTGACATGTTGTTTAATCAGCGGAAATGTTTTATCACCCAATGAAGTTAATAGTCCATCAGCTACTGAGTTGGACTGCGAGGGTTCGATCTTACCACTTTGCATTGACCGAAAAGCGTCATCAGCACCTGCAGGCTCTCCTGCAATTACTACGGTTTGAGGAGAGAAATATTTTGCTGCCAATGCTGTACCGCTTAACAATCCGCCCCCACCTACGGGTACGACAATGAAATCGAGGGCACCGGCTTCTTCAAATAGCTCTTTTGCTGCAGTAGCCTGCCCTGCAATTACATCATAATTATTAAAAGGATGGATCTCCGTTGAGCCGGTCTTTTTGATTACTTCTGCCAGTGTGGATTCGCGTGCTTCTAATGTAGGCTCACATTCAAAAATTTCACCGCCAAAGGCACGCACACCTTTTTTCTTTACATCAGGGGCAGTGCGTGGCATCACGATATAGGATTTAATTCCAAGAATTTTGGCTGCGCGCGCTAAAGCCTGTGCGTGATTGCCGGAAGAATGAGTAGACACACCTTTGCTTAGATCAGACGGAGATAAAGAAAGCGAAGCATTCATTGCTCCCCGTGCCTTAAACGCACCTATTTTTTGAAAATTTTCTGCCTTAAAAAAAATGGAACAACCGGCAATTTCATCGATGCTGCCGCTGGTAAGTACAGGAGTATGATGGATGTGGTCCTTAATACGGTGGTGTGCTTGTTCGATGGCTGCTTTATCGGGTATTGTGTTCATGATAGTTGTGAGTGGCTTAAGTTATTTTTTTAACAATATAATGAGAACTCAATTCACCCATTTCACTTTTTCTTCAATGGGTCTTCTGCGCCCTTGTGGCACAGCGTCTTTTTGAATACCCACATGTAAAAAACCCAGTAACTTGTCTTCTTTTCCTAAATCAAAAAAGGGCTTGGCTTCTTCAAAGAAAGTAATTCCACCAGTACTCAGGTAGCAACCAATTCCATAAGCCCAGGCAGTAAGGTGCATGTTTTGAACTGCACAAAATACTGCTCCTATTTCTTCGAGTTCAGGAATGCCCTTACGTTCATCACGCTTCATCCCCACAGAAATAATATGGGATGACTCCATTGGTTTTGTCAATAGCCCCTGATATTTACCTTCATCAAAACTTCCTCTTGCGGTAGTGACCTCTTTATAGCATCTCGCCTGAAATTCAGCCAGCTTCTTTAATCCATTGCCAGTGAAAACGCTAAATCTCCAAGGCTCAGTAAACTTATGAGTGGGTGCCCAATTGGCATTGGAAAGCATTTGCCTTACAATTTCATCACTGACTTTTTCTCCTGTATAATTTTTAGGGAAGATAGATCTTCGCGTTCAACTGTAGGGCGGTTAATTTCGTCAGTTAAAATTCATATGGTACTTTTTACCTATTGTTTTTTGTTGAAAAAAGGGCGATTGATTTTTTATTGATGACTATTTTACCCGATTTCTTTTTTCGCGAAGTTAAGTTTTTATACATTTCACTTTATGCGCTATGTGTTGGTTTTACTTCTGGCTACTGCCTGTTCGCCTCTTTATGTTCCAAATACACGGAATGTTCCTTTATTTAAAGAAGGCGGAGAATTTCAAGCTTCTGTTTTTGGTACTACTGCTGGTGGAGAAGCACAGCTTGCCTATGCGATCACCGATCATATTGCCGTAACGGGCAATTATGCTTACGGATCGACAAAAGAGACCAACCCTGGTGACGACAAAGAATTTACCCGCAAAAACAGTTTTGGTGAAATTGGATTTGGTTACTATAAAGTAAAGCGTAATTCACGTTTGGAGCTTTTTGCCGGATATGGAATGGGCCAGGGCACAAGTCATGACCAGTATTATTTCTTTGGATTGAATAATGATGTGGTGGCAACGGGAAAGTATGGTCGTATTTTTATTCAACCTTCAATAGGTACGAATAATAGAAAATTTAATCTTGCCTTCACTCCCAGAATAGCGATGGTGAAGTATTCGGAATTCACCACTGAAGACCCGAATTCAAAGGCGCCAAAATTTACTCCTCCGGATGAATTCCAGATTCTTATTGAGCCAGCAGTAACAGGCAAATTTCACCTGGCGGGAAATCTGCACGGAATTTTTCAATTGGGCTTAGGTGTTCCTGTGAACAGCGATAAAGTTTATTTTGCATACATGCCGGCACAATTTGCAGTAGGTATTCAGATCGATACCAGCAACCGACTTCGTACAAGAGTGTATAAGTAGCAATTTTATTTTTTGTTCTCGCTCAATTCTCCGATCATTCGTAGTCCGTCAAGGGTTAATTGTGGATCTACTGAATGAAAGAATCCTTTTAACGAGGAGATAACGAAAGAAAGCCCTCCGGTAGCAACCGCAGGACAATCTTCTTTTAGTTCAGTACGAATTGCTGTTACCATATTTTTTACGAGGCCTTCGTAACCAATTACAATTCCCGATTGAATTGCGGTAACGGTACTTTTTCCTAAGGCGGACTTTGGCATTTCCAGGGGTACGTCAAAAAGCTTGGCGGTATTCTGAGAAAGCGATTTAATGGCTGTGCGTAATCCGGGCACAATGGAAACGCCAAGAATTTTTCCTTCTTTAGAGATGGTGGTGAATGTGAGTGCAGTTCCAAAATCGACCACAATACACGTCTGTTTTAATTTCATAAATGCAGACATTGCATTGGAGACCAAGTCAGAACCTATTTCATATGGGTTTAAAACTTCTATTGGTAATTTTTTGTAAAGAGCGGGGCCAAGTACAATCGCTTCCTTTTGGAACAGTGTTTTTATAATGCTCTTGATTTTTTCAGTTAATGCCGGCACCACACTGCTCAATACAATAGTAGAAACCTGATCTACGGAAACTCCTGCTTCAAAAAAGTAATCGCGAACTTTTACTCCATAGAACAATTCAGGCTGATCGGTGCGTGATGGAATTCGCCAGGTGTTTTGCCAGGAAGTTCCGTTCCATAATCCTAAAGTGATGTCGCTGTTTCCAATATCGCAGGCAAGTAGCATGAAAATCTAAGTTTCTGATGATGCTAAAGTGCGGATTATTTTCGAAAAAATAATGTTTGATCTATTGTCGTTTGGATGACAAGTACTTGGAGTTAATTCTAAACGAACTAATTTGGTAAGAATTCATTTGTAAAGGAATAACAAAAATAAATTGGCACGAACATCCACAGCAGATCTTCCTCTTCACTATGGCCGCGTACCGATATGGCTTGCCGAGCGCATGACGTATTTGGGTGGAGCGATCGTAGAAAGTATCACTATGGAATATGGTCGCCCGGAAATTCTCAAGCGACTTAGTGATCCCATGTGGTTTCAGGCCTTGGGTTGTGTGTTAGGTATGGACTGGCATTCTTCCGGAATCACTACTTCCGTGATGGGAGCATTGAAAAAAGCAGTTAATCCCAGATCGAAGGAGTTAGGAATATACATCTGTGGAGGAAGAGGAAAACATTCGCGACAAACGCCAAATGAGTTATTGAAAGTTGCAGAGTTAACGGGCTTGAATGGAAATGAGCTGGTGAGAGCAAGTAAATTATCTGCCAAAGTGGATAACACGGCAGTGCAGGATGGCTTTCAATTGTATCTACACAATTTTATACTTACTACCGATGGAGAATGGGCAGTGGTGCAGCAAGGACTGAATGATTTTTCCGGAATGGCCCGAAGATATCATTGGCATTCTACTCAGTTTCAATCTTATCTTGAAGAGCCTCATACCGGAGTGTGTGGAAGAAATCAGGGACTGATCCTGAATCTTACTGCAAAGCCTGCTGGAGAAACAAAGCAAGGAATTTTAAATATTGCCAGGGAGAGTCCTGATCGGATGCTGAATGAGATCAAACACATCAGCATGCCGCGCCATCATGATGTGCAAAGTAAGGACGTTGATTTAAAAAGGTTAGGTGCAGTGCTTACGCTTGCTCATGAGAAAGACGTTCACAATTTTGAAGAATTACTTTTATTGGAAGGTTTAGGACCACGCACATTGCAATCATTGACGTTAGTGAGTGAGGTAATTCATGGAACGCCTTCACGATTTACAGATCCCGCTCGCTTTTCATTTGCACATGGTGGCAAAGATGGTCATCCATTTCCTGTGCCATTGAAAGTATATGATGAAACGATTGGTACCCTTAGAAACTCTATTGACAAAGCAAAGATTGGGCAATCAGACAAGAATGAAGCAATTAAACAACTTTCCATTCTCGCTCAGTCATTAGAAAAGACATTTGAGCCTAAGCCGTTTCTTGAAGAGATTATTCAAAGGGAGAGAGAAGAGTCTTATCTGCATGGAGGAATGACTGTAATGGGTCCTGCTCAACCTCCAAAAAGAAAAAGCAATTCACAACTGAAGTTGTTCTGAATTGCTTTTAGCTTTTTTATCTGTGAATTTCAGTCTGAGTTTATCGAAGACTTTATCAGTTTAAAATTCAATACGGTAACTCAATACAGGCAATAGAGATAATTGATACCAGCTTTTGATTGTTCCGCTTTTTGCATCGAAGTAACGTCCTCCCAGATTTTGATGGTTAGTCACGTTTTGAAGATCCAAAGCCAGCGTTGTTGTTGATTTAGCACGATTGCGTTTTAAGCTCAACCGAAGGTCGGTGCGGAAATAATCAGGCAACTGCTGAGTATAAGCAAGGCTCTCAATGTATTCAGTTTGCCCTAACTGCATTGATTTTTCAAAGTCAATTGGAGTAGTGCGGAATCCACCAGACCAGATTGTGCGGATGTTTAATCCAAAGGTTCTGTTCTTGCTCCAGTTAAAATCTTTGCCTGCTGTCAAGCTCATGGCATGCTTCCCATTGAAGCGCGTGTTTCTCCAAACATTGTCCAGTGCTTTGTACTCTGAATTATAGAATGAAGAAGATAACAGGAAGTATAAATTATTGTGGAGGAATTGTTCCAATGTTAACTCCAATCCATAATTTCTGCCTGTTCCTTTGTTCACCAATGGATCAGTAACATAACCGTCTTCAACAGACAAAGTAGAAAGTGAGCTTGTTGGATCGTTCTTCACAGCCACATCAAATAAGTGTTGGTAATACACCTCACTCTTGATTCTCAAATATTGAGTAAGAGAACGATCGTAACCTACTACAAAATGCTGTGCTTTATTGAATCCGATATTTTCATTAGGCTTAACAAAGCTTCCATCAGGTTGCTGTACTTGAGCTTCATAGATTCCAATCGGCTGCATCTGGCTGTGCAATCCGTAACCAAAACTAACGGATTGCTTGGCATCCAACTCATACTTTAGTGAAGTGCGCGGCTC
>JBGATZ010000268.1:0-6922 GCA_044228905.1 Cyclobacteriaceae bacterium | reverse complement strand
TTTGATTTCTTCCAACAAATAAAAATCCCAGTCAGGGGCGTAGTAATAATCATCATCCGATAATACAATGTAATCTGACTTTGCTAACGCAGAAGGCCCGTTGAATCCATAGCACACGCCTGCGTTTTCTGTGGAATGAGTATGACTGAGATTTTGACTTCTTACCCATTCCAGCGTTTCGTCTTTCCCTTCGTTTACATGTACTACGATCTGGTGCTGATACCGCGAGTTTTTCCGGATACTTTCCACGCAGCATTTCAGGTAGGGCAGATTATTCCAGCTGGGAATGAGAATTGAAAATACGGGCTTGACAGTGTCGTTAGCGGGGTGAAAGGTCATTTTAGGATTCATCGGGTGGCAAGATAGTAAAGGGCTTCAGTCTTTTTTTGCTACACTTCAAAATGGATTTTGAGTGCTTGGATATAAAGAATGCATCCCCTAGTCGGTTAATCACGTAAGTTCGTAATATAAACAACCATTAAGATGAAACAGACCGCTTCCTTATTGGCCCACTTGAGGGATATTCTTCTCCTTCCGGTGGTGATGACCATTCTAATTCCGTACCTGATAGATAAACCAGATGGATCACCGGGAATCTTTATTCAGGTAACCGGAGCATTTATGATCCTGACTGGCTTTGCACTTTTTACCTATACGGTGGTGTTGTTTAAGATCATCGGAAGGGGTACGCTGGCACCATGGAGTGTAAAACAACGGTTAGTTGTTAGCGGACCTTACCGATACTGTCGCAATCCAATGATTACCGGAGTGTTTTTTATTCTGATTGGCGAAGCGACTTTCTTCTGGTCATCTGCGTTGTTGAGTTACGCTTTCATTTTCTTTTTGATCAACACGGTTTATTTTATTATGGTGGAAGAACCCGGTCTGGGAGAACGTTTTGGAAAAGAGTATGATGAGTATAAAATGCACGTACCCCGCTGGCTGCCACGGCTGAGACCTTACGTTCATCTGTGATATTGAATAATTCAAGAATTATGAAAAACTATATATTGGGGTTAAAGACTTCGAATTCTTATGTAAGTAAATTCGAAGTGGCAAAGATTAATTTGTTATTACTTTCAAAGGATAATAAAATGAGCAAGTTTGAATCGTTGCGATTCTGTACAGGTTTGAGGACTAAAAGAAATGTAGTACAATGAGTTCGTCCAAGAGGTTTGCAATAATCGGTGCAGGTATCGGAGGATTGACACTGGCAATTGCAATGCAACGCAAGGGTTTTGATGTTACTATTTATGAAAATGCTTCAGAGATCAAGCCGTTAGGTGCCGGATTGGGATTGGCGGCCAATGCCATGAAAGCGTTTTATGAAATTGGGATCGGAGAGCAGATTATAAATGCAGGAAAGAAACTGAAATCATTGGAGATCAGAAGTCAAAATGGAAAAGTGCTGAGTTGTGCAGACTCGGAAGTGATGGCGAAGCGATTAGGTGTAACTAATAATTTCACCATGCATCGAGCTGATTTGCATGAAGTGCTTTTAAGAAATATCATTCCGGGTTCACTTCAGTTAGGGAAGGGTTGTGTGGATTGTGCTGAAGATGAATCAGGAGTGAGTTTATCTTTTTCAGATGAGAGCACTGCAAAAGCTGACTATGTCATTGCATTTGATGGAATCAATTCTAAGATCAGAAAGAAACTATTGCCAGCCACTGAGCCGCGTTATGCCGGTTATACGTGCTGGCGGGCAGTAATTGACAACGTGCCTGATGATTTTGATTTTGAAAACACCTCAGAGACCTGGGGAAAATCCAGTCGCTTTGGAATTGTTCCACTAACTAAAAATCGGGTGTATTGGTTTGCGTGTATCAACGCACCTCAAAACGATAGGGAGAAGAAAAACTTCACGATTGAAGATCTGCGAAATCACTTTAAAGATTACCATTCACTCATTCCGGAATTATTAAAAAGAACGAGTAATGATCAGCTAATCTGGAGTGACATTATCGATCTGAAGCCATTAACTCAGTTTGCGTTCGGGAAAGTTTTATTAGCAGGCGATGCTGCTCATGCTACAACTCCTAATATGGGGCAGGGTGCTTGTATGGCCATTGAGGATGCAATCATTCTTACCAACTTGCTTTCTGGTTTTGGTGAAGTAGAAGAAGTTTTTAATACGTTTGAACAAAAGAGAATAAAACGCACTACCAGAATTGTGGAGGAATCATGGCAGGTAGGTAAATTGGCTCAGATGAATAATTCTTTTTTAATTGCTTTGCGTAATGTAGCGTTGCAACTCACCCCGGCAAGTGTGGCTGAAAACCGTATGAAGTTCATTACAGACATTTCATTTTCATAATCGTGATTGCGCGAATTAAAAATAAGAACACAAGAAGATTGTTATTCACGATTAGTATTGTCTTACTGATTGCAGGAATAGCGTATGGAGTTCGTCTTGTTTCCGGACAATTTGATGCGCAGTTCAATATCATCTTATTTTATGTTTCCATCATTCTTCTGTTTGTGAGTTGGGAGACGTTGCGTGCGGTGCACCTGTATTTGAATAAGATTCTTCCTTTTGAAAGCAATCTGCCTCTTCGGATTGCTGTTCAGATCGTTTCCGGAATTATAGTTGCGTTTACTATACGCTTTTGCATCTATAAATTTGGAGAACCGTTTCTTCCATTCAAACTGGATAGTTTATTCCTTGCATCTACCTGGGCAATTTATGGGTTAGCGGTAACGGGAGTAAACTCAATCTTTTTTGTTCGTTATTTTCTGGGAAGGTGGAAAGATTCATTGATTCGTGCGGAGCGCCTTGAAAAAGAAAAGTCGCAGGTGCAGTTTGATAATCTGAAAAACCAGCTCAATCCTCATTTCTTGTTCAATGCATTGACCTCGCTGAATAGTTTGATCATGGAAGATCCTGCATTGGCTCAGCAGTTTCTGCAACAGATGTCGAAGGTGTATAGATATGTGCTGCAGAATAAGGATAAAAACTTTGTAAGCCTCACTACCGAACTTGATTTTATAAAGAATTTTGTTTTTCTGATTGAGACGCGATTTGCAGAAGCATTGAAAATTAATTTTAGTATTGGCGAATCGACCAAAGAGAAAGCAATTGTACCCGTTACCCTACAGATCCTGATTGAAAATGCATTGAAACATAATGTGGTAGATGCGCAAAAACCATTGACCATTGAGATTTTCACAGCGAACGATTACCTGGTGGTGAGCAATAATCTTCAGCTTAGAAATAGTGTAGAGACTTCAAACAAGCAGGGTTTGGAGAACCTGAAATCATTGTATGGATTTTTGACGGAACAACCTGTAATAATTGAACATGGTCATCAGCGATTTAGCGTAAAAGTTCCTTTACTTTGAGGCATGCATATACGAACAGCAACACCAGAAGATAAAGAACGCATCATCGCGCTTTACAAAGAAGTAGCCAAATCAGAGAGTAATGGCCTCGCCCGGAATGAAAGTGATATAATGAAAGTGATATCACAGATGAATACGTTAATCAGTTTCTCCAAAAAAGTATAGAGAAGGGATTTATTGTTGTGGCAGAGCATCCGGATGATCCGGAGCAACTCGTTGGAGAAGTTCACGGTTATCCATCTGATGCCGGTACATTTAAACACGTACTCACTGATTTCAACATAGCGATTCATCCTCAATTTCAGGGAAGGAAAATCGGACGTACGTTGTTTACTATTTTTTTGGAAGAGATTGGAAGAAACCGCCCCGACATTGGGAAAGTGGAATTGTTTGTAAGGGAAAGTAATAACAGAGCTCTGGCATTGTATCAATCCATGGGTTTTTTAATTGAGGGGAGAATGGAGATGAGAGTGAAGACTGCTCAGGGATTGTATGAAGCGGATATTGCCATGGGATGGCAGAATCCAAATTTTGAATTTGATTAATATGAGCCTGTGAGCCTGAGTTTATCGAAGGCCGGTTTCGACAGGCTCAACCTGACATATAAAACATGAAAATCCTTATCATCGAAGACGAACCATTAGTTGCCAAAGACTTGCAAAGTCATTTGAGTAAGCTAATACCTGATGCAACTCAATTAGGTCCGCTTGCGAGTGTATCGTCTGCAATAAAGTGGTTCAGCGAAAATGAATTGCCTGATTTGATTTTATCAGACATTCGCCTTTCAGACGGAAGCAGCTTTGAGGTTTTTGAGAAACTCAGCATCAATTGCCCGATCATTTTCACTACGGCATACGATGAATATGCTATCCGTGCATTTAAGCTCAACAGCATCGATTATTTACTTAAACCTGTAGATGCAAAAGAACTGGATAGTGCATTAAAGAAATACAAGTCATTGTCGGCACAACCTGCACTGGCCGATCAACTGAAATCTTTTTTAGGATCATTGGGTAAGGAGCAGAAGAAGTACAAAGAACGTTTTCTGTCGCTGCAGCGAAATACGATGGTACCTGTAGTTACCGAGGACATTGCCTTCTTTCAGAAAGAAGAATTGATTTTTATTTATACACGTGGCAATGAAAAGACGATCAGTGAACATCAAACCCTGGATGAGGTTGAAGGTTTACTCGACCCTGAAAAATTCTTTAGAGTAAATCGCCAATATATTGTGCATATCCAAAGTGTGGAGCGGGTGAAGACAACACACAAGGGATTAACTGTTCAATTAAAAGCACCGTTCAATCTGGAGCTGGATATCAGCAGAGAAAAGGCCACTGCTTTTAAGGCATGGCTGGATAAATAGGATAGATCAACTTATGAATCAAAAGAGATTTCTAGTTGTTATACCAATTCTGATAGTATTCCTGGTTATCTATTTAGAGATAAGAATTGGATTAAGTAATCTGACTCTATCTATCATTCCAGGGTGGCACACCGTAATTTATCCTTCAGATATCATATGGATCATATTGACCATTTTGGTCTTAATTTTTATTGTAGTCACCTATCTGATTTTCTTAGTGATAGGAAGGATTATTAGTAAAATCTTTAGAAAGTGACAAAAAAGGTCCTATCGTTTGATAGGACCTTAAAAGAGTTATTTATCTGATGAGTTATACAGAAAAACTTTCACCGCAACCACAGGTGCGTGTAGCATTAGGGTTGATGAACTGAAATCCTTTACCATTCAGACCATCAGTGAAATCAAGGGTAGTTCCTAATAAGTAAAGAAGGCTTTTTTTATCAACTAAAATCTTTACTCCCTTATCTTCAAACACCTGATCCGCAGGGTTGATGTTCGTATCAAAATTAAGATCATACATTAAGCCAGAGCAACCGCCTCCTTTTACAGATACACGAATGTTGCTGTCGTTCGGATGATTTTCTTCAATGCGAAGGTTCGCGATGCGTTCTTTTGCTTTTTCGGTTACGTTGATCATTGCCTTATAATTTAAGATACCGGATTTAACACTACACTGAAAACGGTGATCGTATTGCGATCTCTGCCATAGTACAGTTTTTCCAGGGCATCCAGGATATTACTAGAACGAAAATAGGAGGTATGAAGTTCATGCTCTCCCTGTGCCACCCACTGGATGGTATAGGAGTTTTCCTTTTCCTTAGAGGTCTGCACGTAATCCAGCATTTTGCGCAACGCATCCACCTTATCAAAGCCAATTTCGCTATGAAAAAGAAAGGACTGATTGTGGCGCGGATTGATGGTGATGAGATCCAATTTGGTCTTTCCATCCATAATACCGTATTCAAAAATCAGGTCACTGGTACGCAAACCGAGGTAATCTTTAATCTGCTGCTGGATGCGGGCCGCCTCCACATGGCCATCACTGGCCGTTTCAATCATCACTTTTGGCATAATTTGACGGGAAAACCCTCTTTTAACGGGAAAAGTTTCTCAAATTTTGGTCCAAATTAAGCAAAACTCCCGAAAATGAAGAAGCTGGAACATATTGGCATTGCTGTGAAGAATCTGGACGAATCCAACGCCCTTTTTGCAAGACTGCTGGGACGAGAACATTATAAAATAGAGGAGGTTGTCTCAGAAGGGGTTCGCACTTCTTTTTTTGAGATTGGAGGAGTGAAGATTGAACTGTTGGAAGCCACAAAGCCTGATTCGCCCATTGCTAAATTCATTGAGAAGAAAGGAGAGGGCATTCATCATTTGGCTTTTGAAGTGGATGGTATTATAACAGTGGTAGAGAATTTTGTGAAGGACGGGTTTACTTCGTTGAATGCAGAGCCGAAGCCCGGTGCAGATAACAAGATGATTTCATTTCTTCATCCGAAGTCTACGGGTGGAGTGTTGGTAGAGTTGTGTGAGGAAAAAGTTGACAAGTAAGATGGTTGACAATTGACAAGCTTGGGTTAACCGTTGTCAATTGCAATTTTTGTCAACTGTCAATTGATTATTAGAGAGAACCAAATTTGAATTACATTTGTAGTCCATTTCGCGTAAGGCATAACTATTTAGTGATGTTTGACGTCTAATGATAAAACTGGGGCTGACCGGTATTGACAGGATGTGTGAATCCGTGCACCAGCATGCAAGCTCATGAGGGTAGAGCTTTGATCACTGCTCTCGACAATTTACGTGGCGAAAATACTTACGCCATGGCTGCTTAATCTGTCCCAAGGATAGATAAGCTTATGCCGAGATAAGATCTCCGCAGGCCATCATCGCTCGTCTTCTCTGTTTTGCGGGAGACGAATACGCGGTGTCGATCAGCAGAACTGGGCCGCGGTGTGGTTACGCATCGTTGTTAAGATAACAGTAACTACGGAGGAGTTTAGGCTGTTGCCTGCCTTGCGCTTCCCGACAATTAAAGTCAACTAAGCATGTAGAACGTACGCGTTTATCTTCTCTGGACCAGGGTTCGATTCCCTGCAGCTCCACTCTTTCAGAGTTATGGCAGGTAAGCCTGCTGTTTCACTGATTTTTTTCAATTAATCAGAAGACCGAATCTGCAAAATGGATTCGGTCTTTTTGTTTTTAGAGCAT
>JBGATZ010000267.1:0-8208 GCA_044228905.1 Cyclobacteriaceae bacterium | reverse complement strand
TCGTCATCACCAATTGAAAAACGTGACCTCCCGTTTCAATATCAATACCGAAACCAAGAGAGTTATGGAATGGGTCATTCTCCACCGTATTTAATCGATGATAATACTCGGTAGTCAGTGCAATACTGCGCGACACTTTCAGTCGTCCTCCAAAGCCCAGAATGTAGTTCGTATTATTTACAATGGTCCGGTCAACCGTGTTTCTATGAACGATGCTGGGCATGAGCTGTAACGTGAGTATTGAATTGAACTTGCGGGCAATCAAAAGCTGACTGGTGTACGACATCCGGTCTTCCAAAGTGATATCATAACTTGCGCTGGATTTCTTCGGAGACATTTGGATTGCCGCATTGACAAAAGCAGTAACAGTAACCGGAATAGTCTTCGCTCCCTTTGATTGAGCCAGTACTTTGTATCTCAGGTAGCCATCCATAGTCTTGTCTACCGAATTGCGACCAAAGCCGGCTCCAAGGCGATTGGTAATTCCATACTCAAGTCCAAGACGGACGGAAGCTTCATCCAGGCCAAAAAGGTTATATGCCCCACTGTTTACAGTACCAAATCGGTGAGCAAAAATAAATTCCAGTTCTCCCGCTCCTTTGGTTTCGATCGTCTGGCCATTTACAAGTCTTGTCCCTTTAAATGATTGCCCGGCTAACGTGGACTCCGGCTTCTCACTTTGCTCAAGCTCTTTCATCAGGTCATCCTGAGCAATAGCGAAACAAGAAATCAGCAAAAACAAAAAGGTAAATTGAACCTTCATAAAGCAATGAGTATAGGGTTTGAATATAATTTAAGATACAATGATACCAGAAGCAACAGCTAAATGCACGCTCATAAAGACTTATAGTTGAATTCAATAGTTACCTCAACTTGCTCGGCAATGTTCTGCCAAAGCATTTGTGGTCGCATAACCTGGTAATCCTCCAACACAATCATGAATTTTGATTTCATGATCAATTTCTTCCCTGCAATTTCAACTGTTCCGGGAATCTCAACATCTTTAGCAACTCCATGGACAGTAAGTTTCCCCTGAGCTTTCACTTGTTGCACACCTTCCGTTTGCGAATTGAAATCGATCAGCTTACCCTGGAATGTTGCTTTTGGAAATTTTTCAGTCTCCATATATTTCTCGTTGAAATGCTCCTGCATCAACGCCTTATGAAATTGAAAATCCTTAACAGGAATAGAAAAAACAATCTCTGCATTTGATGAGTTAAAAATGCTGGAGGACTTTGTATTTTCCGCAGTGATATCCTCTATTGCTGCATCTGAAAAGAACGTAACCATTGACTTTTCAGAAACAAACTTCTGCCCAAAGGCAGAAGTTGAGAATAGGAGAAGAGTAAAAATAATATATCTCATGAAATCAGTTGTTTAAAGCGCCATCATTCACCCAACAAGCGATCAACGCAATTTGCTCCGCGGTCAATGATCCGCCCTGCGGCATGGTTTTATCTGTAGTTCTGTTTCTGATCAAAGCTGCTTTTGCACTCACATTGGCGAATTTAGTCCAGTCACCATTAGAGCTTCCCGATCCATGGCAGCTGGAGGAAGTACAATTGGCTTTCAATATCGGATCAATCTGAGAAGCAAAGCTCACTCCAGTACTTCCGTGAGGAACTGTTGAATTTATTGTTACAGTACATCCTGCATTATCCTTAACTGTCACCGTATAATTCCCTTCTTTCAGCCCGTCAAAGGTTGCAGCAGTGCCAAATGCTCCCGTCCCGATTTTAAATTGATAAGGCAAAACTCCGCCCGTTGTTTCAATGACAAGCTTACCATTATCAGTCACACATTGATTATCTGCAGTAGCCGAAACAGACGCTGCCAGTGTTGTTCCTGGAGCTGTGAGAGTCACCTCAACACTCCGCTCGCATTCATTGCCATCCTTTATTTCTATTGTATGTTTTCCTGCACTCAGGCTGCTGAATGATGACGTGCTCCCAAACGATCCTCCATCAATAGAAAACTTGTAAGGGGCACTTCCACCAGAACCCTCTACGGCTACCGTTCCATCTCCCGTGGCACAACCCGTAGGGTTTGATTGCGAGGAAACTTTTACAGCCAGGTCTGAAGTAGTACAATCCACCGGAGTACTGATATCATTGCTACCGCATGAGGCAACATAGATCATCAATACCAACATAAAAAAAGAATTAATTAATCGCATATTTAAGTAGTTTTTTGTCATCGTTATTTGAATGTATACTTAACATTAAAAAAAGCTCCACTGCTTACCAGCTTGTAATCACCCTCACCAATTCCGGTCAAAGGTGCTTTTACAAAAGGCTCAATCTGTAAAGCCAATCGTTTCCTCAATCGATACTGGAGACCTAGTGAGATATTCGTCATCCTGAACCATTCATTATTCTTTCTCTCTACATGAGTGGTGTAGTCATAGCTACTCCCATTCTTTACTACATCATACTTATAATCTTCACTAAACATGATGTAAGAAGATAACCCCAGGCTGGCATAAACTGTAAATTGATGACCAGGATTGAAGTAATAATTCATATTTAATGGCACATACAATATGCGGCAGTCACCATCTATCTTACGCCCATTAATAATCATCGATCCATAAGCACTTTCAATACTTTCGTAGGTATACAGCTTCTTCGACCATATTCCGCCAAGAGAGACAGAAACATGTTTATTAAATCCATACTCAGCAATAAGTCCATAATTAAAACCGGTGGCTCCGGGAGTAAAGTATCCCACTGAAGAATAATCGGGTGACACTGCCAGCTTTAAACTAAATGATTGGTCATTTTGAATTGGCTTTTCCTCTTCTTTCTCTGGTGTTTCTTTCTTCACACTATCTGAAACCACTGTTTCCTCTAAAGAAACACTCACCGAATCTTTCTCAATTTCACTATTCGCCACATCATCTGTTGACTTACCCGAGGTCGATTCCTTCATGAGTACTGTAGTATTCGCTGGCTCACTTACAATCATCGTAGTATTATTCTCAACTTTAACTTCTGAATCAATCACTCCTGACTCACTATTTAGTTTATCAGCAGCGAAATGCTTCTCTTTATCAGAACGTTCTTCACGTTGGTTAATAACGACAGTTCTCTGATTGCTTTTTTGTTTTGATGCCACCACCTGGTTTCCAACGATGGAAGCGTCTTTTTTCTCTACAGGGGTTTCGGCCTGAATTAAGTTCTCCGCATTTTCAGAATCATTGAACTCTTTGTTGAGTGAATGAGATTCATTCTCCGCAACAACGGCCACCGCGGCAGTAGGGTCTTGTTCTTTAATAGCAGACTTCGTAGACCATAACTCTACCAACGCAACAGATGTTATAAATAAAACAGTCGCCCACGTAAATCTCTTCCAGTTCCAAAATGCGGGTTCAACCATTCCCTTCGAATCAAGCAATGCCTCCATCTGCTGCCAGTCAGATGCATTGAAAAGGGGTCTCCAGTTTTACCGGATGCTTCCTTAAATAAATCGTCCAGTTCCTGATCAGACATACTTTGCTACCGTTTTATTATTCAATTGCATCAACATCGCACGAAGGTTTTCTCTTGCCTTTGACAAATTGGATTTTGATGTTCCTTCTGATATCTGAAGGACATTCGCAATTTCATCATGCGTAAATCCATCAATAACATACAGGTTAAATACCGCACGATAGGCTGGCGTTAATTGCTGCACGAGATGCATTAATTCTTCATGCGCCATTTCATCTATAGCACTGGCCTGTCCATTTGAGATTGATATTTTTTCATTGGAGTAGTGGTTATAATGTTTCATTTCTTTCCGGTAATGATCAATTGAGGCATTGATCATTATTCTTCTCAACCAGGCTTCGAAGGATGTATCCATCCGGTACTGATCAATTTTTTGAAATACTTTCAGAAACCCATCATTCAGTACTTCCTTTGCCTCGTCTCTGCTTCTGCAATACCGAAGGCACACACTCATGCCATAGCTGTAGTAATGCTGGTACAGCAGCCTCTGGCTATCGCGATCCTTGCGCAGGCAACCTTGCACTAGTAAATGCATGGAGGGGTCCTTCGGGTTTTCTTTTAAATTTGCCACTAGACGGAGCGATCAGGAATTGGGTTGCCTAAGCTCTAAAATAAATATCGGGAAATCTGGATGGGCTTAAAAAGAGAATCCCCAAAAGTCCTTGACCTTCGGGGATAATCTTGTCTATAGTTGGCTTTAATCTGACACTAAAGTAATAGAGCTGGTAAAAACAGCAATAAGCCGATCGATAAGCCGAAAAAATGTCTGGTGAGTGGTAGTTTTTACCGTTGAACTGCAGAAATTGTGTCGCTGGACAGGCTATCGGTTTCCAAAAACTGCTTTTTAATACGCTCCTTTAACTGAGGCTTTGATCCCGGAAAAGTAGTACGTGAACTGATGTCGTAGCTGATATAAGCCAGGAAGAGAAAAAACACTATCGCGAAGCCAACGAATATCTTTTTAGAGCGGGACATGCAGCAAATTTAACACTTCGTTTCAAGTCAATAAAAAAGGGGCATAAAGCCCCTCTTCAATTTTAGTAATTTCTGAATTACTTGGTCTTCTTCACCACCGCTTCAAAAGCTTCAGGGTGATTCATTGCTAAGTCAGCCAGAACCTTACGGTTCAAATCGATACCTGACTTCTTCAATTTGCCCATTAATTCAGAGTAAGACATTCCGTGAAGTCTCGCACCAGCATTGATACGAGTGATCCACAGGGAACGAAAATCTCTTTTCTTGGCTTTGCGGTCACGGTAAGCGTAAACGAGTCCTTTTTCAACTGCGTTTTTCGCTACGGTCCACACATTTTTCTTTCTACCAAAGAATCCCTTGGCTAGTTCGAGCACGCGCTTGCGTCTTGCTCTGGATGCTACACTGTTTACTGAACGTGGCATAGTACTAATTTTTTGGTCGATGGCGTCCTAATTCTAATAGGATCTTGTTTGCCAGAAACCGGGTTAAACATTACCGGGAATTTTTGGAGGTCAAGCCATCCATGGGCCCGGATAAACCAGTTTTGATTTTAGATTCCGTACGGAAACATCAACTTCACATTCTTCTCGTCCGCTTTATTCACGACCGATTTTTTGCTAAGTCTGCGTTTCTGCTTGGTTTCTTTCTTTGTCAGGATGTGATTCTTGAATGCGCTCTTACGTTTAATCTTACCGGTACCGGTCATCTTAAAACGCTTCTTCGCACCTGACTTCGTCTTTAACTTTGGCATTATATAACAGTTTAAAATTACTTCTTTCCTTTAGGAGCAATGTGCATAAACATTCTCTTTCCTTCCAGGTGAGGCATCTGTTCTACTTTGCCATGATCCTCAAGGGCCTGTGCAAACTTCAACAATAAAATCTCACCACGTTCCTTATACACAATAGATCTTCCCGCAAAATGAACGTAGGTCTTCACCTTAAATCCATCCTGGAGAAAGCCGATTGCGTGTTTCACTTTAAAATTAAAGTCGTGCTCTTCTGTATTGGGACCGAAACGGATCTCCTTTACAACTGTCTTTTGAGCATTGGCTTTAATTTCCTTCTGTTTCTTTTTCTGCTCGTACTTAAATTTCGAGTAGTCCGTTACTTTACAAACCGGAGGATCTGCATTCGGAGAAATCTCTACCAAATCCAGTCCTTGCTCCTGCGCCAACTTGATCGCAACTGAAGTGGGGTAAACATCTACTTTGATGTTTTCTCCAACCACTCTTACGCGAGGGGCAGTAATGCGCTCATTAACGCGATACGGTTCTTCCTGTACACGTGGGCGAAATCCTTGACCTCTAGGGCCACCTCCACCTGGAGGACGGGTTCCGCCACTATTATTTCCTGGTATAAATGCCACTTATTGGGTTTATAAAACAATCTACTGTTTGGCCACATTTTTGGCAAACAAGGCTGCAAATATCGCCAAAATTTCATTTTCTGCAATACCTAAATCAGGACGGCAATGAAATCACTTCCAAATTTGGCGATAAATTCATCCAATGTCAGCGATCCCTGATCACCCGCCCCATGCTTGCGCACAGAAATCTTCCCTTCGGCCACTTCCTTCTCACCCACAATAAACATGTAGGGCACTTTTTTCACTTCCGCATCTCTGATTTTTCGGCCAATCTTCTCATCCCGGTCGTCCAGGAAACCACGAATATCTCTGTCTTTCAGTGCATTAAGTACCTGTTGACCGTAATCATTGAATTTTTTCTGAAATCGGCAGAATAGCAAATTGCTCAGGCGCCAGCCACAACGGGAAGTTACCTGCACAGTGTTCAATCAGAACAGCCACAAAACGCTCTAATGAGCCAAATGGTGCGCGGTGAATCATCACTGGTCTATGCTTCTGATTGTCGGAACCGATGTATTCCAGCTCAAAGCGCTGTGGAAGTTGGTAATCCACCTGAATGGTTCCTAATTGCCAGCTGCGATTCAGCGCATCACGTACCATAAAGTCCAGTTTGGGGCCATAGAATGCAGCTTCGCCCTGCACAGCTACGGTCTTCAAACCACGTTCATCTGCAGCTTCCTGAATCTCGCGTTCTGCTTTGTCCCATTGTGCATCTTCGCCAATATATTTAGCCTTGTTTTCCGGATCACGGAGCGAAACCTGAGCGGTATAGTTTTCAAATCCTAATGACTTGAACACCAAAAGCACCAAGTCAATTACTTTAATAAATTCTTCTTTCACCTGGTCCGGACGACAGAAAATATGTGCATCATCCTGAGTGAAGCCACGCACTCGAGTCAAGCCGTGAAGCTCCCCACTTTGCTCGTAGCGATATACAGTTCCAAATTCAGCTAAGCGAATGGGAAGATCTTTATATGAACGAGGCTTCACTTTATAAATCTCGCAATGATGCGGACAGTTCATAGGTTTCAGCAAAAACTCCTCTCCTACATCAGGAGTAGTAATCGGCTGAAAAGAATCCTTTCCATATTTCATAGTGACCTGAAGTCACATACAGCTGCTTGCTTCCAATATGCGGAGTAACCACGGGCTCATAACCCGCGCGGATTTGTGCTCTGCGCATGAATTGCTCCAGGCGTTCTCTAAGAATAGTTCCTTTAGGCAACCACAATGGTAAACCCATTCCTACCTTTTCAGAGAAAGCAAACAATTCGAGTTCCTTGCCTAACTTTCGGTGATCACGCTTCTTTGCCTCTTCCAGCATGTGAAGGTATTCTTCCAGTTCCTTCGCTTTAGGGAAAGTGATTCCGTAGATGCGCTTCAACATTTTGTTCTTTTCATTGCCGCGCCAGTAAGCACCCGCAACGCTCAAGAGCTTTATCGCTTTGATTACCCCTGTTGAAGGAACATGAGGGCCGCGACACAAATCAGTGAAATTACCTTGCTTATAAAACGTGATTGATCCATCCTGAAGACCATCAATCAATTCCAGCTTATATTCATCGCCTTTTGCCTTAAAGTATTCCAGTGCTTCCTTCTTGGAAACATCACTTCGTATAAAGGGGTTATTGGCCTTAGCCAGCTCCTGCATCTTTTTTTCTACCGCAAGAAGTTCATCATCGCCAAAAGGTTTATCACCCAGATCCACATCATAGTAAAAACCATTTTCGATGGGCGGCCCAATACCAAACTTCACTCCCGGATAAAGCGCTTCCAATGCTTCTGCAAAAAGGTGAGCAGAAGAATGCCAGAAAGCATACTTTCCGCCTTTGTCATTCCACGTGAATATTTTGATGGATGCATCCGTAGTAATCGGACGACTGAGATCCCAGATTTCTCCATTCACTTCAATGGAGAGCGCTACACGCGCCAAACCTTCACTGATACTTTGGGCTATTTCACTTCCCTTCACTCCCTGCGGAAACTCACGAACGCTTCCATCAGGTAACGTAATCTTAACAGAACTCATGTTTTAAAATTCAGGATGCAAATATGCCTGAATTTATCGGGATGTGAAAAGAAATCACAACTGGAGTTGGGCCGTAAACAGGATACCAAACTTCCTTGCATTCGGGTTGTCCAGATAAGTCAACCGATGCACAAAATCGATTCTCAAAAACTTAAAGATGTTTTCCACTCCGTAACCTAACTCTACATATGGTTTGTCTGTGAAATACCCCGCCAGTAAGGTCTCTTCTCCCTCGGGGGTTTGTAAAGAAATAAGGTTACGATTTGCTTCACGCATTCCGCCCATGATTACATTGCCCGTTGCCAGCAATCTCCATTTCAGCTTTTGAATCAACGGTATTCGATT
>JBGATZ010000266.1:0-6966 GCA_044228905.1 Cyclobacteriaceae bacterium | reverse complement strand
TCTTCGTACAGCAAACGAATCAATCGGATGCTTAATATCACTTGCTCCCAGCTTGCCCACTGTAAGTGAGGTGCGCAGGCTAATCACCTGATTAATGTTGGATCGATAGAATATCGTTCCGGCAGGTTTAGAGTTGGCAAAATTGTAATTCCGGGCTAAATCACCCGTATAGGTAAAAGTGCCTAAACCAATTCCAACTTCGGATCGCTGAGATAGTTGAGCATGAGACTTAAAAGTCAACTGCACTAAGCCAATAAACAAAAAGGCTCTAAGTATGTGCGTTGACTTGAAATGCATTATCTGAATTTAGCCCTATGAAATGTTGCTCCTAAAATATAAGTAACTCTGAAACTGGTAACCATGTAGATGTCGCGGTCATTTTTGCTTCCTCTCATGTTATCCTTGTGCTCACTGCCATAACCTTGTTCTACGGTATAGGTAACTCCGTCACGGGCTGTATAACTATATGGACTCTTAAGCGTGCCTAATTCTCCACTACGATAAGCCATTGCCTTCGCAAGATTAGAATTCAATACGCCTAAGTCTACATAGTTTCTGCTTACGTCATCTAAATAATCTGTAAAGGTGTAACGGAATCCCAGGTCAGCCCAGAAATCAAGTACCTCAGTAAGTCTCAAACGAATTCCTAGTCCAAATGGTATAGCAACCTGAGCAACTTTGTATGGTTTGATACCGGAATTGACATCAGTAGGATCAAGCGTAGAATATTGTCCTTCCGTTCCAAGTGGTCTTAGCTTAACCCATTTACCTGCTTCTGGCAAAGCATTGCCTTGAAGATCAGTTGCCGGAGCTTGTGCTTCAGGATTGCTTAAAAATCCTGCTGCACCTACATAAACATAAGGTGTCCATGCTACTCGGCCGATATAGGTAGATTCGTTTTCAAAAAGATCGAATACGGCTACAACAGAGAGTTCTTTGATCTGATTTCTAAAGGACAGATTTCTTTGATATCTGTAAATCCCGTTATCCTTATCGTTCTGATCAGCAGATTTATTGTCACTTCCCTTCAGGTTTCCATACATGAATTGAGCCTGCAGTGTATAACGAGGTCCGAATCGGTGAGCGAAAGAAAGCCCTATTGCCGGACGCGTGAAGGAAATATCTGTACTTAGTTTGCTTGGGCGTGGTGCAATATCACCATAGTAATTTAGCGCATTTACGGAAAGACCAATCGCATTGTATCGCTTGGTCTTATCAAAGCTTGATTTCTTTCCGCGGAAATTAGCTATCCGTTTATTGTTTTTCTTGATCGACTTGCGATTGAATTGACCCAACGCATCATGGCTGCCAAACGCTACCAAAACCAACACTACTACCGCCAACTGTAACTTTCTCATAATGAAATCATTTGCCGAACCACAAATCTATTAAAATTACTAAAGATTTACATCATCTTATCCACCACAATATCTGCACTTCCAAAAAGAAATAATATCGGCCTCCACCTTTGGAACAAAATTGTACCAGGCTGCCTCCCTGAAGGTCTTGCGGAATCAGAAAAATAATCGATTGTGGCTCCTAGTTTCTAACGTCAAGGCCCCAATTGAGCTTTTGGCGCAGGGTGTTGTAATAATTTTTACCTGGTAACTGAACCAGTTTTACTGAAAAATTCTCCTTTTTTAATTTGAGATTAACTGAGGCATCTATGGTTTCAATGCGCGAATCCAGGGAAATAAGAAACTTTTTACTTCTCCCTTCCACCTTAAAGGTCAGCTCAACATCATCGGAAACGATAATCGGTCGGGCTGTGAGCGTATGGGGACTTACCGGGGTGATCACAAAACTTTTGGATTGAGGGTGAACCAATGGCCCGCCACAACTTAATGAATAGCCTGTAGAGCCTGTAGGTGTGGAAACAATTACACCATCTGCCCAGTAAGAATTCAATAATTCACCATTAACATGTACGTGCACAGTGATCATTGAGGACGTGTCTTTCTTAATGATTGTAAAATCATTAAGTGCAAAATTCTGTCCACCAAACAATCGCTTTTCACTGGCGAGTCTTATCACGGATCGTGTATCAATAGTATAGTTTGCCTTAAGCAAATTATCAATTGCCTGCTCTGTTTCTTCACGGCTTATTGTGGCCAGAAACCCCAGGCGACCGGTATTAATACCTAAGATGGGGATCTCAAACTTTTCGATATAAGTTACGGAATCGAGCAGTGTGCCATCACCACCCAGTGAGAAAAAGAAATCAAGAGACTTCAGGTTATCACCGTGATCAAATGACTTAATCTTAAACGACTTAAGATTGATTGGTTTGAGTTGCTTTAAGAAAGCGGATGAAACCCATATTTCAATTCCCTGAACTTTAAGATAGTTCAAAAGTTTCTCTGTAAACCGCGCAGATTTATGATGAGGATCTCTTCCATGAATACCAACGCGCATGTGTAATCAGGTCAGATATTTAAATACTTCATCAGCAAATCCAATCGGTCTTTGCTGTCATCTTCTTTTCGTGTTTCATGGTATCTGCCAATGACGCGATAGCCAAATCGTTCAAGGGTAGCTACGATACGACTCATATCGTCTTTATTGATCTTCAGCGTGAGCTTGATTTTTCCTTTGTCGAGCGGATCCTCCACTATTGTGCTGCTGATAATTTTTGCGTTGTTTTCTTCCACATAGCGGCTGATTTCGGCCAGGGAATAATCAATCAGATCGAGGGAAATAACGAGTATTCCTCCAGGCATTTGTACGGCAGCTGTCTGCGCAAAGGAGATCATCATGTCCTGCACAGTAATGACACCAATGTATTGCCTGCTTTCATTTACAACGGCTACGATCTGGAGTTTGTTCTCACCTGCAATGCGCAGGATGTCGTAAAAGTGAGAATCTAAACCGACCACACAATCCTTACCTACCAGGTCAAAGTCAGCAAGTTGTTTTTCAATTTCATTAGACTCCAGGATAATCTCTTCAGAAATAAATCCAAGCATCACCCCTCCGTCTACAACTGGTAAATGAACACAGCGAAATTCTTCCATCCACACGATTGCCTTATGAGCATCGTCTGTCACCTTTAGAGGCGGAATCATGTGGTTGATCAGTTCTTCTGCAATCATTAATTCTTGCCTATTAGAAAATCTTCTACCAGTTCATTGAATTTTTCAGGGTGTTCCATCATCGGTGCATGGCAACAACGATCTATAAATTGTAATTCAGAGTTGGGGATCAGTCGATTAAAATCATGCGCTACCATAGGTGGTGTGATGGTATCGTTTAATCCCCAAACCAGTAATGTGGGAACCTGTATTTTAGATAATTCGTCTGATAAATTGTTTCGTTGCGCGGATTTGGCAATGGCTACAATGCGCATTGCCTTCGGAATACTTTTAGTGGTTTCAAAAACTTCATCAATCAATTCTTTCGAAGCCACTTGTGGATCGTAGAATGTATAGGCTACACGCTCCTTGATGTACTCATAGCTCCCTCTTTTAGGATAAGAGCCACCCATTGCGTTTTCGAACAATCCGGAGCTGCCAGTGAGTACCAATTTTGAAACCTTGGAAGGATTATTCAGTGTATACAGCAGGCCCACGTGACCACCTAATGAATTGCCCATGATGGTGATGTTATCCAGCTTCATCATAGCTACAAAATCTTCCGTAAATTTTCGAAGACCTTCCAGTCCTGCCTCTTTGATGGGCATCTCATAGATAGGCAGCATCGGGATGATTACTCTCAACTTGGGAGAGAATCGGTTGACTACAAATTCCCAATTACTTAATGCACCGAAAAGTCCGTGTAAGAGCATTAATACCGGCCCCTGACCTTCATCTACGTACCTAAATCCATCTTTTTCTTTAACAACTAAGGGCATAATGCTCAACTAAATTTCTGATAAATAAGTAAAAAAATCTGAACCTCAGAATTGCGGGAAAATTTCCCTGAAAAAAGGCAAAAACTGGGCCATCCATCCAGCCAGATCAGGTGCGAGCTTGGCGGTGAATGGATAAAGCCATGATCCTTCAGTCCATTCTGCTTTGGGCGAATATTTTAATGAATCTGTAATCCAAAGCATCACACTAAGCATAAACATTGCTTTAAAGGCACCCAAAACAACCCCCATCGACTGATCCACTCTGCCCAGAAATGTTTTATCTATCGAATTCCTGATCGCCTTACCAAGAAGCGTGACCAGGACGACCACGATAATGAATATCAGAAAGAAGGATATGTACGGCAATATGGTTTGATCAGCATTGAATTCTTTTTCAAGAAACTCCATACCTATTCCCATCAGTTTAAAACCAAGAAAAACTCCAAGGATAATACCAAGCAATGAGATTAACCCCATCAGGAAACCATCTCTGTATCCCTGTACCGCTCCGATCAGGATAATCACCAAAAGAAAAATGTCAATCTTACTCAAGCGCTAAGTATTTTTTTCACTAATTCAGAAATCAATTTGCCATCTGCTTTGCCCGCTAACTGCTTGGTTGCCGTTCCCATTACCTTACCCATGTCCTGGGGACCTTTCGCTCCTACTTGTTCAATAATCTTTTTTACTTCTGAAACGATCTCTTCTTCGGAGAGCTGTTTTGGTAAATAACGATTGATTACTTCTAATTGAACGAGTTCGCGCTGAGCAAGTTCTGGCCTGTTCTCTTTCTGAAATATATCAGCCGCCTCTTTACGTTGTTTGGCCGCTTTCACTAATAATTTATTCTCGGCTTCAGAAGTAATATCTCCACTTCCTCCTTTTTCTGTTTCTGCAAGCAGGATCATTGATTTAATACTACGCAAAGCTTCCAGTTCTTCTTTATTCTTTGCAAGCATGGCTTGCTTAATGTCGCTATCGATTTGTGTTTTTAAACTCATGCGATTTATGATTCGTTAAACTTTACGTTTGTAATTTTGACGTGAAAATAACAATCAAGTTAGAAACGTGACACGCCTTAGTGTAAATATCAACAAAATTGCCACCCTGAGAAATGCGCGTGGTGGTAATAATCCGGATGTAGTGAAAGTGGCATTGGATTGCGAACGATTTGGTGCGCAAGGAATTACCGTACATCCCAGACCTGACGAACGTCATATCACCTATGCAGATGTAATGCAACTGAAAGATGTGGTGACCACCGAATTTAATATCGAAGGTTATCCGGACGAGCGTTACATGAAGATCATCAGAGAGAAAAAACCGGCACAGGCGACTTTAGTTCCGGATGGTCCGCATGTGATTACTTCCAATGCCGGATGGGATACGATAGAGCATGCTGATTTTTTAAAAAGAATAATCAGAGAAATCAAACAACAAAAGGTTCGTGTTTCTGTATTTGTGAATCCAGAAATTAAAATGGTAGAGGGGGCTTTTAATGTAGGCGCAGATCGCATTGAGTTATACACTGAACCGTATGCTTCTCTCTTCCATAAGGACAAAGCCGAAGCTGTTGCTCCATACGTTACTGCTGCGAAACGGGCAAAAGAACTGGGATTGGGTCTTAATGCAGGGCATGATTTGGATTTGAATAACCTGAAATATCTTCAGCAATCCATTCCTTCACTTGATGAAGTCTCGATAGGTCACGCTTTAGTAAGCGATGCACTGTATTTCGGACTGGAAAACACTATCCAGCTGTATCTAAAACAATTGAAAGGCTAAACATTGGCTTCAGTCCAGAGCCGATTTTGTACACTTCAGAATGGTAGTTTAGCGAGTCATTCCCTTTTTTTAGTGCCAGTGGGCCTTCCGCTGTATGTTTGAGGCATGATACAAGCCACCATGACACGCAGATACATTTTACTGATCATTGGCATTGCGGTAGCACTAGTGATCGGTTTTTCTTCGCATTTATTTGGGATGCCTTTGTAATGGTTAATAACTTTTTGTGAGAAAACCATTAGCAATATAAGCTGTGTTTTCCGGCAGGCCCTTCAGGGTATAAGTATTAAATGTGCCTTCAATCTCCCTGATACTCGTGATTTTTTCTCCTTTCATTTTCTTTTCCGGTTCATTCCATATCATCAACTCTGTTCCGATTATAAAATCATAATCGTTTTGATTTTGGCTGATTCGCAATCTTGATAAAGAAGAAAATCCATCCTTCATTAATAGTGGATGATCAGCCGTGATTTTTATTTGATGATTAATGGTTGTTATCTCCAGCAGGGCAACATGAGTTTGCTTTATGACTTTAGGAATGATAAAATCAAAAGTGGAATTATCATTCAGGTTAAGGCAACGTATTTTCTGCCCGGCCTCTACTTCATCAACTGGTTTTTCTTCTCCTTCAAATGAAATCAAAGTCTCAGCGCTGACGCAACACCCGCCATAATCTACATGAGAGATGCCCGTGTCATCCCATTTCAATCCTTTATACACTTCCACAATTTCGAATTTGAAAACGTGGCTTTTGTCATCTTCTTTGAAAGGGAGATTGAAATTTTGTTCTCCCATGTCATCAGTAAGAGTCAAAAAGCATAAAGGTTTATTGTCTTTATAAACTTTAAATTTCTTTACACGAGAGTTATTCTTCCAGCTCGCGGGTGTAGCCTGATAGCCATTGTATATGATGTTGACGTTGCGGCTTTTTACGGAGAAAGATTCACCTATGCCGTAACCTGGTTTACCTTCTACCCATGCAGTCATCGGGTTGCTGTCAGCCAGATTTTTTGCAGAGTAATTTTTTGTGCCTTGAGGTTTTAATTCAGAAGATGCAGAAACTACGTCAACTCCTTGTGAGCAATCACTATAAAAAAAACCGGGACCATCCTCTTCTGCATCTTCCTCTTTTTGTATCGCAGGCCAATCAATATCCTGACGTCCGCCCCCGCTTGCCTTCACTGTGGGCATTGGCTGGGCTATGGTTACAAGTAGTGAACAACAGATAAAGAATGCACTTAAAAAGACGCGCATATAGATAGGTTTTGAAATAGTAAGTTACGAAGTGCTAACTAGTATCTCCAGCTCTTGGTGTCTGCACCTTTTGGTGC
>JBGATZ010000265.1:0-7824 GCA_044228905.1 Cyclobacteriaceae bacterium | reverse complement strand
GCTCCATTCAAAGCTTGGGATGGAAAAAATTACACAGGCCTACGTGTATTGATCAAGGCAAAAGGCAAATGCACAACTGACCATATTTCAATGGCCGGTAAATGGCTGAAATACCGTGGTCACCTGGATAACATTTCAAACAACCTGTTGATTGGTGCTACCAACTTCTTCAACGAGAAGATTAACAGTGTGAAGAATGAAATAACCGGTGAATATGATGAGGTACCAAAAGTACAACGCGCTTACAAAGCGAAAGGAATTGGTACGATCGTAGTAGGTGATGAAAACTATGGTGAAGGTTCATCACGTGAGCACGCAGCCATGGAGCCACGTTTCTTAGGAGTGAAAGTGATATTGGTGAAATCATTCGCACGTATTCACGAAACCAACCTGAAGAAACAAGGTATGTTGGGATTGACCTTTGCAAACAAAGACGATTACAACAAGATCCAGGAAGACGACAGCATCGATATTATCGACCTGATTTCATTCGCTCCGGATAAGCAACTGACATTGGTATTGAGCCATGCTGACGGAACAAGCGATACCATCAAAGTAAACCATACTTATAATGCAGGTCAGATCGGATGGTTCAAGGCAGGTTCTGCATTGAATCTGATGGCAGCCAGGTTTAAGTCTGAGGCGAAGTCAGGTACATCTGCTCCGAAAGCAGCAGCGAAGAAAAAAGCACCCGCTAAAAAATCTCCTGCGAAGAAGAAAGTAGTAGCCAAAAAGAAAGTGGTTGCGAAGAAGGCGGTGAAAAAAACTGCTAAAAAAGTGGTTAAAAAGGCCGTGAAGAAAAAGGTAGTAGCTAAGAAAAAAGTGGCTAAGAAGCTGGTAAAGAAAGCCGCTAAGAAAGTAGTGAAGGCTGTTAAAAAGGTTTTCAAAAAGAAAGCAGCGAAGAAAAAGAAGTAATCACTCAATCATTGAATAGAGTAGAAAGGGGTCAGCTTGACCCCTTTCTTATTTTAAAGACTCCTGCAATATCAATCTGAATTCATTCAGCATCATAGCGGTAGCTCCCCAGACTACTTCACCCTCAATGTCAAAATAAGGTGCGCGCATTGCAAAGCGGTTTGCTGCAATAATATCTTTTTCCTTTGCTGCATCTTCTTTAAGCAGGTCATCTAAATCGCCAGTCAGAACACGTGCCACTTCGTGGGGATCAGGTTTGAATTGAGGAGTATCTGTTAAGTAACCAACCACAGGAATGATGAGAAAGTTACTGGGCATTACAAAGAATTCGCTGAGTCTTCCTATTACTTTAACACTATTGCGATCAATACCTATCTCTTCTTCACATTCGCGCACAGCAGTCTCCACATATGTTTCATTCAGCTCCGTTTTACCCCCGGGTAAACTTACCTGATCACTATGGGCTCCGGCATAGGTTTGTCGTTTTGTCAATGGAAATTTGATCTGATCACCTTCCTGGTAAAGAAGGATTAACACACTGCCTTTTCGTGGAGGAAGATCGTACTTAAAATTGGGCTTAACAGGTCCGGTAAAAGTAGCACGCATCGACTCATGCGCCAATGCCCCTGGCAAATCTGACCTCAAGCGTTGTTCCAGAAAAGCGGCCAGTCTCTCCAGTTCCATTATTTACATTTCTTGATTAGATCTGCTGTGAGCATCTGGTCTCCCATTTCTTCAGAGAGATTGAATTGTTCGCAGGCTTCCGTCTGATTCCCTTTATTCATTAAGACCATTCCATAATAAAAATGGATTTTATCTATATAAGGATCCATATCCAGTGCCTGCTTCAGCAAGCGCTCAGCATTTACATTATCGTTTTTTATCAGATAAAAAATTCCTTTGTTACGATAAGCCCAGCCATTGTATGGGTCCAATCCGATACTTTTATTTATGTCTTCTTCTGCTTTAGCCAGATCATTCAGTCCAAGAAAAATATACCCGCGATTATTTAAAAAATATGGTTGATTAAGTGCAACTTCAAGTGCTTTATTTACCCATCGCATGGCTTCACTGTAATTCTTCTGTTCTGTTTCAATCATCGAAAGTGTGTTGTAAATATTTGATTCGGCAGAATCCGTTTTCAAAACTTCAAGCAAATCTTTCCTTGCTTCATCAAACTTCTTTGATAAATTTTACTGTAGCACGATTCACCAGATACGCTGTCTTCCTCCCATCAATGGCGATCGCTTTGTCGAATGCAGTCAAAGCATTATCAAACTCACGAAGCTTTGTATGTGATTAGTCCTCTGGTAAAATAAGCAATAGCAGTATCCGGCCTGGCTTTGATCACTTTTTCCAAATCGTGTGAGGCGCTGTAATACTCTTTTTTAATTCATAATATGCATTCGCACGATTAAAGTAGGCATTGAGATAATCCGATTACACGTAATCGCCTGATCATATTCATGTACAGCCTTATCCCACTTGCCCTGATTAAAATAAACGGTACCCTTGTTATTCAAGGCATCAACAAAACAAGGCTCAAGTTTCAATGCCTGCTCATAATAATAAAGCGCTTGTTCATTGTTATGTTCTTTAATGGCAATGTTTCCTTTCAGCAACAATTGCTGAAGACGCGTTTCCTTACTTTCAGAACAAGCCAGAATTAAAAAAAGAGGTAACAAAAAGACGAGCCGCATGAGCACAGACTAATAAGATGAGAATTTAAACTCAAATGTAATCATGAATTTGTCTGCTTCAGTGGCCTAACAATCATTAGCATTTTCAGCGCTTAGCAATTAATACAAAATATTGATTTACAAATACTTACATACGATTTTGAAGTGTTATATGGCAACTCATTCTCAAAATGATTTGCAGATTTTTATCAGTGGACTTTGATTTCAATTACGGTTGTTCTTTATTTGAAGCCATAATCAGAAAATGAACAACACTCAAAACAGCTTGCACCACCATCATCATGTAAACAACATGAGTTGTGGGACTATGTTTTGATTAAAACGATATCAGTTTTAAAAAGGCTTGCCCCACAACGGCAAGCCTTTTTTTGTTTTGTAGCGATTTTAAAAGAACAGACAGACAACTAAATAAATATGAATACGGTTTTACGAATTGCCATTCAGAAATCAGGACGACTACAGGAAGGATCATTGGAACTGCTCAAAGAAAGTGGTCTCTCTTTCAGCAATGGAAAAGATCAGCTTAAAACCTCAGCACGGAATTTTCCGGTTGAAATTCTTTTTCTACGCGATGATGATATTCCGCAATACATTGAAGACAATGTTGCTGACGTTGGTATTGTAGGAGAAAACATATTTGTGGAAAAACAAAAACGCAACGAACTCATCAAGCGTCTCGACTTTGCCAAGTGCAGGTTATCCATGGCCATTCCCAGATCAGAGGAATATAAAGGAGTTCAGGACTTTCAGGGAAAGAACATTGCTACCTCCTACCCAACCATCGTTCAGCAATTCCTTGACAAGCACAACATCAAAGCAGGAATTCACGAAATCAGCGGATCGGTAGAAATTGCTCCAGGAATAGGATTAGCTGATGCGATCTGTGATATCGTCAGTACGGGAAGCACTTTGCTCAGCAATGGATTAAAAGAAGTAGAAACAGTGATGCAATCAGAAGCCATCCTCATTGCCACTGAAAATCTGGCTCCTGCCAAAAAAGAAATTCTGGATAAACTAATTTTCCGGATTGATGCAGTGCAATCTGCGAAGAACAACAAATACATTCTGCTCAACTGCCCTAACGATGCAATCCCAAAGATCACTAGTGTAATACCGGGGATGAATAGTCCCACAATTATGCCTCTTAGTAAGCCGGGATGGTCTTCACTTCATTCCGTTGTAAATGAAAATGACTTCTGGGAAAAGATAGACTTACTGAAATCGTTCGGTGCCACAGGAATTCTGGTGATCCCAATTGAAAAAATGATCTCATGAAACAAATTGTAAACCCAGCCAGACAAACCTGGCCTTCCTTGTCACAACGACCGCAGATCGAATTAGAATATCTGGATGGTGCGGTCAAGAACATTCTCAACCGTGTAAAGAAATCAGGTGATGAAGCTCTTCTTGAATTTTCTGAGCAATTCGACAAAGTAAGGCTTCGTGATTTAACGGCATCGGAAGAAGAAATTAAATCAGCTGTTGACCATCTTGATCAGGAACTGAAAGAAGCCATTGAGACGGCCGCACGCAACATTGAAAAATTTCATTCCGTTCAAAGACGTGAAGTGGTTAAAGTAGAAACTATGCCTGGCGTGGAATGCTGGCGCAAAGGTGTAGCCATTCAAAAGGTAGGAATCTATATTCCAGGAGGATCAGCCCCGTTATTTTCAACTGTACTCATGCTGGCATTACCTGCACGACTGGCAGGTTGCGAAGAGGTAATCTTATGTACTCCACCATCAAAAGACGGAACAATTAATCCCGCAATTCTTTTTGCTGCTCAACTGGCCGGAGTAAAAAAGATCTTCAAGGTGGGTGGAGCACAAGCTATTGCTGCCATGGCGTATGGAACAAAGACTGTACCCTCTGTTTATAAGATCTTCGGACCAGGCAATCAATATGTCACGAAAGCGAAACAGATTGTGAGCCAGGAAGGAGTAGCGATCGATATGCCTGCAGGCCCTTCAGAAGTATTGGTGATCGCTGATGCGAATGCCAATACTTCATTTGTAGCTGCGGATTTGTTGTCACAGGCAGAACATGGTCCGGATAGTCAGGTGGTGTTAGTTACCACCGATAAAGAGATCTCAGGCAAAATTCAAGAAGAGGTAGAAAAGCAGGTCAATGCTTTGCCAAGAAAAGACATCGCAAAAGAAGCATTAAATAGCAGTTTATCGATATTGTTTAATGACGAACAATCAATGCTTGATTTTGTCAATCATTACGCACCGGAACATTTGATTATCAATACTGCCAATTATGAATCACTGGCTGATAAAGTAATCAATGCCGGCTCTGTTTTTCTGGGAAGCTATACTCCTGAATCAGCTGGCGATTATGCTTCCGGTACTAATCACACGCTTCCAACCAACGGTTTTGCGACAGCATTCGGAGGGGTGTCATTAGAGAGCTTCATGAAACATATCACATTCCAGAAGATCAGTAAAGAAGGAATTAGAACACTTGGCCCTGTCGTGGAGAAAATGGCAGAAGCCGAGCAATTAGTAGGTCACAAAAACTCGATCAGCATTCGCCTTAAACAGCTATGAAAAAATTTGACTTGAATTTACTTGTCAGAGAAAACGTGAAGAAGATGAAGCCTTATTCGTCCGCCCGCGATGAATTTCAGGGAACAGCTTCTGTATTTCTCGATGCCAATGAGAATCCCTATGCTTCCGTTTACAATCGCTATCCCGATCCACAACAGTTAAAACTAAAGGAAAAGATCGGGGCATTAAAAAAAGTACCGATTGAACAGATCTTTCTAGGCAATGGAAGTGATGAACCCATTGATCTGATCATCCGGGCATTCTGCATCCCTGGAAAAAATAACGTAATTATTCCCCAACCTACTTATGGGATGTATTCCGTGAGCGCACAAACCAATGACGTTGAAATTCTGACCACAACGTTAACTCCGGAATTCGACATTGATATTGACGCCATTTTCAAAATCGCCAATGCGAATTCAAAAGTATTGTTCTTATGCAGTCCAAATAATCCTTCAGGAAATCTGTTAAGTGAAGATAAGATAAAAGAGACACTTGAAAGATTTAACGGACTAGTGGTTGTCGATGAAGCATACATTGATTTCGCCAATCGCTCCAGCCTAACAACATGGCTTGATGAGTTCCCTAATTTATTAGTACTTCAAACTCTGTCAAAGGCATGGGGCCTGGCTGCATTGCGATTGGGGATGTGTTTTGCAAGCGCAGAGATTATAAAAGTATTGAATAAAATAAAACCTCCCTACAACATCAATGAGGCCACGCAACAACTGGCGTTGGAACATCTTGGTCAGGTGGTTCAAAAAGAAATCTGGGTAAAAGAACTGATTGCCCAGCGTGAGATACTAAAATCCGGATTGGAGAAGCTCAAAATCGTGCACAAGGTTTTTCGTTCGGATGCTAATTTTCTATTGGTTAAGGTTACGAATCCATCAGGAATTTATGATACGCTGATTAAAAAAGGAATTGTAGTCCGTGATCGTTCTAAAGTATTACTTTGCGATGGATGTTTACGGATTACTGTTGGTACCCAAAAAGAAAATGAAATACTCATTAACGAGTTAAGTAAACTATGAAACGAGTTCTCTTTATTGATCGTGACGGCACACTGATTCTTGAGCCAGCAGACGAACAAATCGACAACCTGGAGAAACTGGAATATTATCCGGGAGTATTTCAATGGCTGAGCAAAATTGCTGCCTCTGGTAATTATGAATTGGTGATGGTGACCAACCAGGATGGATTGGGAACTCATACCTTTCCTGAAGATACCTTCTGGCCTGCACATGAAAAGATGGTAAAGGCTTTTACCAATGAGGGAATAGATTTTAAAGCCACACATATTGATCGTTCACGTCCTGCAGATGGCAAACCTACCCGCAAGCCGGGAACAGGGATGCTTACCTCCTATTTCAGTGATAAGTACGATCTTAAAAATTCATATGTAATCGGTGACCGGTTAACAGATATTGAATTGGCGAAGAATTTAGGTTCAAAAGGCATCCTGATCAATGACGGAAGCTTAAAAGATAAACTGGAGAAATCAGGGTTTGCTGAATACTGTGCCTTAATCACTACCAGTTGGAAAGAAATCTATGAACTGGTTTCAAAACAAGAACGCAAGGCGCAAGTAACCCGCACCACAAAAGAGACTGACATTAATATTAAAATCAATCTGGATGGAACTGGTCAGTCTAAGAACCAAACTGGTTTAGGATTCTTTGATCACATGCTGGATCAACTCTCAAGACATGGTCAGTTAGATTTGGAAGTAACCGTAAAAGGTGATCTTCACATTGACGAACATCACACCATTGAAGATACAGCATTGGCATTAGGCGAAGCATTTAGTAAAGCCCTGGGTGACAAACGTGGTATTGAGCGATATGGATTTTGTTTGCCCATGGATGATTGTCTCGCACAGGTCGCTATTGATTTTGGAGGAAGACCCTGGTTGGTTTGGGAGGCTGAATTCAAAAGAGAGAAGGTTGGTGAAATGCCAACGGAAATGTTCCTCCACTTCTTCAAATCATTTTCAGATGCGGCTAAATGCAATCTGAACATCAAAGCAGAAGGAACCAACGAGCATCATAAGATTGAAGCGATCTTTAAAGCTTTTGCAAAAGCAATTAAGATGGCCGTGAAGAAAGAAGGCGATCAGTTACCAACGACAAAAGGCACACTGTAATGAAGCTTGCAATCATCAAATACAACGCAGGAAACATTCAGTCAGTGGCTTTTGCACTTGACCGTCTTGGCGTTGATTATATTGTTACTGAAAATAGTGAGGAGATTCAATCTGCAGATAAAGTAATCTTTCCGGGTGTAGGTGAAGCAAGTACCACGATGAACTTCATCCGGGAAAAAAAACTGGATCAGGTGATTACCAACCTGAAACAACCCGTATTAGGGATATGCCTGGGCATGCAACTGATGTGTCAGCATTCTGAAGAAAACAATACAAAATGCCTTGGTATTTTTGATACAGTAGTGAAGCGATTTGACTCATCTCCCTCACTGAAAGTCCCCCACATGGGGTGGAATTCATTAAGCCATATAAAAGGGTGGCTGAATCCTGCTTTGGACGAAAAATATGTTTATTTTGTTCATAGTTACTACGTTCCGGTGAACGAATTTACTTCAGCCACATCCGAATATGGAGTTCCTTTTAGTGCAGGTCTTCAAAAAGACAACTTTTT
>JBGATZ010000264.1:0-7026 GCA_044228905.1 Cyclobacteriaceae bacterium | reverse complement strand
CACTTTACATCAATTTCGAAAACTTCCTCGATGCACGCCAGACACGCTTTGATTCCATTTATACTGGTTCAATCACCAATCCGGTATTCAGGGATATTTATGCACCTGTGGATGGCTTTGTTGTGAATGGTGGAATTAAAATTAAAATCTGATTATGAAGCTCTATTGGAAAATGCCAGCCACACTGAAAGTTCACTACGCAGATGAACTTCAAAAATACAGGAAGCAGTTAATGAACAGGAGTTTGATTGTAGCGTGGCGACATCTGGAGCGCGCTCATATACTTGGGCAAGCATGGCCTATAGAACACACTTATGTGCATTGGGAGATGTTTAAATTCGGAATTCATATTAAGAGCACACGGGAAATCCTGGGACAACTTCCCCGGTTGTTAGTAGGTGGCGTTAAGTCTTTTGTGGGAGTTATCCCTGTTGGAAATACGGGGGGTGCAGATGTGCCACCGTTAATGCCCATGGAAATTCCAGATGATTTGAAGCAGCTTATGATTAAAAACTAAGCTTTGTCAAAGAAGATTTACGGTTATAATTAATCGTAAATCTTCATGGCCCGTGTCACTGCCTGCATGGTTTCCTTTGGTCCTACCCACTTTTCTATATTCTGTTTGATTAGTTCAATCATCTCACGTACTACTTCTTTTCTGTATCCAAACTTGATCGCAAAGATTTCGCACAACCGTTGTTCCTCTGAATGAATGGCTTTGTCAACAGACATCATGTGAACAAGATCATAGAGTTGATGAAAGCGTTCCTCCTTATTTCCCGGCACTTCGAATTTAATTTTAGAAGCATCGGCCTGAATCGTTTTCAATTGGGCTTCTGAAATGTTATTACGTTGGGCCGCATACAATAAAAGTGTCTGCTCTTCATTTCCAAGATTTCCGTCTGCAGCTGCAATCTCAATCAGATTGCGCATATGACTTTTGGCGGTGGCTTTGCCAACTTTGAAAAGACCGAGGATCTCATTGAAATTCATGACGTACCGATTAGAATAAGTGTTGATGACAAGATAGCATTATTCCTTTTTTGCACTACCCTGTTTTTCGATAAATCATCCGAAACCCGATTCGGATGTATGTACTAAAACCTGCTTTTTACCCCTCGTGGATAAGATATTCTTGCAAAAACCAGATTTCACTTTGAAATTAAAAGTACTTTTTAATACCTTTGAACTACGAACAAAAGCTTTATAGAAGTTCCTCACCAAAATTCTGAATGCATGACACCCACAGTTAATTCCACCTCACAACAACCGTCCTCACTGGCTAAACGAATGATCATTGGCGCAGCTATCGGTTTATTGTTTATCTCCTATTTCTTAATCTCTGTAGATCAACCACCCGCTTCCTGGGGAAAGTTCTGGATGATCCAGCCTCTCTTTATGGTTCCTTTTGCGGGTGCTATGGGCGGTTTATGCAATTACTTTATCATGCAATACCACGAACGATTCGGAATACACAAGGTCGTTGCTGCGATTATTAGTGTTGTCGTATTCCTCATCGGCTTATGGATGGGAATTGTATTGGGATTGAATGGCACGATGTGGAATTAAAAGCAGAGACTACAAATGCTTTCTTCGCTGCAAAACAGATCACTTGCCTTTCCTGGAGAATTCGCTCATGAATTCATCCTGTTTGGAATTAAGAATGTTTTATCCTGTCTTTTCCCGGGCTTCATTTTTCTCGTCTTATTTCTCTCGAAGTTTATTCACGTTCCGTTTATAGCTCGTTATGACTTCCTGCTGATCGCGTGTTTAATGATGCAGGCAGTAATGTATTTCACTCGCCTCGAAACAAGAGATGAGCTATTCGTTATTACCCTGTTCCATCTCATCGGGCTTGTGATGGAAATTTATAAAGTTTCGATGGGCTCGTGGTCATATCCGGAGGAAGCCTGGTCAAAAGTTGCCGGTGTTCCCTTGTACAGTGGATTTATGTATGCAAGTGTGGGCAGTTATGTTTGTCAGGCGTGGCGCTGGTTTGAATTAAAAGTAGAAAACTGGCCAGGAATTATAGTGGCGTCCGTAATTTCAGTAGCTATTTACCTTAATTTCTTTACGCACCATTTCATCTACGACTTCCGATGGATCATCACCGCGTTGCTGATCATCATTTTTTGGAAAGCCAAATTTGTATTCACGGTATCTCAGACTCCCAGGAAAATGCCTTTAGTTATCTCCTTTTTACTGATCGGATTTTTCATCTGGGTGGGTGAAAATATTGCTACCTTCTTCGGAGCATGGAAATATGCTTCACAGCATGAGGGATGGAAGATGGTAAGTATTGGAAAGATTTCCTCCTGGTTTCTTTTGGTGGTACTGAGTATCGTCATCGTTATTCAATTGAAGTTTATTAAAGGTAATTACGTAATCCGCAAATAATATGGAACTTACTTTTAACAAGAAATATTTCATTGCTGCGATATTTCTTTTTTTGACTGAAGTACTGATCGCTTTATTTATAAGGGATAGATTTATCAGGCCTTATATCGGAGATGTGTTAGTAGTTATATTAATCTACTGCTTCATTAAATCATTTGTCAATATACCAGTCATTGCTACGGCAATCATCGTTTTGATTTTTTCCTTTGGCATAGAATTCCTGCAATACCTTCACATCGTTGAAAAATTAAGATTAACGCAATCACGAATCGCAAGGACAGTCATCGGAACTTCGTTCGCGTGGGAAGACCTGATTGCATACACCGCTGGCATTGCTATAGTTCTCGTTATTGAACGTTATGCGGTAAAAGCAATAAACACTAAAGCGCTGTAACTTGGAGCATTTTGTAGAAAGGCATTCAATTGTACGGCAGATATGGGGCAAGAGTGATACTATCCTATTCATCTTCGCAGGTGCCTCTGCTGAATTTGCACTTAACAAGGCAGTCGACTGGCTATATTTTACGGGCCGACTTCCAGCTGATCCTCTGGGAAGATTATTCTCAACTGTAGCTTATGCAAAGCGAATTATCTTCTCAGAAAAAGAAACCGCTCATCACGCCATTGATGCCATGACATCGATCCACTCACAGGTAGAAAATAAACGCGGAGAAAGTATCCCCGACTGGGCTTATCGCGATGTGCTTTTTATGCTTATTGATTATTCTATCCGATCCTTTGAAATTCTGGAACGCAGATTGACCAATGCGGAGAAAAATGAAGTGGTCCAGGTTTTCCTTCGTGTAGGAAGAAGAATGAATCTGAAGGGTTTACCTGAAAGTTTTGAGCAATGGGAAGTGATGCGACAGGAACATCTTAATCAAAATATGAAGAACAGTCACTTTACCAATGACTTGTTTAAACAGTACAGGAGACATCTCGGCCTTTTACGCTACTTCATTTTATCGGAAGCGCAAACAATGGTAATCCCGGAGAGAGTTAGGGAATTGCTTCGGCTAAGAAAATTTTCTTTGCTCCATCCTGTACTTTTATTCTACAAGGCCAGCAGAAGAATAAAGATAGGACAGTTCCTTAAAGATCTGATCATGCCAGCAAAGTATAAGGTTCAGATTAAATTGCTGGACATTGTTTAGCAAGAGTAAAAGGATATTCGCGCATTTCTTATCTTTCCTTTCTGATGCTTATTGAAGAGAAAAAACTCCGGCACTGGATGGAACATTTCTATGGATATGGTTCCTGGCAGGCTCCTTTTTGGTTTGTTGCTTACGAAGAACCAGGGGGCGATTTACCTGAAGAGGTAGCGGAAAAATTCAACTACTTTTATGAGTTACCCGTCAATTCAAAGGACAAATTAGGTGACATCCGCGAATTATACCAACGTGTTACTTTTCGGATAGAAGGTCCGAGAGCCGAATTATTTAACAACCTTCACGATTATCGGTTTGGTCCTCATTCTCACCCGCATGGAATCTGGAAAAATCTGATCGCGTTTGTACATGGATACGAGAACAAACCCGTTCCCGACTTGCTTGAGTATCAGAGAGAGGCATTCGCAATGCCATCTATTCAGAATGAAGCATTAATTACACTGTATCCTCTTCCCAGTCCTCACAACCATGCGTGGTATTATAGCTGGCTGGTGTTACCCGGATTTGATTTCATCAGAAGCAGGGCGAAATATGAAGCGCAGGTTTATCCGGATCGCATTCAAACTATTCTGCAAAATATCAGAACATATAAACCCGAAGTGGTTTTGATGTATGATATGAATAATATCAACACATTGAAAAAATCGGTACAGTCATTTTTTCCTGGTGTACAGTTCAAGGCGGTTAAGGGTATCAAAGGGCAAATTCCACAACATCACCGTGCCGATCTTGATGGAACCACGCTCCTGATCACCACTCAAACTCCGGCCCTGAAACACAATCGCATCGAAACGGGCTTTGACTGGGAAGCATTTGCCAGGACGATAAAGCCTGCATAAACCTGCTGAAATTCCGGATTTACCTTATCCGTAAATTCATTTCACTATTTTTCATTGAATGTATTACCTTATACCCACCATCAATCAAAACGTATTATGAGCGACATAAAAAAAGAAGACATCAAACAGGAAGTTTTTGACTTATATGATGACTATGCACATAACCGGCTTGACAGGCGTGAGTTCATGCAGAAGTTGTCAACGTATGCGGTAGGTGGTCTTACAGTTGCTTCGTTGATGGGTTTCCTCATGCCTGATTACAAAGGACAGATTCAGATTCCTGCTGATGACCCAAGATTAAAATCCGAATACATCAATTATTCTTCCCCCAAAGGTGGCGGAACGATCAAAGGTCTGTTATCTAAGCCAGCTGATGCAAAAAAGAAACTGGGAGGAATTGTTGTCGTTCATGAAAACAGAGGATTGAATCCGCACATTGAAGATGTAGCGCGAAGGGCAGCTCTTGCCGGATTTATTTCTTTAGGTCCGGATGCATTAACTCCACTGGGTGGTTATCCTGGCACTGATGATCAGGGCCGTGAAATGCAGAGCAAGCGTGATCGCAATGAAATGCTGGAGGATTTTATCGCAGCTTATGATTACCTGAAATCGCATAAGGATTGCAATGGTAAAGTAGGCGTAGTTGGATTTTGCTTTGGTGGATGGATTTCGAACATGATGGCCGTACGCATTCCAGAATTAGCAGCTGCCGTTCCTTTTTATGGAGGTCAGCCGCCAGTAGAAGATGTTCCGAAAATAAAGGCTCCACTACTTCTTCATTACGCAGGATTGGATACACGCGTGAATGAAGGATGGCCAGCGTATGAACAGGCATTAAAAGACAACAAGAAAGAATACACTGGTTATATCTATCCGGATGTTAATCACGGTTTTCACAATGACACAACACCTCGCTATGATAAGCCCGCTGCTGAACTCGCATGGACACGTACCGTTGATTTCTTTAAGACGAAATTGAAGTAGCCAATGTTGCTCTCATATGATATGGAGGAAAGAAAGTATCTCTTCCCTCCAGGTATAGATTACATCAGTCATAAATGTCTGATGAAATAACAATGGCAAAGGAAGAATTACCCAACAAGCAACCCATACAGATCTAAAAAACCGATGAGTTAACAGATTTCTGATCGCCTGTACTTTGTCTTCACAGATCAGTACACAAGCATGAATTAAAAAGTAACAAAGAGGCTTGCCATATCCCGAATTGACAGGGAATGAAATAGCTAATTCATGCAATAACCCTGAAAATATAAAAGCCACAATCAGTGCAAACTGTGAATCGTACTTTCTCCTTATTGGTTTGAAAATTATTAGTGAAGTCATTTCTGAAAAAGCTATATTCCAGCGCTTACCCCAGAATTCCTTAATCGATTTTGACCGATAGGGCTCGCGATACAGTTCGCTTACATCATCACCATTTACTCTCCAGGCTGCAGTACATAGGTTCAATATTCCAAAATGCAGAATCAGGCTCAGTCCAAGCAAAGTCAATAAATAAGAAATAAAATAAATATTTAAAATGACTCGCTCACTCAGTAATGAAAGATACAATGCAGCCAATCCTAAGATAATCGATCCCGTTCCTTTGATAAATAAATTCAAAGAAGGAATTGATCTTGCTGGTAACGTCTCAAATAACTTAGGGCGCATACCGAACCATGCAAGTGAAAAGAAACACCATTGCCAAAATCGCAAGACGGGCGTACCTGAATAGGTTTCATTAACTACAATTACCTTCATCGAAAGAAGTAATAAGCTAACAACGATCATTGTTCTACTGGCAGGAGACCCTTCAGAGGTAAGAATTACAGAAATAAATAGAGTAATGACTATTAGTGACCATACCACAGTTCTCGAAAGTGACTTGTCTTTAATTGAAGGCAAAAAGTATCCTATAATAAGTAGGGAGATTCCCCAAAAGACAAGTGCAATCGTGTTATCCATAACAAAACACTATCATATGAATTGTAGTAAACAGAATGAATAACAAGACGAGTATGATTTCTCCCAGAGTGTAAATCATTCCTTTTGGAGCAAAAGTCTTGTCAAAATAAAAAAACTGCACTCCAATACGGATAAGCCAGTAAATAGAAATCAGGAGATGAATACTTTTGGCGAGAAACGAATCTCCTTGTAGTTCTTTTACTCCCAATAGGCAAGTTAATCCAAACCAAAGATTAATCATTAGGATGTAGCCAGCATAAGTCCAGAATAGCTGACGAAGCAGTAGTGGAAGAT
Source organism: Cyclobacteriaceae bacterium (assembly GCA_044228905.1). Taxonomy (GTDB): domain Bacteria; phylum Bacteroidota; class Bacteroidia; order Cytophagales; family Cyclobacteriaceae; genus ELB16-189. The sequence continues at coordinate 362 of JBGATZ010000264.1, read as the reverse complement.
CCTTAAGATGCCATTTCCATTTCAATGCAACAGGCACGAATAAACTTCCCATGCTAAGAACGATATGCCCAATCCCACTGGCTATAATTAGATTCCTGATCATCATGCTATTCATAATCTTATTGCGATAAGAGATCCTGCAATGCCTTTTCAATTGAATTATATTGAAAAGAATATCCGGCCTCTATTAGTCTTTTAGAAATCACTTTCCTGCTCTTCAGAATCAACTCTGCTTCAGTATTGATCAGTATCGCGCCAAGCTTAAGCAACCATGTTGGCAGAGGTAATCCAACGGGCATTCGTAACGTATTCCGAAGGGCTTCCATGAAATGTGTATTCGTTACTGGTACAGGTACTGCAAG
>JBGATZ010000263.1:0-7077 GCA_044228905.1 Cyclobacteriaceae bacterium | reverse complement strand
ATCAGCAACAGAAATTTTCTGAGTTCAGGCTGAAACAGAATGATCATAGCCAGGACACCCACGCCCATGAACTGCCCGAGAATGGTGGCGAGCAATTCCATCTGAGCTGCACGTACAATAAGATAAACGAGGTACACAGAAAGAATACCCAGGAAGATATTTACTGCAAGACTGCCACGAATAAGTTTGTAGATTTGATAGAGTAAGACAGCAACAAGACTGACATCCACAAAATCAACCCAGCTTACATCCAGAAATCCTATGTGAAAGAGATAAATCACCTCGTAAAGGTATCAAAAAGCCTACCCAAATTTGACTTTTTCGAGCAGTTTAATGGCTTCTGAAGCTGCTTTTACATCATGAACACGCAATATTGACGCTCCTTTAAGCAGCGCAACGGTATTCAAAGATGTAGTTCCATTCAATGCTTCTTCCGGAGTAATTTTTAACGATTTCCAGATCATTGATTTTCTGGAGAGCCCGGCAAGAATGGGCTTGCCCAAAATTTTCAGATAATCAAGTTCACTGAGAAGTTCAAAATTTTGTTCGATGTTCTTAGCAAATCCAAACCCAGGGTCAATGATGATGTCCTTTACACCACGGTTTTGCAATTGGTATATTTTCTGATGGAAATAGTCAGTGATGTCTTTCACCAGATTTTCGTATTGATTCAATTGAGTCATCGTTTCCGGATTGCCTCGCATGTGCATTAAAATATAAGGCACCTGTAGATTGCCTACAGCATCAAAAAGTTTTGAATCCAGTTGACCACCAGAGATGTCGTTAATCAGACCTGCACCGGCCTCCACCGCCCCTTGAGCCACAGACGCACGAAATGTGTCAATGGAAATACTTATTTCAGGAAAGGCCTTTGCAATGGATTGGATTACAGGGATAACTCTTTTTAATTCTTCTTCAGGACTGATATTGGTGGCGCCAGGTCTCGAAGAATAACCACCTACATCAATGAATGAAGCGCCTTCCTGAATCATTTTCTCTGTTTGCTTCAGGGCCTGAGAAAGATTGGTATAACGGTTTCCATCGAAGAAGCTGTCGGGCGTGACGTTGAGGATGCCCATGACTTTCGGAACAGAAAGATCGATGAGCTTACCGCGCACATTCAATGTTTTGTTCGTTGAAAATCCATTATTTTGCATCGCTCTTATGATTGAAAAAACCGCGTCCGAATATAAGCAGGTCATCGCCACCTGCAAAAGCTTGTTTGCCAAGAAGACCCATGATTACGGTACTGCCTGGCGCATTCTGAGATTATCCTCGATAACCGATCAGATATATATTAAAGCACAACGCATCCGCAGTATTCAGGAGAAAGGAACCCAGAAGGTAGATGATCCTTTGAAGGATGAATTCATCGCTATTGTAAACTATTGCATTATTGCCATGATGCAGATCAAGTTGGCGGGTTCTGATCAACTGGAGGTAGATTATAAAGAACTGGAACCGTTGTATGATGAGGCGGTAAATGAAACTTTTGAACTGCTTCAGAATAAGAATCATGACTATGGCGAAGCCTGGAGAGAGATGCGCGTGAGTTCAATTACCGACATCATTCTGATGAAGTTGCTGAGAGTGAAGCAAATTGAAGATAATCAGGGGAAAACGCTGGTAAGTGAAGGTGTGAAAGCCAATTATCAGGACATGATTAACTATGCGGTGTTTTGTTTGATTAAGATGTCTTGATTTTAACAAGACTTTAGGAAATACAACAAACTAAATCAGGCAGTTGACAGTTAACTTTCAACACAAGAAATAATCAAGTAATGAGAAAAATTATCGATCAATTCTCCCGCTTTTTTGTTGGGGGTCTTTTTATTTTTTCAGGTTTGATCAAATTAAACGATCCTGTCGGTACAGAGATTAAAATGGAAGAATACTTTGAAGTATTTGCCCAGGATTTCGGATCTTTTTTCCATTACTTTATTCCATGGGCGCTTGAGATCGGTATGATCATGATTGTACTGGAACTGGCGTTGGGCGTTGCCATTTTGATTTATTATCGGATGAACCTCACTACATGGGTATTATTGGCGCTCATGGTCTTCTTTACTTTTCTCACATTTTACTCCGCTTATTTTAACAAGGTTACAGATTGTGGTTGTTTTGGAGATGCTATTAAACTTACTCCATGGGAATCATTCTGGAAGGATATTATCCTCATGGTGTTTGTTCTTCATTTATTCTGGTATAGAAGAAAGTATGTACCAGCTCTAAGATCAAGAGAAGGACATGCCGTAGTTATTGCAACCACGGCACTTAGTCTTTTCCTGGGAATTTACGCGATACTTCATTTGCCGTTCATAGATTTCAGAGCTTATAAAATTGGTAACAATATTCCTAAACAGATGTTGCCCAGTGAGGCGCCATTGATCGAGTACCAGTTTGTAAAAGACGGTAAGGAAGTAAGCTCAGCGAAATTTCTTCCTGCTGAAGAAGGATATCAGTATAAATCTTCAAAAGTATTGAATGAAGAAAAAGCGAAGCCGAAAATTACAGACTATTATGTGAGTTCTCCCGAAGGAGAGGACCTGACTCAAAGTACTTTTCAGGGCAATAAGCTCCTGCTAATCATGTATGACATAAACAAAACATCCACGTCAAACATTGCAGATGTGCGTGAACTGACTAAGGGATTGGAAGGGAAAGTAGAGTGCCTGATACTTACTTCTTCTACTGAAGAACAAGTGGAGACATTCAGACATGAAAATCAACTGGCAGTACCTTTTGCTTTTGCTGACGCTACGGTCCTGAAAACAATCATTCGCTCCAATCCGGGTATTGCACTCTGGAAAGACGGTACCGTTTTGGGCAACTGGCATCACAATGATACACCCACCGCAGCAGCAGTGATTGAACTGCTGAATTAATTTTTCTTTGCGCAAAGATCATTACCTACCAGGCACAAACGAGAAGGTCAATGGATTGATGATGAATCATGATAACTTTGTGTGCTTCTGTGTTTTTCCGTGGTTAATTTATTTATGAAAATATTTCTAATTGGTCTTCCTGGTTCCGGTAAAAGTACAATCGGCAAAGTGCTGGCAAAGGCACTAAAGACTTCCTTTGTTGATTTGGACAAAGAAATTGAAAAGGAAGAAGGGATGACACCGAGTGAAATCTTCGCAATGAAAAAAGAAGAGTATTTTCGTAAGGTGGAATCAAAAGAACTTAAGCGACTTTGTACCTCTTCTTCTGACTTTGTAATGGCAACAGGTGGAGGGACGCCTTGTTTTTTTGACAACATGGAGATTATCAATCAATCGGGTATCAGCATTTTTTTAGATGTTTCTGCACGAGAAGTATCTGAACGAATGATGAAAACAGATCTCGCTAAACGACCTCTTCTTGCCAAAAGCAGTGGAGATGAAGTAAAAGACCGAATTGAGTTCTTACGATCCAGCCGTATTACTTACTATAAGCAAGCTCATATCATCATCGATGGCGATCAGATTACCATTGAGGAACTGATCAGATTGATTAGTCTTAAAAAGGAAACCCGAGGGTAACCATTACTGTAGTCATCTTATTATCGTTGATGACCAATGGGCTGTTGGCACTGTTGATACTGTAAGGACGATAAGAAGTCTGGCCATTAGAGAAAATAGCTGCAAGGTCAACATAGAAGTGCTGATTTCTATACCCGAGCCCACCTGAATAGCTAACGATATCTCTGCTTACACCATTTTGCTCTGACTTGAACGGATCGGGCATGAATGAACCTCCCAGTCGTGCTCTGAATTTTTTATAGCGATATTCTCCGCCCAGCTTGTAGTTTATAGTGGATTGATAGAGGCTTTTTATGGCCGCATTGTCTTCTGTGTAAGAAATACCACTGTTGTCTGCTGAATATTTCGCGCCATTGTATTTTACGAATTCCACATCACCAGTAATGAATCCACTTTCTTTAATAAATACAGTAGCGCCCAGGTTTAATCTGCCAGGTGTCTTTAAGGTGTATTCGGAAATCACTGCATCAGTGTACTCCGATTCATTATTTAGAATAGTCGAGCCGTCACCATAGTAGTCAAAATTGTTCCATTGCGTGCTCATTGAAGCTCTGTAAGTGTCAGTAAGTTGATAAAGAGTTGGGGTGTTGAACGACAATCCCAATTGAAGCATATCTACAGGCCGCGCAATGATACCTAATGTAGCGTTCACTCCACCGCCACTAATCTTCAGGTTTTCATTCAACGAGAGATTGTTTAGCGGATTGTAGGTTGGGTCGAGGCTAAAAGTGAAATTATGTTCACCGTACGTTTTGTCAGATTCATACCTGAGCGAAGTAATTCCAATACCAGCGCCAACAAATATCTTATCGATGAAGTTTGCTCCGTAAGCAAATGAGAGCTGCGTTTGTTTTCCTGAAGTTTTTACAACCTCCGACTGAGTTAGGCTACGAACTTCTGAATTGTCAAAGGGAGAAAGGGGAGAAAGATATTGTGTGTTGGATGGGCCTCCCATAGAGGCTTCATCTGAGATGAGGTAGTTTACATACGCTAAGCCAGTTGGATTATTAAAATAATTGCCTCCAAAATCAAGTTGGCTTGGCGTAGCACCAGCTGCATCCTGAATAAAATAATCTACGATTGAATTATCTGAGTTCGTTCCCGAATAGGAAAAAGTACTATTAAAATCATTTAAGCGACTAAATGAAATAGCAAATGATCCGGCCAATAATCCATCACGGTCTTTGGCAGAATGGAATACAAAGCTCAGTCCCGGAAGATTAATATTTGTTTTAGACTCTGTTGTAGAGGTGCCAAGATAGTCAGCTGCGGTTTTTGAAGAATTGAATCCGGGTGTGATTGTAAATTCTGATCGGTTAAACATTCCTAATCCGGCAGGATTGGAAAGAGCAGAGCTATAATCTCCGCCCAAGCTTGTTTGTGCGCCACCCATTGCCTGGATTCTCGCGCTACCACCGTTACGTATTCTTCCAAACAGTAATGCTGTTTCAGCTGTGCTTTGAGCAAGAGCCTGGAAAGAAAAAAGCAAAACAATTCCACCGAGCGTTAAGCTCTTCAAATTTTTCATAGCAAAAGAATTTATGAATTAGTGACGGCCGCGTGAACCTCCTCCGGAAGAATGGCTTGAACCTCCACCACCAATACTTCCTCCTCCACTTCTGCCACCGAAGCCACCAGAATTTGAGTTGTTGTTAAACCCACCACCGTTATTGTCCCAGGAAGAACTTCTTCCTGAATTGGAATTACCTCCCCAGCCAGAACCGTTTGATCCGCCCCTCCATGAAGAACTTCCGCCACTTCCACTCCAGGAAGAACTTCTTCCTGAATTAGATCCTCCACCTATAATATTTCGTTGCACGTCCGGGTTACTTCTCCATCCGCTTTGATAATACTGCGACTGTGATGCTGTGGAAGAACGACCGCCTGAGTTAGAAGCAGTGTTGTTGGATACAGTACTGCGCGTTCTTCCTCTGGAATCAGCGTTACCATTGTAAGCCTGATTATTTACTGTGCTGCTGCGTGAGCCTCTCTTACCATATGTATATCCTCTTCCTTCTCCATTGTTGTTGTTAATGACTACAATTGTTGAAGGATATCCATAGTATCCACCGTAACCATAAAACCCGCCATAGTATGGATATCCGGAATAAGCGAATCCTGAATAGGGAGATCCCCAACCACCGAAGTAACTGCCTCCTCCAAATCCGTATCCCCAATTACAGAAAGAGCTGTTCCACATTCCGTACCCCATATTCATCCCATAATATCCGGCACCCATTCCCCAGTTATATCCAAGAGACATGCCCGGATAGAAGCTGTTCCAATAAAAACTATTTGCGAAGCTTGAATACGGATTAGCAAATACTGGTGTGTATCCAAATCCTGAACCATATCCATAGAAAGAACTGGCAAATGCATCGTTTCCATAGTAAGGCCCATAGAATGAGTTAGACCCATAAGAAGGCAGAGAACGATTTACTCCTGTCGGTTCATATCCTGAAATAAAATAGTCGGCATCTTCCTGCGCACCATCGTTACTACCAGATGAATACTCAGGGTTTACGCCACGTCCGGAATAGCTGTCCGTTGGGTTGATCCTTGTTTGAGTATCATCAGTATATTCATCTGACTGAGCAGACTTAACAACTGCTACTTTTTCGCCATTCAGTTTTGCTCTGTCTTTTGATTTGAAATACATGTCATCATATTCCTGAGCTTGAACACTGACTACTGCAGTGAGTAAAGCAAACAACGCGATTCCTGTTTTCATAGCTTTCAAATTTTTGACCCTGCCTGACGTAATAACGTAAAAATCATGCCTGCAGGTGTGTTTCAATAACAAGTTTAACCCTAAAATAATTCTAAAACCAGCCTTTTTGGGCGGTAGTTTGGCCAGAACATCTCTTGTCTTTTAGACCAGACACTGTAATCAAAGTCACAGTTGGAATACGTTGTAAATCTATACGCGGTTATATTTGTGGTTCATCTAAAAAGGAAGACCTTAAAAAATGGGAAAAGAGATTACATCGCGTAGTGAGGATTATTCACAGTGGTACCTTGATCTGGTAAAAAAGGCTGATTTAGCCGAAAATTCTGACGTGCGTGGCTGTATGGTAATCAAACCTTACGGTTACAGCATCTGGGAGAAAATGCAGCAAGGTTTAGACAAGATGTTTAAAGATACAGGGCATGTGAATGCCTATTTCCCTCTTTTTGTGCCCAAAAGTATGTTTGAGGCCGAGGAAAAGAATGCGGAAGGCTTCGCCAAAGAATGTGCCATCGTTACTCATTACCGCCTTAAGACAGATCCCAATAATAAAGGAAAACTGATTGTAGATCAGAATGCAAAACTGGAAGAAGAACTCATTGTTCGCCCAACCAGTGAAGCAATTATCTGGAGCACGTATAAGAAATGGGTTCAGTCCTATCGTGATTTGCCTATCCTTATTAATCAATGGGCTAACGTGGTGCGTTGGGAAATGCGTACCCGATTGTTTTTACGAACGGCAGAATTCCTGTGGCAGGAAGGACACACTGCTCATGCTACAGCTAAAGAAGCGATTAAGGAAACCGAACAAATGCTGGATGTGTA
>JBGATZ010000262.1:0-7087 GCA_044228905.1 Cyclobacteriaceae bacterium | reverse complement strand
TACAACGGTGTGGATGAAAACTACATTCCTCTTCACGAAGTGAAATTAATTGCCGGCAGAAATTTCACTCCTCATGCCGATAGCACTCCGGAATCAGAAGTCATTCTCAATGAAAAAACATTGAAACGTTTTAACATTGCCGGGAATGACCCTGTAAAGGCCATAGATGAAATTGTAACGATCGATCACAGGAAAATGAAGATCATTGGAGTCATGAAAGATTTTCATTATGGAAAAGCAGAAAACAAAGATCAGGAAGTAGTACTTCGGTATATGAAGAAAAATGCGCGTATGTTGAACGTAAAAATTCAAACAACGGACTGGAGCACAACAATCGCAAAAATAGAATCTTATTGGAAAAAAACGGATGATGTACATCCCATGAAAGCTGAACTATATACCGACCGGATTTCAAGATCGTACGGAGAAATTGCAGCTATGGTCAAGATGATCGGGGGTTTAACTTTTCTAGCAGTGTGTATTGCATCATTCGGTTTACTGGGCATGGTGATCTATATAACCGAAGCGCGTATAAAAGAAATAAGCATCAGAAAAGTTTTAGGCGCTCGGGAGGCAAAGCTGATTTTCATACTTAGCAAGGGATTTCTACTGTTGCTAATTGTCTCCGCAGGCATTGCATTACCTGTTACCTATTTCTTCTTTGATCAAATAGCATTTCCGGAAATAGCAAATCACATCACTATCACTTCGTTTGATATGCTTTTCGGATTTACAATTATTTCGCTAATTGCCCTTCTGATGATTGGTATTCAAACGTTAAAAATTGCTCGCGCTAACCCTGCACAAATTCTAAAATCAGAATAGCTTATTTACCAAACTGAAATAGCCGCGACTACTCTCCGTCAGAGCCCTTCACCTTAATCAACTGCTCACAATGAATAGGCTCACCTTTGCCGGAGAAGCCATCAATGGTAATTAAAAAATCGCCTGATACATCGGAGGAGAAGAAATTCAGTACAGACGAATTGCCATTTATCAGCTTTACGTCCGGGTTCCAGTAGAGCTGCGTGCGATAGTCCGGGATACGGGATAATTTAGCTCTATGATTATCGTAATCAGGTGCGAAGTATATTTTCTGAGGTTGTACTGTTGAATATTTCAGCCGGAAGGCATTTGACAAATTCATGTCCCTGGCCATTCCATCATACGTTTCAAAGCTCACTACTCCTCCCCAACTCATTGGGCCATAAAAAAATTTCTTTGTGACTATGTCGATTTTATCAATAAGTAAAGGATCATACTTCATTAGTATCCCGGCATCAAACACCGGAATTCCATCCAGAAGCAAAAGCGGATCTTCTGCAAAAGGTAAACTGAATTTGCCATTCATTGCCTTCAGACTAAAAGAGTCGTCTTTCTTCTTCACATAAACTTCTCCTACATATTCGCGAAGCACGTCCTCCATGGTAGGAAAGCGGGTGAATTGATCCAGCTTATATGTTTTATCTGCACGATAATAAAATCGATCTACCTTGGCAAAAACCATGGAGTCATGCTTGGTGGTGTAATAAGCATTCTCGATTTGTGAATACACACTTCTTCTTTCAATAATCTTTCTCCATGTTGAATCAATATTAACGGGAGAAGGGATAAATTCTTTATGATCACTAATAAAATCACGATCAAGTTTTATTTCTACATCCGATGAAGGAATGCCCCCCACCTGCAGGATCAAATCAGAAACCGGAGAAACTTTGGTATTGATATAAAAACGACCCAGTGAATCAATTTTCGAAGCATAGAATTGATAATCCTTCGATGGAATAGACAAATAAAGAACGGCATCTTTTGGTAACAAATTATCACTCTTTCTCTTTACCGTTCCGCTGATCAGATTACCACGGAAGTCTGGCAAATAGCGAGTCGTTGAATTCTGATCATTTTGTATGGTGTAGATATCATGGACCTGTACCGGTTTATGTTCAATTTTTTCCAGCTTATGAATGCTGACAGAAACAGATGCCTCCATTTCATCTTTTAGCATCAGTGTCATGGTCGCTTTCTCACGGACATTCAAAGTCTCGTTATTAATCTTTATTTCCAGTTTTTGATTTGATGCCGAAGTGCGGCTTTCTTCAGTTGCCTTACTTTTTATTTCCCTTTTTTCAGATACTGGCTTCCGAAACGGATTGATAACCGTAATCTGTTCTCGGTAATAACCTGAAGAGTTGAAATTTTTCATCCAACGCGTATAGGCAATAAGGGAATAATTACCTGATACCAATGTAGACGTCAGAAAAAAGTCTCCATCTCCTTCTCCGCTCTTAAGAAGTACCTTAGAACTGAGAACAGACACTCCCTTTTCATCTATCAATTCTACATAAGCAATATCACTTAACTGTGAAGGCCTCTTATCATTTACGTTCACGCAATACGCCTTAAACAAAAGGGACTCGCCCGTTAAGAGAAATGTTGAATTCACATGCAAATGAATCCTTTCCTGATAGTTGTCACTTTTTATCGATTGCCCGCTCAGTTGAAGTGTGAACAAACAGATAGAGGCTACTGAGATGAATTTGATTATTTTTTTCACGATCTATTTCCAAAAATCGGGTTCAACATTGGTTCCTTTATCCGTACAATTGCAACACACTCTGGGGAGTATCGCAAAGATATCCGGACTAGAGCTGATTTGCTCAATAATTTCCTGAAATCCACTGTGGGTACTCATGTATTCTCCCATATTATTAAGGTTAATCAGAATTGCATTCTCTCTCGTACAATGCGAAAAAGTTTGCGGTGTATCAAAACCTGCTTCATCAAAACTGAATGGGGTAAGAAAAATCCGCTGCTCCGTCACCTGACTCGCGTCAAAATAACCAAGCACAACTTCATCCGGATCTGATGTACACGAAATATTGCCCACAATCGTTCCTGGCTGGATATCGTACAATGAACCTTGCGATTCATTTACCTCCTTCACCATTTTCCAGTATGAATACATTTTTTCCGTTAACGAATACTGTTTTACATTAATGCTATAGCGCACGGCTATCTCCATGGAAGATTCGGGAATAAACTTTAACGGAAATGCGGTGATCTTGTCTTTTTCCAGGCCTTTGGTGGATTGGATTAAAATCGTTTTCAGAGTATCACTCTTCCAGCATCGGTCAACAGATTCCGACCGGAATTCTACGTGATTACCTCCCGTCCAGGCAAACTTCGATTTGAATGGAGTTTGAATCTCATAGGTTTGTTCATACTCCCAGCGGTAAAATCTTGTTTTCTTATCCGGGTCTTCAGTATCCAGAAAAATCTCAATCCCCTTCTCTCCACCATTTGTGACATACGGATACTGACCGTAAACCTTATCAATTGGTGCGACACTTCTCATTACAACAGCTTCCGATGTGTACTGCTTTCCATCGGATGTAGTAACTACTAATTGATAGCTTGCTCCAACAGTTCCCGAAAACAAAGGTGTCTGATAAACTCCAGGGATAGCTTCGGTAAGTAACATCGCTCCCCCATTTCCCATCACAATCCGAACACTTGCCCCACGTTCAGGCACTACCGTCTGGTCATTTACTTGTGTAGTGCGGGAAATCTTCACCTCATGCAGTTTCAGTTCATTAGAAATAAATCCTTCAATAACAAGTTTCGCTTTGTGATCAACGGATTTGAAACTGACCGGATCAACACACTGTATCAATGGAAGTAGTAATAAAATAAGAAATAAAGAAAGCAGGCGACTGTTCATCATTTAGAATTTAAAATTATAAGTGATGGTCGGTACCGGAGCGCCAAATATCGACAAGCGATAAGCTGAGATTTGCTCATTTCTCACATTAAAAAAGACAGAGTAAGGATTTCTCCTGCCTAAAACATTGTAGACCGAAAAACTCCAAAAACTCTGAGCCATTTTATTCAACTTGTGATTACTTTCAATATTGAATCCTAGGTCCATCCGAATATAATCAGGTATGCGGAACTGATTTCGTTCTGAATAATCAATAACAGACTTCCCATTCAATTGATACACTCCGATAGGATAGGTAATTGGTCTTCCGGTGTTATACACAAAATTGCCGGAGAAGCTGTATCTGCGGGTTATTTTATAGTTCAAAACAAAAGTAAAATCGTGTGGCTTATCGTAGCTTGCCGGAAAGTATTTCCCTCCATTAATACGCTGCTGCGCGTTTTCACTCTGCATTTTTAATAACGTGCGCGAATAGGTATAGCCAAGCCATCCGTTGAGTTTACCCGCCTTTTTTCTCAGGAAGAATTCGAAACCGTATGCTTTGCCTTTTCCCTGAATAATATCCTGTTCAATATGTGTATTTAACAAAAGCTCGGATCCCGTCTTATAATCAATTACATTTTTCATCATCTTGTAATAAACTTCCAACGAAATCTCAATCATATTACTAAACAAGTTCCTGTAAAAACCAGCCGAGATCTGATCAGCAATCTGTGGGCCAACATTGGGATCAGACAATTTCCATGTACTGAGTGGTGTAATGGAAACTGTATTGGACAACATATGTATATATTGACGGGTTCTGTTATAACTAATCTTAACAGAAGCCGCATCGGTCAATGCATAGCGGGCCGACATTCGATACTCAGGGCCAGAATAAGTTTTAACGGGAGAATTTGATGTGTAGAATGTACTATCTAAAACAGAAGTTTCCTCCTTTGATTCACCTGCGTAGGAATATATAGTGCGAGGTCCTAACGCGGTAAAGACAGAATACCTGATTCCCAGATACATGGAGAGCTTTGAAGTAATGTCATAATTATCCGCCAGGTAAATCGCATTCTCTAATGCCCTTTCTCTCTCTACTTGTTTATTTATAACCAATGACTCGAACGAAAGTCCCTCAAGATAACCTGGATTTAAACGGTAATGCTTCAACTGAACTCCATAGTCGATTTTGTGTCTACCCCGGTACATGTTGAAATCCCACTTCAATTGCGATTCATTGATATTAAATCCAAACCGAAATACTTCCTCAGGTGCTGCATTATTCATAACAGAATAATCGTATCCACTGTTAGTTAAGCTCAGGAGGCTCTGAACGTTATTCTTAAACAGATGCCGCCATTGCAGTGAGGCTACTTTATTAGTGTAAGAAAAAAGGGAGTCGCTGGTAAGACGAAATTTATCAAAGCTGTAGTAATAGGTGGCCGACAAAGAATTGCGATCATTTAACTTATGATTTACACGCACCACAAAATCATAAAATGACGGGCTGCTGTAACTTAAACTATTAATTTGCTTTACAATCCAATCCGAATAAGTTGTTCTTCCGCCCATAATAACAGACGTTCTATCTTTGATAACAGGCAATTCAAACGATAATTTTGCAGTAACCGGTCCTACTCCTCCTTGCGCTGCAAATTTCTTTTGATTTCCGTCCTTCATCTGCATATCAAAGACGGAAGAAAGTCGTCCTCCATACTGTGCAGGCATCCCGCTTTTAAATAATTCAGAACTTCGGATCACATCCGAATTAAATATTGAAAAGAAACCAAGAAAATGCGAGGTATTGTAAATGGTGGCCTCATTAAGCTGCATCAGATTCTGATCTGCATTTCCACCTCTTATATTCAACCCCGAGGCAGCTTCTCCCACCGATTTTACTCCGGGGAGAGTAAGCGCTACACGAAGGAGATCATTCTCGCCAAGAACTTTAGGCACACTTTTCATATTACGCATATCAATTGTGGATACGCCCATTTGCACACTGGAGAGGTTTACCTCCCGATCAGATTCAACTACTACTTCCTTCAGCGATGTAATTTCTTCCTCCAAAAAAACATTCATCGATCCGTTATTGTGAAGAATAATTTTATGCAGTTGTGGTTTCATTCCGATAAATTGAAACCGCAATTGATTGGAACCTCTCGGGGCCTCGATCGAATAAAATCCAAACACATCTGTGGTTACTGCTTTATTTAACGTTTGCAGAGATATCACCACCCCGGGGATAGGCTCTCCCGTTTTTTTATCTTTTACATGACCAGACAAAACTGCAGTACCCGATCCTATTGTGGTTTCCTTTCTTCCTATTTCAGTAATGGTTTCTTCTTTTTTCAGTTCCTGAGTTACACTGCCGTACTCCCTGAGAAAACTGTAATTCTTCTTTTCTTTCACGTCTAAATCCGCATTACCGTATAGTGCATTGTCGGAGCCTTCAATGATCGGAACATTGTAGGTAAGAATGACTTTATTGCCTTCAATCAAATACTGAAGTTGTGTAGAGTGAAATACTTTTGAAAGTGCCTGACGGATGGGTTCATTATCGAAAACATGATTGACAGTTATGGAGTCTGTCCATTGGTTCAAATAGTAGAAATGATAAGGAGAAGTACCCTCAACCTTCCGGATGAATTCAGTTAAATAAATATTCCTGAAATCGCCTGTGAGCCGGTATTCACTATGTTGCGCACCTACCAAAACAGAAGCCATTAATAGAAGAGAAAGGAGATAGCAGCGCATGCTACTGTTTTGCTTTAATGGCATCTTCCATAAAAGCGGCAACTCTGATCAGATCACCTTCAATTTTCTTTGAAATCTTTATCTTATTTTCTCTGATAAAAGCAGAGACTAGCTCTTCCTTATTATCTGCAGCTTTGAGAACACTCGGCTTTCCTGATATCGAAATCCATTTTCTATTGACGATCAGAAACAGCAATGTAGAATAGGAATATTCCAATTTCCGATCAATTACCTCGCGTGATTTATACCTTTTTGCAACCAGCGATACAGCTGTTCCTTCGAACAATACTTCGTAAAATGAATTTACTGCATCTTTTCCCCCACCAGGGCCGGCATATTTTTTAAACCGGTGATCCTGCAATTTAAATTCATCTACCTTCTCTTTGCGCAACTGAACAAGCGAATATGTACGATTTGGCTTTAAGTACCGAAGTATAAGATTATCACCAGACAGATCATACAGCAGACTCACTCCCTTATAGCTCTGTTCTTCATAGACTACTTCTCCTATACTGCCTGCGTTTGAGTCAAAAAAAGGATGAGTAGAAAATCCATTGAAAGGAATCAAATACTCAACACCATTAATGATTCCTGAATTCTCAATACTTACAATTCCATCAA
>JBGATZ010000261.1:2487-7090 GCA_044228905.1 Cyclobacteriaceae bacterium | reverse complement strand
GCGCTAACTTTTGAAAGATCCAGTTTATAACTAAGCTTTAATCCTGTTGACGTTTTCTCAGCTCCCAGTTCATCCAATCTGGCAAACGGTCTTCCATTCACCATCAGTTTTACATTTTTCAAAGAATTATTTGACTCAATTGTTGCTTGTAAGGTTATCTCAGGAGTTTTCGTGCTTAAATTGAAGGACGAAGGATTTATCCAGGTAATTTTTGGCGGCAATAACTTTACAATTTCCTCCTGCGATGGCAGAACAATACTTAATTTCTTTGCGGCATTTACTAACGATTTTTCCTGAAGGATTGCTTTGATCAGATCGGGTTGATGAAATTTATCTCTGAACTCAGATACTTCATGAAATTCAGCCAGTTGATTGTCCTTCTTATTAACTAACCATCCAATGTATTTTTCTCCTCCGGCAGAAGCATGATAGTATCCACTCGGAGACCAGATCACCCATTCACGATCATTGGCCGGAAAATAGGAAAGTAACAATTCTTTCGTTTTGTAATTCCAAATGCGAACAGTCTGATCGCTGCTTGAGGAAAGTAACATATCCTCTCCGAACGGGGATACAGACCATATCTCTCCGTTATGCCCATTTAATCTTCCCGATAGCTCACCGGTTCTTGAAAACACCGGAATTCCAAAAGTCGCTCCTATAGCAATCGTATTGTGATCATTAAGAAATGTGTATGATCTGATCTCACCATCCTTCAACGCGTCCACCTTAATTGTGCCAGTGCCATAGTTCAATTCATGGCTGCCTTCTTTATAAATCTTACTGGTCAGATACTCACGATCAAAACGACTTACCTTTTCTTCTTTAGTTACGTCCCTTAAACTAAATGACCCGAGGTTAAAAATCTTTTCAAGAGGAGCATCTTCCAACAGATCAGTTGGATTAGATTGACCGTAAGCAATGCCTTGAGAATTGATAGATTGACCTGTTGAAAAGATACCGTGACCTTGTCCTGCGAACTTTCGTACAATAGTACCATCATCCGAATTCCAAATGAGTATCTCTTTCTCATCACCCCCTGCTGTGGCAACATAAGTTCCAGATTGGCCGGCAAACTTTCTAAAAGGTGCCATCGCCACTGCGCTCACGGTATTATTATGGCCATCAAACTCTAACAACTCTGCTCTGGTATTTATATCTCTTATCTTGCCTTTTTTATTCAGGTAAAGCAATTCGTTTTTCCCTTTGATCGAAAGTATTGCGTTAATGGCACTTCCTCCTTCTTCTATTTTTTCAACGAAGCGTCCCGCGTTCGTCCACTTGATCAGGTTACCACGCTCATCTCCCGAGAATAAGAATGCATCATCAGCTGAGTAGGCTATAGATGTAATTGACCCCTCGTGAAACTTTCCTACTTTATCGGAGATGAGATCACCGGAATCCACGCTCCAGATCAATACATTACCAGCTACGTCAGCAGAAGCAATTCGCTTAGTGATCGGAGAATACGTAAGCCTGCTTACGGGAGCGCTGTGTTTTGAAAATGTGTTAGTTAATCTGGTTTGATCTTTAAGTGACCAGATGCGAATGGTTTTGTCTGCCGAAGCGCTGATCAGTTTAAAGTCAGAAGTAATCACAAGGTCTGAGACTATATTGGTATGCCCCTTCAAGACTTTGAGATCCTCGGCTTTGTCAAGTGACAGCAAATAGATTGCTCCTATGGCAATGGAGTCCTTACTGTTCTTGCCGAAAAAACCGCCAATAGCCAACATCTTTTCATCAGGTGTAATAGCAGCAGAATAAATTCTTCCAAAGTACCCATCTGACTGATTGATGTAAAAGCTTCTGAGCAGTAACCCACTGTTGACATCCCAGATGCGGATTGTTTTGTCATTGCTAACTGAAATCAGTTTTCTTCCTCCTTCAGTAAAAATCAGTTTATTTACCAGACCCGTATGTCCCTTGCTGTCGATGATTAGCCTTGGAGATTGGGCAAAGATGAAACATCCGGCTAAGCAAAGGCCAATAAAAAAAATCAACTTCTTAAGAGGCATATCAGTAATTATATAATCGATACTTCACAGGATACCATCTATTTCAATTGTTGCTGTCAATGATGGCAATCATCTCTTTCGCGTGCTTTGCCAGATAGTCGTATTTTGTTCCTTGTCCATACTGAATCGTTAACTCCAGCCTGTTTTTTATAAATGCTTTGTTATTAGCCCACTGATTTTTTGCCTCATTGTAAATATGCTGCCACTTGGTTTGAGCCAGCCAATAGTAGATCATTGGGTGCGAGTGAAGCATAGCATTTTCGGCTTCGTGCATGAGATTTGCTGCCTTGAAGTACTCTTTATTTTCCAGCGACTTCATGGCAATGCAAAGACTCCCCCCTGAATTTGACTTATTGATTTCATTTGCCTTTGGTGCCAGCTCTTCTGCCTTTTGAATCTGATCTGTATCATAATAGGCAAGTACCAGGTCTCCTATCACTTTAGCATTATTGGGCACTAACTTATAGCCTGCTTCAAGAATGTTTACCGTATTCTCATCGGCAATTATGATTTTATTCCCACGCATATACATTTCTGCATGCCAGCGAACTATGTCGGCACGACTATTCTCATCCAGCAAGCTGGCATCATCCAGCATCAGATTATAAGCCATCTCAAAGTCAGTAGCAGCCAAAGCATCGTAGCGATGAAAGCGATGATTGTGTGCGCGCTGATAAAATACCCGTGGGTCATTTGGGAACTTATTCATTACCTCTTCGAGATAAGTATTTGCTTTTTTATAATCCTCCTGTTTGGTGCCGTACAATGAAGCTAGCCACATGTGCGGCCAGAAGGATTTTGGATCTGCCTTTATCGCATTTTTAAAATCACTTTCAGCTTCTTTAAGATCCGGAGTGTATTTATTATAGAACTTTATTCCACGATTGAAATAAATTTCTGAAGGATTGGTTCCTTCTTTCTTTGAAAGCTTCAGTGCTTTGTTTAAATATTCAAACGCCTGCGACTCGAAATTGGAATTAATTCCTTTTGCCAGACAATCAGCAGCGTTGGTACAATCCTGCGCAAGAGTACGAGCGGAACAGGTGATGATCAGAAGCACTACAAACAACTTATTCATAAGCATGATTTTTGAAGGTCCGAAAATAAAGCCATTAACATGATTGACTTGATTTGCTAACATTCAAAATAAAATAACAAGTCGTTGAAAAATTATACCCTTCGATGGGTAATTAGCGGTTACTCATGACGGTAGAGCACATCCGTACTGGTGGGTATTTATGCGGCATACACTACGGATTCGCACTTTTACTATTCCAATCATTACTTCAAATCTCTTTATTTGTTTCAAACAAAATCCTCTCAATTATGAAACGAATAGTTGTCTATGCTTTTTCCTTCATGGCTTTGGTATCTACCGTGTATGCACAAACTGATGCAAAAGATAAAAAAGCAGCTTTGAAAGAAGATAAGAAGGCGTTGAACGAAAAGGCGATGAAGTCGGCCCGCAAAGAAGCCAAGGAGTATGAGAAAGATGGCTGGTACGTTCAGCCAGGATCACTTCCATTGGATAAGCAAATCGAAAAAGCCTGGCTGAAGCAGAATGAAGAAGATGCCAAAGGATTTCCCGCATTTTATGTAGGATCGGGAAACGCAATTGCGGGAACACAATCTGCTGCAAAGATTCAGGCGCAATCTATCGCGAAGCAGGATTTGGCCGGAAAGATCAGCTCAAGTATGGCTGCGATTATCGAAACAAATATTGGCACACAACAATTGAGTGCAGAAGACGCGGCTACCATTCAGGAAACAGTGTCAGCTTCTACGGAATTGATTGCACAAAAATTGGGAAGTGTAGTTACGCTTACCGAGTTATACAGAAAAGTAGGTGATAAGAACATTGAAGTAAACTTACGCTTAGCATATAGCCAGGACATGGCGAATGAAGAAGCGAAGAAAGCAATCAAGAAACAACTGGAAGAAAAAACAAATATTGCCCGCGAAAAGTTGGACAAGATCATGAATTTCTGATTCCTCTACCTCAAAGCCCTTGCTGATTTTCAGTGAGGGCTTTTTCTTTTAACCTTATACTGAATAGAATCAGATGAAGTCTACCCTCCTGTTACTTATTTTTTGCTCAACGATTACACTGCTTCGTAGTCAGTCTCGAAATACAGGTTTATCATTTGACGATCAGTCCTATAGCAGTATTCAAGTCACAGCACCATTATCACGTGGTGATTTCGATAATCTGCCTTCTTCTGTTAGTTTACAAAAGTATGCCCCCACTCCTGGTAATCAGGGGCAAACTGGTACTTGTGTGGCATGGTCCTCTGCATACCATGCGCGATCTATTTCAGAATCCATTAAACTCGATCGTACTAACCTTGCAGAGATCAATGCCAACGTGTATGCTCCTTCCTTCGTTTACAATCAGATAAGAAAAGAGCCTGGCTGTGACAAAGGGACATTTATTCACGAGGCGTTGGAGTTACTTTCCAGCAAAGGAGTTCCCAAATACAAGGACCTTCCCTTCAATTGCGATAAAGTAATCGATGGTAAAGACCTTGAGAGTGCTTCTTCTCATAAGATCGAAGGGTACAAAATATTATTTAATGTAAATGATAATA
>JBGATZ010000261.1:0-2474 GCA_044228905.1 Cyclobacteriaceae bacterium | reverse complement strand
AAAGAAACCTGTTCTTATCGGAATGATGTGTGCGGATTCTTTCTTTGAGCCTAAGGGAGTTTGGGAACCAAAACCAGAGGAATATCAAAAGAACTTCCCGGGTCACGCCATGGTCACTATCGGTTATGATGACAATGCGTATGGCGGTGCTTTCTTAATTATGAACAGCTGGGGAACGGAATGGGGTAATCAGGGATTCATCTGGATTCGGTACAACGATTATGCTCATTTCGTAAAATATGCCTTCGAAATGATTGAAAAACAAGCGGAAGAAAAAACACTTGCCGGTAGTTTGGTTTTGAAGAAACCTGATGGCTCAACGATTGCAGTAAAAAAAGTAAGCAATTCTCTATATCAAAGTACCAATGCCTACCCATCAGGAACAGCATTCCGGTTATATATTTCGAATAACCAGCCCGCATATGTTTATTCGATAGGTTCTGATTTAACAAAAGCTTCCTATCAGATCTTTCCTCATAAAGAAAATGTAAGTCCGTATTTAGGATACAAACAAAGCAGCATTCCCATTCCTGATGATTCACATTATGTACGAATGGATCAAAAGAAAGGAAAGGATTATCTCTGTGTACTTTATTCCTCTGCTCCTCTCGATATAAGAAGCATTATGCGGGAAATAGAAAGGGACTCTGGAACAACATTCCTTGAACGATTACAAAATGTTCTGGGAGGCGATTTGCTTCAGCAAGGATTAAATTACAATAGTGAACAAGCTTCTTTCAGCGCAAGCTTCTCAGGAAATGGTATCGTGCCCCTCATCATTGAAATCGAACATATCTAGTATTCTAAAGTATATGAAAAGATATTTTCTGACTCTATTTCTTCTTTCTTCGTTTGCACTTCAGGCACAGGAACCGCGCTGGGTGAATTACCTCGCGCGTAACTCGTCTTATCCCGCTTCGCAGTACCTCACCGGTTTTGCTTCGGAGATTAATACGAAAGATGGAGATCAGAACGAAATCCTTAACAAGCTGGAAGGCGTGTGCAAAGATCAGTTGGTTGAAAATATCATGGTTGACATCCGGAGTATAACCACTCTGAATATCCAGAATGTAAATACAGAAACTCAGGAAAGCTTTAAACATAACAGCACCTCATTCAGTCGTGCTAAGATTGCCGGTCTGAAAGTAGAAAAGTACTATGATGCCAAAAAGAAGATCGCCTATGCATTTGCCTACGCAAACAAGGGCGATGTGGTTAAGCTCTATCAAAATGAAATTGCTGAATTAGTCAGCGGTATCCAAACAGCAATAACGTCTGCTGGCAGCCTTGACAAGCAGGCAGCGTTGAAAAAGTATTTTGAAACCCAGGCCGCTTTTCGCAAAATAGAAGAAGCACAAACTTTACTTGTCACTCTGACTTCTGATTTTGAATCACCCGCGTTGAAGAGAGCAGTTACCAATGAATTAAAAAACAGTGTGGAAAGTAAAATAAATACGCTACAAAACGCCAGTACATTAAATATTGATGAAGCTGCTTCCTTCATCTCCTATGGCCTGCATTCCCAAACAAATGACATAAAAATTCCCGTGAAGGTCATCAGCTTCACTTATCAGGATACTCCTATGGGAAGTCCGTTCTCCAGAAGATTTAAAAATGCGCTGGAACAGAACCTCGTTAATGAGGCACACTATAACGTAATTCAGCCAACCGTTAATTCTCCAGGTCTTATTCTTTCGGGCACATATTGGGAAGAAAAAGATAAACTTAAAATCACTACCCTTCTCAGAAACGAAACCACGGGTGAAGCAATTGCGAGCGCTTCCTGTTACATCCCTTTAAGCACTTTACAGCAAAACAACGTTGATTTTAAACCAGAAAACTATAAAGATGCTATCACTAATATGCAGCTCTTCGCCAAAGATGAACTGAAGGGTGGAGAATTGCAGGTAGACATAATTACTAATAAAGGCCAGGAAGGGCAGATTTTTACTGAGGGTGAGGCCATGAAGATCTTTGTCAGGGCAAATAGAGAATGCTATCTCCGCTTTGTGTATCACCTGGCAGACGGAAATAAAGTACTTCTGTTGGATAATTACTACATCAATCGTGATAAAGTAAACCAGATGTATGAGCTTCCTTATGAATTTGAATGCGCAGAACCTTTTGGTGTCGAAACCCTGCAATTGAATGCACAAACGGAAACATTTGCTCCTCTCACTGTAAAAAAAGAAAACGGTTATGACTTCATCCAGGAGAATACGGAGGAGATCATCACCAAGACACGCGGCTTTAAGAAGCGCGAAGGTGAAGCATTGAAAGCAGAACAACTGCTGGTGTTCACTACCATGAAAAAATAACCGCTGCGGTTAAAGAGATCTGTAAAAAATAAATTACCCTTCCCTTTACTTCTTCATAAACACGGAGTAGCACACTCCTTTGATGGTCGTTTTATCATCATCAACGAATGCTTTTTTCATTGATTATCATCTCTTCTTTTTTCATACAAATTCTCC
>JBGATZ010000260.1:0-7124 GCA_044228905.1 Cyclobacteriaceae bacterium | reverse complement strand
CGAATGTAAAAGGAAGCTTAATGATTCGTCCCGTATTTGGCAAGGGCGGAGTAGTGACAGGGGTTACTGAGAGCATTTCGAAAACAAGAATCTTTCCTAACCCCAACGAAGGCCGGTTCTTCCTTCCACTTCAGGCTGAACAAATTCGTGTAACAGATATCACCGGTCGTGAAATTTATTTCGCTTCAGATAACATTGGTGAGTACAAACAGGTAGAGCTCAATGGCCTGGCAGGGATTTACATCGTTCGATACCTCTTTGAAGGTGCCATTCGTACCGAAAAAATCATGGTATTAAATTAACGTCCAGTGGATTGGGCGTGAAGCAAAGAATAAAAATAAGTAAAGCAATCCATCCCACTATTTTTCTTCCGAGGGTTAATGGTTCCTCAATGGGTGATTGCGGATGAGCAATTCCTACAAAACGACCAATCAATAAAACAAAGGGCCAGAAGGCAGTACTGCCTTTAAGATTTGGAAAAATGAGAGCCAGAAGGAATAGCGACACAAAAACGGATAGTGCAATCATCAATGTATCTTTCGTAGAAAGTTTCAGGCCGGTGAAGCACAGAAAAAGAAAAGCAATACCTGTAGGAATTTTGTAGGCCAGATCATTTAGTGACTCTGCAGGGCTGACAAAACCGAGGCCGGTGTAGATCACGAACACGATATACAATACGGTTGCCACTCGCTTATGCCATATATATCCAATGAGCCCATATAATACGTGACCTCCATCCAATTGTCCGATAGGAATAAGGTTAAGACAGGTGAAGACGAGTGATAGATATGCGGCAAAAAGCACAGGATAATGAATGATCTCGTGTGGATTGGGTACGCGCGCTGGATCACCTACAAATTGTTCAAAGAAAGCAAACACCAGATTTTTACCTATGACGATGTCAATCGTATTTGACTTTAACATTGTTCCGGAATAAACATAGTTCGCATAATCCAAACCAAACTGCTGGTACTCTGGGTGAAACTGATATATATATTCCGGAGGAGGAAGCGTAAGAAATCCATAAAACAGAATTCCAATGGCCGCTACAAAACCAGCCAAAGGCCCTGCAATACCAATATCGAAATGTTGCTGACGTGAAGGAATATAACTTTTGATGCGAATAAGTGCGCCCAACGTTCCGAAAAGAAATGTTAACGGAGGTAATGGAATGTAATAAGGTAAAGTAGTCTTTACTCTATAATAAATAGCTGTAAAGTAATGACCAAACTCATGCGCAGTAAGTATAAACAAAAACGAAAGCGAGTAAGGTAACCCGCTGGTAAAGTCACTCCAGGAGTAATCCGGCATGAATACTGAACGACTGTTCATCCACTCTGCTCCTGCCAGCGTAGTTGTAACAAATGTGGCCAGGAACAAAGAAGTGTGAAGAAGAATTGATTTACTCTTCTGGCTCATCGAAACAGCGTAAAGATTAAATCAGGATACTCTACATGAAAAGTTTGAATGCCTGCCAGGGAAGCACCTTCCAGATTGGAAACATTGTCGTCAAGGAAAATAGTCTCAGCAGGATTCAGCTGGTTTTCCTTCAACACAAACTCAAATATCTCCGTATCGGGTTTTCTCATTTTCATGCGATGTGAATAATAGGCTTTATGAAAGAATACATCCATACTTTCATGACCTGACGAGTTCTTTAAAATCGCATTGAATTTTTTAAGATGAATTTCGTTCGTGTTGCTTAACAGAAAAATACGGTATTCCTTTTTCAATCTTTGCAGCAACTGAAGACGTTCTGTGGGAATATCCAGCAACATCGCATTCCAACAGGCATCAAACTCTTCATCTGTTGCCCGCCAGTTGAGCAACAACCTTACCTGATCCCGGAACTCCTCATCGGTAATCAGTCCTTTTTCATAATCAAAGAAAGCCTGCGCATTGGCATAATTGTCCATTTTATCAAGTGGTTTGCCGCTGGCTTTTGCGAATGCTGCAAACGTAGCGGGCACAGAGAGATTAATAATCACTCCACCGAGATCAAATATGACGTTCTTAAAGGAATTGATGCTCAAAATAAATTAAGATCTGCCTCAGACGTGCAATGATAAGGCATAGCGGCCTAAAAGGAAAGAATGGTCTAGTCTGCTGATACAATTACTCATGAATGACCAAAAACTCTTACATTCAAAATATATGGGATTTTGACAGAAATGACGTAAAATTGCAATCCCTTTTCGGGCCCATAGCTCAGCTGGTTAGAGCACTTGACTCATAATCAAGGGGTCGCTGGATCGTGCCCAGCTGGGCCCACAAAAATCAAGGTAGCTGAATCTTTGGCTACCTTTTTATTTTTTTAATAAACCCGATTCTGCCTCTTGATCTACTATGAGGAGTTTTATTTTTCAACTTTCACTGCAGGCTGATCTGATCTCCTTTGAAAATAAGAATTTACCTTCTCCAGACTATGAGCGCCCAATGGCTTTGAGACAAAATCAATAACAGCCGTAAACCGAAGCGCACGCTCCCGGTCTGCAGAGCTGCTTGAACTTGTTAAAATTACCACCTGGCAATATTGAGTTACTCCCTCAGGAAGGGTTACAAACCTTTCCATGAATTCAAAACCATCCATTACGGGCATGTTAAGATCCAGGAAAATGATTTCTGGTAATTCATTTTTCTTACTGAGGTAATCCAATGCCTCCAGCGGAGAGCGAAACGTAATCACCTGACCAGCAAAGCGATTGATCTCTATAAATCGTTTCTGCACAAACAGATCGATATCGTTATCATCGATCAATACAGCCAGCTTGACTTTCGGCACGTCCATTTCACAAGTTTCACTTAAATATAACTATTAACCGATCTACTTATATTCAACAGGTACGAAATCGATTTCCGTAAAATAATATTTGGGCGGCTTTAAGGAAACTGAAAAATGTATTAAAATTGGAGGCTTAAACCAATATGCCATGAAATTTACTCGCCTTAGTGCCTTGTTTCTATCTGTCATGATCACGCTGGTCCTGTGGTCTTGCGGTAATTCCAAGAAAGACGAAAATAGTTCTGAAGAATTTAAAGAAGCAGAACAATCACTGAAAGATCAAATCAAAGACGTAGTCTATAATATTCCTTCTCCTACCGAAATTCCTTATTTACTTGAGGCAACCGGAGCTGATTTTAATCCCAGCCTGATCAACGATCGGAAAAAAGTCGATTCTTATGCTGCCCGTAATGACAAAGCTGCTCTTAACCTGGGTGTTTATGCTGCTGATATCGGATACCTCACATCTTATGACAAAACGCAGGAGGCTATCGATTATTTGAATGCAACCAAAGCGCTGGCTGATAATCTTGGTGTTATTGGTGCTTTCGATGCAGAAATTCTTGCAAAGTTTGAAGCAAACATTGCCAACAAAGACTCTCTGGCGAGCCTTTTAAATCAAACTGTTCAAAAGACCGATCGTTTCCTTAAAGATGACAGCCGTATCAAGCTGGCCAGCCTTATGGTAACGGGTTCATTTGTAGAAGGTCTTTACATCTCAACTGGTCTGATCAAATCTTATCCAAAAAACATTTTACCAGATGATGCACGTAACCTCGTGCTGACTCCATTAATGCGTGTTGTGCTCCAGCAGGAAAAATCAGTTTCCGAGCTTTTATCAATGCTTAGCACTGTAGAGCAGGTTGAACCCGTAACGACTATCGTTGCCGATCTTACTGCGTTGGATGCAAGCTATCGTGCACTGAATATTGATGAGCAAATCAAAAATAACCGTGCTGACCTTGTATTGACTGACAAAAACCTGGCAGACATTACCGCGATTGTTGAAAAACTGCGCAAGGCAATTGTAGAATAATCTAATTCAACTCATATAAAAGGGATTGGGGTTTTCCTCAATCCCTTTTTATTTTCAGCTCTTCAACCTCATTTACTATCTTTAAAGACCCTTTAACCCCTACTACTTTAACCCTACTAACATGAGCGAACCCGTCCTTAAAGCAATCATGCGCCTGTTTGCACTAGTGGCCAAAGAAGACCTCGTTACGAAACAGGAACGGGACCATATCAAAACATTCCTTGAAGATCACCTTAGCCAGAAGGCAGTGGAAATCCATATGGGCATGTTTGATGAGTACGCCTCGCAATTCAGCTCATCAGTTTCACCTCAGCAGGAATCTGAAATGATCGGAGCCATTTGTTTCCAGATTAATCAGGAGGTAGCTCAAAAGCAAAAGGCCGTGATCATGATGGAACTCATGGACATCATTCTTGCAGATGGCACCATTTCTTCACGTGAAGATTATCTGGCAAAAGCAATTGGAGCGGGGCTAAACGTTCAGACTTCTGACATTGATCTGATCAAGGATTATGTATTAGCCAAAGCACCAGCCACTGCCGATCGGGAGGAAATACTGATCATTGACTCCATCAAACTGGCACCTGCGAAACATAAGCACATTTACCGTGATGAATTGGATGGCCATATTTTTATCCTTTACCTGAAAAGTACCGATTCCTATTTCTTCAAATACATCGGTCACTCTGATGTATACCTGAACGGATCTCCTCAGAAATCGGGCAATATAAATGTGCTGGCAACAGGTAGTGCTTTACGTTGGGGAACGGCCGACCCTGTTTACTATGGAGATATTCTAAGCAAGTTCAAAAAGATAACAGACGGAACGCGAACCAGCTTTGAAGCGAAGAGCATTTCTTATCAATTCAAGAACGGTCGTCTTGGTCTTCGGGAAGTAAATGTTTATGAAGAATCAGGAAAACTGGTGGCTTTAATGGGTGCCAGCGGTGCAGGGAAGTCTACCCTTCTTCATGTTCTGAATGGATCAGAAAAACCTTCTGATGGGCAAGTACTTATTAATGGCATCGATATCCACAAAGAACCCGCGAAAATTGAGGGGGTAATTGGTTTCGTTCCGCAGGATGATTTATTGATTGAAGATTTAACCGTTTATCAAAATCTTTATTTCGCGGCAAAACTTTGTTTTACTCACCTGAGTGAAACTGAAATCGATGAATTGGTCATGCATACACTTGAGGATTTAGGCCTGGCCGAAACCAAAGATCTGAAAGTAGGGTCTCCCCTGCGCAAGACCATCAGCGGTGGTCAGCGCAAAAGATTAAATATCGGGCTTGAACTGTTACGAGAACCCGCAGTACTATTTTGTGACGAACCTACCTCCGGCCTTTCATCACGCGATTCAGAAAACATCATAGACTTACTGAAAGAGCTTTCGCTAAAAGGAAAGCTTGTCTTTGCAGTTATTCATCAGCCGTCCTCAGATATATTCAAGATGTTTGATAAGCTGGTGATCCTCGATACCGGAGGCTACCAGATCTACTATGGCAACCCTGTTGATGCAATTACTTATTTTAAAAAGAATATCAACCTGATTAATAGCGATCAGGGTGAATGCCGCGCGTGCGGAAATGTTAACCCGGAGCAGATCTTCAATATCATTGAAACCAAAGTGATCAATGAGTATGGAAATTTCACGAATGAAAGAAAATTTCTACCGGAACAATGGAATGATTTTTACAAAGACAAAATAAAAGTCAATACCGTAGTTACATCAACCGATACCCCGCACTCCACACTGAATATTCCCGGTAAGATCAAGCAGGCAAGATTGTTTTCCTTACGGGATTTATTATCCAAGCTGAGCAACCAGCAATACATGATGATTAATCTATTGGAAGGACCGTTGCTTGCTTTTATTCTTGCCTTCATCGTAAGATATTACAATGTTGATGATGCATTTCGTGCCGGATATGTGTTCAGCAAAAATCCTAACCTCCCTGCCTACCTCTTCATGAGTGTGATTGTGGCATTGTTTATGGGATTGACCGTTAGCGCTGAAGAGATTATTCGTGACCGGAAAATACTGAAACGCGAATCATTCCTGCACTTGAGCCGAAGCAGCTATTTATTCTCAAAGATTTCAATTCTTTTCACCTTATCAGCAATCCAAACACTTTGCTTTGTATTGATTGGAAATTACATTCTTGAGATCAAAGGTATGCTCCTGATCCATTGGGCGATTTTATTCACCACATCCTGTTTTGCCAATCTTTTAGGATTGAATATCTCTTCTGCCTTCAATTCAGCCATCACCATCTACATTTTAATTCCTATTCTGCTTATCCCTCAACTCATATTGAGCGGAGTAGTTGTTCGTTTTGATAAACTGAATCCTACTATCGGAAATACAGCTACTGTTCCGGCAGTGGGCGATTTAATGGCGTCAAGGTGGGCTTTTGAAGCCGCTATGGTTGCACAATATAAAGACAACGAATTTGAAAGCGAATTTTATCTGTTTGACAAGGTGATGTCTGAATCAGATTACAAAAAGATCTATTTCATCCCTGAATTGGAGACGAAACTGGATTTCGTTAATCTTCATTACACCAACACAGAAAAAGGCGTTCAGGAAGAAGTGAAGAAAAACCTGAGTCTGTTAAAAACAGAAATCAGCCGCGAATTAAAGATTGTGGGACGCGATAATTTTAAGGAGCTTGACAATCTTACTCTTGAGAAATTTAGCCCTGCCGTATTCTCCAGTACGCATGATTTCTTTGAAGCTCTTAAAAAATTCTATATCAACCGGTATAACATGACGGATAAGAAAAAAGAGGCCCGGCTAAAGTCTATGACCAATTCCACCGCCAAAGAAGCCAGCTTTGAGAAGTTAAAAGAAGGATATCAGAATGAGGCTATTGCTGAATTGGTAAAGAACTCCACAGAAATGAGGAGAATCATTGAGAAAGATGGAAAGCTGGTTCAGAAAATTTATCCTATCTATAAGGATCCGGATCCCGATCATATGGTTGATTTTGATGCCCAATTCTATATGCCTTCAAAACATTTTCTAAATCAAAATATTGATACTTTCTTCTTCAATCTTGGCGTAATCTGGTCGATGACTATCGTTCTGGCCATTGCGTTGTATTTTGAAGTGCTGAGAAAAATAATCGATGCCCTGAGTAATATCTCCAATCCATTACCCAAACGCATGTAATCAATGTTCTTCATCCTATCCAAGACATTGAACTATCTCACCATGCCATTGGTGATTATTATCCTGTGCTTTATCACATCGGCCTGGATAAAAAAACCACAATGGCGCAAATGGTCTTTCCGAATCGG
>JBGATZ010000259.1:0-7126 GCA_044228905.1 Cyclobacteriaceae bacterium | reverse complement strand
TGTAAAAAAGCTTAAGTATTTCAATTAGAAAGTCCTGCTTCAGGAAGCAATTTATCTTCCAGGATAAAAGGCAACATGCTTCCATTAGTTGCATAATGAATTTCCACTGCATCGCCCAGTTTATAGCGATTATTCATTTTCACATCTACTTGTAGTTCGTAATTGCCAATTGTCTTAAAATAGTTCATTCTGCGTCCCTTGCCTGCACCACTATATTGTTGCCTCTCATTGGTAATGATTCCGCGAATGATAGTCTTCTTATTTTTAGAGATCACTTCATTGAGGCCCGCTATCGAAGAGTAAGTGAGGACAAAGAAAATAATCAGAAATACTGATAAAGGAATTATAGAAGATAAGCCGTTTTCAAAAAATGCGTAAATCAAAACTACAAACACGGCCGTTACTCCAATTATAAACAGCATCGTATTTTGAATGGCACCATGCAGTTTTTTTATATCGTCAGTACTTAAATTCACTTCCTGTTCATAATGAAGTTCTTTGCCCTCCTTTTGAATCTGTTCTAATTTCTCAGTTACAGTATCATTATGAAGATTTTTGCTTTTGCTTTCAGAATACATGTAATACACAAGGGCCAGAGTTGATGTCCAGAAGAGTGCTCCGAAAACCAATCCTTGCCAGAGTGGCTTCGGATAAACTTGCCACGCAATCGCCATCAGTATAACAGTTCCTGCAACTGAACATATCAAAACAAAAATTAATGCACGCTTCATGCGACTCAACTATCTAAAGACATTTGAATATACGATTTAATAGAAATAATAATTCAAGAAAAAGCCCTGTGAATATTTACATCCACAGGGCTTTAGTCATTTCATCTCAGAGAACGATTACCAAACTACAATCCGCTCATTTTCCGGTTTGTACATTTTATCTCCTTCTTTCACATCAAATGCCTGATAAAATGGAGTGAAGTTCATTAAAGGTCCATTCACTCTCCACTTCGCTGGTGAATGTGGATTGGTGTTCACATACGTGCGCAGGAAAGCATCTCTTGTTTTCACTCTCCAGATTCTGGCAACCGAAATAAAGAAACGCTGATCAGGAGTAAATCCATCCAGTTTATCTGTGCTTTTTCCCTGCTCAGTCAATTTAAATGCATCGTAAGCGATTGCCACTCCAGCAATGTCTGCTGTATTCTCTCCGACCGTCAATGCGCCTTTCACATGAACAGAGTCAAGCACAGTAAATGAATTGTATTGATCGATTACCTGCTGCGTTTTCGCTTTGAATTTTTCGTAGTCTGCTTTTGTCCACCAGTCAGTTACGTTACCTACTTTATCATATTGCGCACCCTGATCATCAAATGAGTGAGTGATCTCATGACCAATCACCATACCAATCCCGCCATAGTTCAATGCATCATCTGCACTCAAATCAAAGTAAGGAGATTGAAGAATCCCTGCAGGAAAAACAATTTCATTCATTGGAGGATTGTTGTAAGCAGTTACTGTTGGAGGTGTGGTGAACCACTCCGTGCGGTCAACTGGTTGTCCTACTTTTGCAATGCTATACAGGTATTCATTCTTGTTTGCCGACAAACGATTTTCAAAGTAAGTGCCTTTGTTCACTTCGACTTTAGAATAATCTTTCCATTTGTCGGGATAACCAATTTTCTCTGTAAAAGCATAAAGCTTCTCTTTTGCTTTTGCTTTGGTTGAATCACTCATCCAATCCAGTTTAGTAATGCGTGCTTCGAATGCTTTCTCCAGATTATCAACCAATACCGCCATGCGTTTCTTGGCTTCTTCCGGGAAATATTTCTTCACATATAATTGTGCCAGGGCATGACCGATTGAACGATCAACCGCTTCTGTCATTTCTTCCGCACGTGATTTCTTTACTGCCTGACCAGTCAGCATTTTAGTGTATGCAAAGGAAGCATCAGCAAAAGGTTTGCTCAGCCAGTTTGCATACGTTACAAGCGCATTTGCTTTCAGGTACGTTTTCCATTCATTGATAGAAACTGATTTCAGCATTGCATTCAATTTATCATAGTAAGCAGGCTGACCCACATTTACTGAATCCACTTTCACACCTAAATCAGTAAGCAATGTATTCCAGCCAATGTTTGGTTGCTTTTTTGCAATTGCAGCAACAGCCAGTTTATTGTAATTGGCCTTTACATCACGAAGCTCAATATTTGTACGATGCGCAGAAGCCAATTGCTTTTCTATTCCGTAAGCAACGGCAGCACTTTTTTCAGCCGCAGCCGCATCACTTCCTGTCAACTCAAATAAAGTGCTCAGGTATTTTTTATATGCCTTCTGAATGCCTAACGTAGAAGAGTCTGTTCTGAAATAATAATCTCTCTCAGGCAGGTTCATAGCCACGATTGTTAATGGTGGTCGTGTCCATACCTGATGCATAGAAATCTCCAACTTTCTGTTCAATGCTTCCGGCTGCATTGTTACTTTGTGATACGCTATCCAGGATAGCACGCAGGCGGATTCGTTGCGGATAGTTCAGAAACGAATAAGAGCCTACGCCCGACTGAGTAGACGGGATCTTGGCTGTATCGTACCAGATGCCGTTGGCATAGGTGAAGAAATCATCACCGGGCTTTTTTGATTGATCTATTCCAGTGATCACTACATGCTTGTCGTTTGTCTCGGAAGCCTTTTTACAGGCGCCTGTTAACAACAGAGCCATCGAAAAGTAAAGAAGTTTTTTCATTTGTTTATTTTAAAAGCAGGTCGAATTAACTAAAAATAGTTGGTGGTCTTTAGTCCTTTGGGATAGCCGTATCAAAACTTACGTGACAGGCATCTTTTTAATTCAGCATCGCCAGGATAATTTCTATATTTCACCATGAAATTCACTCTTTCTATCCTATTCGCGCTACTTTACATTTCCGGATCAGCTCAATCTGCTGACACTCTCAAAAGAATAGATCAACTATTCAGTCAGTGGAACAACGCCACACCCGGAGTAGCAGTAGCCGTTCAAAGAGGAGACAAGATTATTTACAGTAAATCGTTTGGGCTGGCTGATCTCGAACACAACGTTCCTAACACAACAGAAACCATTTTTGAAAGCGGATCCGTAGCAAAACAATTCACAGCCATGAGCATTCTTTTACTGGCTGCTGACGGAAAACTTTCTCTGACAGATGACATCCGGAAATATGTACCTGAAATTCCGGTTTACAGCAAGACAATTACCATTCAGCATCTTTTAAATCATACCAGTGGACTAAAAGACTGGGGATCAATTGGAGGAATTGCCGGATGGCCACGCACTACACGTGTTTATACGCAAGACCTTGCTTTGCAAATCATGAGCAAACAGAAGTCAACGAATTTCACTCCTGGCAACGAATATTCTTATAGCAATGCTAACTACTCATTGCTGGTAACCATCGTTGAACGAGTATCAGGAAAATCGCTGGCGTCTTTCACAGACGAACGGATTTTCAAACCGCTGGGAATGGCCTCCACCAAGTGGAGAAACAATTTCCATGAGGTCGTTCGCAGACGCGCTATTGCATATACTAAAAGGGGTGAAGGATATGAACAGCTCATGCCCTTCGAAGATATTCACGGACATGGAGGATTGCTGACAACCACGTCTGATTTATTGAAATGGAATTCATTACTGGAGGCAAAGCAAATTGGAGGAGATAAAGTTTACCAATGGCGCGTACAAAAAGGCAAGCTGAACAATGGACAGGAGATTACTTATGCATCCGGTTTAATGGTTGATCAATTAAATAAATTCAAAGAGATCAGCCACAGCGGAGCAACTGCAGGCTATCGTGCGTGGCTAGCTTATTATCCGGAAAAGAAATTATCTGTTGTTCTGTTAAGCAATACAGGAAATTTCAGTGTGGGGGTGGGCAGAGAAATCGCTGCAATTTTTTTAGGCAAGAGTGAAAGTGCAAAAATTAAAGAACCCGCTTCAATTTCAGTGAGTGAAGCAGATCTTAAGAAATTCGAAGGCAACTATCGAAGCATTCGTCACTTCGAAATTCAAAAACTGGAATTCAAAAACGGAAAGATTGTTTCCAATGACCGTGAATTGAAAGCATCTCACAAAGACACGCTATTCTTCGACAACTTAAAATGGGCTTACAAAAAAACCGGAGTCATACAGGTGATCAATCGCGGAGATACGATGACTTATAAAAAGGTGAATTCAATCGAAAAGGCATCCTTCTCATCATTAGTTGGTGAATACCAAAGTGAAGAAGCAGACGTTTCTTATTTTATCACTTTAAAAGACAACGAAGTGTGGATGCAAATTAAGCTATTTGTCCCTTCTAAACTTGAACCCGTTTTCAAAGATGGATTTCTCGTTGACGGATACGATCTGTTTGAGTTCACCCGCGACAAAAAACAAAAAGTGACTGGCTTGAATGTAAGTACAGGTCGCGCAGAGAAAGTACCCTTTATTAAAATCAAGTAATGAAAATTATAAATTTCGGTATTATCGGCCCTGGCAAAATTGCCAACCGCTTTGCCACTTCCTTTGAAAATGTAACAGGAGGTAAAATATACGCTGTCGCTTCTCGTGATCTTACCAAAGCAAAAGCGTTTGCAGAGACTTATAAAGCTGAAAGGGCTTACGGATCTTATGAGGAATTACTCAGCGATCCGAAAGTAGACGCTATTTACATTGCTACTCCTCATCCCTTTCATTACGAACAAACCTTACTTTGTTTAAATGCAGGCAAGCCGGTAATCTGCGAAAAACCTCTTTCGCTGAATTACAAACAAACCAGCGAAATGATCGCCACCGCGAAAAAGAAGAATGTGTTTCTGATGGAAGCCATGTGGTCACGCTTCTTCCCTGCTACAAAAAAAGTAATTGAATTAGTTCAGTTGGGTGTGATTGGTGACATTCAATATCTGCAAGCTGATTTCGGGTTCGCTTCTCCTGTCGATTTCAACAATCGCGTTTACAATCTGGCATTAGGTGGTGGCGCACAACTGGATGTAGGTGTGTATCCGATGTTTCTTGCGTTGCTTCTCTTAGGCAAACCAAAAAGTATCAAAGCTACTTCTCAACTGGCAAGTACCGGTGCTGATGCAACCACTGGTGCATTGATGCATTTCAACAACGGAGCCATTGCTCATATCTTTTCTTCCATCGTAACTGATTCACCCAAGCAAGCTGACGTGATGGGCACCAAAGGAAAGATCACTATGCAAACTCCCTGGCACAAATCACAACACATTACCGTGAAACTGAATTCAGGCGAAGTCACTGATTTTCCTTTCCCCTATCCCAACAATGGATTTCAATTCCAGGTGGAAGAGGTGATCCATTGCCTGAATGAAAACAAAAAGGAAAGCGACCTCATGACCCATTCACTTAGTTTGCTGATGGCAGAGACAAGTGATGAGATCAGGAAACAAGGTGGAATAAAATATTCTGTTGATTAATGCGCTAATACCGGCCGGCTGACAATCGATTTGGAAACGGCTTCCATAATTTCAAAAGCATTTTCCGCCATCCGGTTCTCCGTATCCAGTGTGGGATTCACTTCGCAAACTTCCCAGGTGCATACTTTGGGATCTTTGCATAAAGCTACATTTAAGGATTTAGCTTCCTCAACGGTTAATCCGTTAGGCACAGGCGTTCCTGTTCCTGCCGAAATACGGCTGTCCATGCTATCCACATCAAACGAAACGTAGATCAGATCGCAATGACTGAGCATTTGCAATGTTCGCTGAGCGATAGTCACTGGTCCTGCTTTCTTCACGTCTTCGGTTTCAATGAAGTTGATGTTATACTTATTAATTAAGTAGTTCTCTGGCTTTTCAAAATCACGCACAGAGATATACACGATATCCTCCGGTAAAATTTTCGCCCCAGGCGTTCCTACGTTTTTAATCTGCTCCCAATAGTCAGTAGTCTCTCCTTTCGGGTCATTCACTTTACATTCAAAATTGTCTAATGCGCAAGCCATCGCCAGTGTCATGCCGTGCATATTGCCTGATGGCGTAGTATAAGGTGTGTGGATATCGGAGTGCGCATCAATCCACACCACTCCTAGTCTTTTCTTGGGATTTGCTTTTTTAATTCCCGCGATGGTTCCATAGGCAGTGGAATGATCTCCTGCAATTACAATAGGGAAAAAACCATCAAACAATTGTTCGTACACCTCCAGGCATACCCGCTCTTCCATAATCAAAACGCCATCGATGAACTTGGCATACGCATGTTCCGCGCCATCAAACAGAAGTTCGTTTACGTTATCTACTTCTACTGACTCATATTGGCGGAAAAAATCCGATTTGGCATCCAGGCTGGCAATCTTGATCGCGCCCACGCCTAAACTGGCGCCACGTGTACCGGCACCGATTTCGGATTTTACTTCAATAATCTTAATCTCCTTCACAAAAACTGAATTTAGCTTGAATTGAAAATGTTTAACCAGATGTAGGATAGCCACAAGTGCGCGGGTATCCCAAAGACCTTAGTAATCGGGTCGGGGGTATGTGCCGTGCTTTGCCGGGACAAAATTCAAATTGAGGGAGCGATTAAACATACGTTTTTAGCGTATTGCAAAGATGGCAAAATTATCTGAATATTGCACCCTTTGGCCAGGCGTTAAGTCGTTAACCGTAGCAGGTTAGTCGTGGTAAACATACCGGTCAATAAGACAACAATTATTTAACTTTAAACTATCCCGATTCTGTCGGGACGGATTACAGAATAAATGAAGAGTTACCGCGAGCTGATTGAGCAGACTTTTGAGTTTCCCCAGAAAGAATTCAAAGTCCGCGACCACGAATTACTATTCAACGATGTTCCTTTGATGGACATCATCAAGGAGTATGGCACTCCTCTTAAACTGACTTACCTTCCCCGCATCAGCGAAAATATACGTTTTGCCCAGGCTACGTTTAACAATGCCATGGAGCGCTTCCGCTATAACGGAAAGTATACGTATTGCTATTGCACGAAGTCTTCACACTATTCTTTCATTACGGAAGAAGCTCTCAAGAATGATATTCACCTCGAAACTTCTTCTGCCTATGATATTCCGATCATTCGCAGCTTGTACGAGCGCGGGAAAATCAATAAGGACACGTACATCATTTGCAATGGCTTTAAAATGCCATTGTACACACAATACATTTCCGATCTGCTGAATGAC
>JBGATZ010000258.1:0-7133 GCA_044228905.1 Cyclobacteriaceae bacterium | reverse complement strand
CTGCGTTTCTGGCGATACTCTCCAGCTTGTCATTATTTTATGTTTTGACAGGATTGACCTGTATGATTGGATTAAAATCCACACCGCCAATCAGTCGTTGGATTGGTTTACTAATGGTTGTCCGACACTTGTTTGAAGGAATATTAAAAATGGGAGACCTCGGAAAAGACTGGCTCATTGGTAATCCCTATCCGGACCTGGTCATTCATTCGGTTTTTGTAATCATTTACGGAGTTTCAATTTTTTACAATTACAGGCTATCAGGAACCAGAGATTAATTTCTGCACGAAACAAACCAGAAGTTGTAAATTGTTGAGCAAAGACTATTTGAAATCAAAAGAGATGCTCACTTCTGTTAACCCGAAACTCCCGATGCGTAATAAGGCAGTTACGCGCGCGTATTATCTGAATAAACTGGGTTTCCAGGACGTTGGCTCTGCTGATTATCCCGACTACCTGATTGTGGAGAAAGAGAAAGTGCAGATTCATTTTTTCTTATTCAAAGAAATTGATCCGAAGGAGAACTACGGACAGGTTTACATCCGAACGGATAACATTGATCAACTGTACCAATGGATGATCGATAATCAGGTGACCATTCACCCTAATGCGCCATTACAAATAAAACCGTGGGGACAAAAAGAGTTTTCGCTCCTCGATCCCGACAATAACTTGCTTACCTTCGGGCAAGGTGTCTGAATTATTTTTTATCTGATATGCACAAATTGCAGCCACAAGTTGTTACAGATCACCAGTCCCTTCTTGCAGAAGGCCCGGTGTGGGATGCAAAACGTAACTTGATTTGCTGGATCGATATTCTAAATGGTGTGCTCCATGAATATGACGTGGCGAACTTGAGCTACCGTGCACTAACGATGAACCAGATGATTGGTTCTTTCGCGGTCTGCGATAATGGAAACTATATTGTGGCCTTGCAAAACGGATTTTCATTTATTGAAAGGCATTCCGGTAAGCAGACTATGATTGTTGATCCTGAAAAACACTTGCCTCATAACCGGTTTAATGATGGAAAATGTGATCCTGCGGGAAGATTTTGGGCAGGTACTATGTCATTGTCGGAGGATACAGGTGCAGGAAGTCTTTATATGTTAGATCACCATCTTACCTCTCAAAAAAAGATAGAAGGAGTTACGATTTCCAACGGAATGGCGTGGAGTGCTGATCACCGTACATTTTACTATATCGATACACCTACTCAGCTAGTAGTTGCTTATGATTTCAATCTTGCAGCAGGGCAGATCAGCAATCGCAGAGTGGTTATCGATTTGAAAGAAGAGAAAGGTTTTCCGGATGGGATGACTATTGATAAGGAAGGCATGCTCTGGATTGCCCACTGGAATGGATGGCAGGTGAGCAGGTGGAATCCACATACAGGAAAGAAAATATTTTCGATAGCGCTGCCGGTTGCGAAAGTGACTTCCTGCACCTTCGGTGGAAACCGCTTAACTGATCTTTATATCACTACGGCAAAAGTAGACCTGACGGACGATGATTTGAAGCAACAACCGTTAGCTGGTTCCCTTTTTGTAGTCCACCACTGTGGCATTGAAGGTGTTCCAGCTTTTGATTTCAGAACAAAATAAAATAGTCAATTACTTTGCTTCGTGTTGCGCTGAATATTCAGTAGGTGTAACTCCAAATTGCTTCTTGAAACACTTTGTGAAATAAGACTGATCATTGAAGCCCACTGCATATCCGATTTGTGTAATCGTATCTGTTTTCTGCCTGATCATGTCTGCTGCTCTTTTTAACCGAAGATCTTTAATGAAATCGGTTGGCGACATTCCGGTGAGTGCCTTTAGCTTGCGTAGCAATTGAGTACGGTTCATAAATATTTCCTCGGCAAGTTTTTCAACACTGAAGGAAGTATCGGCAATATTGGTTTCAATGATTGCTCTCGCTTTGTTGAGGAATTTGTCATCCAGTGATAATTCAGCAGAAGGTGTGGCGGGCACCAGAATGCGCTCACGAAAGCGTTCCGCCAATCGTTTACGCTGCTGAATGAGATTACCGATCCTCACCCGAAGCTCTTCGGGCGAGAACGGTTTTGTGAGGTAATCGTCTGCACCTGTTTTTAATCCTTTAATCTTTGATTCCTGCTCACTTCTTGCAGTGAGTAGAATTACCGGAATGTGGCTGGTGCGCTGATCAGTTTTTATTTTTCCTGTGAGCTGCATTCCATCCATGTTCGGCATCATCAGATCACTGAGAATCAGGTTGGGAATCAACTGAGATGCCTGAATAACTGCCTCTTCACCATCTTTTACTGTAATCACGTTGTATTCTTTTTCAAGCAGTTCACGCATATAATTGCGCAGGTCCTCATTGTCTTCGGCAATCAGAACAGTGTCTTTGCCCGGAGTGATTTCTTCGTGTAGCTGTTCATCATTATCATCGTCTTCATCCATAGATTGAACCTGGTTGTAAAGTGATGGATGCGTTTTCGTTAGTTGATCTGGCTTGAATGCAGTCTCGTCTATGGGTATTTCAATTGTGAATTCAGTTCCGTTATCCGCGCTACTCTTCAGACTGATAGAGCCACCATATAGTTTGACGAGTTCCTTCACCAACGACAATCCCAACCCTGTTCCGCCTTCGTTGCCTTCTACGGTTTGTTTGGTTTGATAGAAAGATGAAAAAACTTTCTCCTGTTCCTCTGGCGGAATCCCTTTGCCTGTATCGGATACAGAAAGATGAAGAACATTCCTGATTTCTTTTTTATGTATAGCTGCATTAAATGTTACTGTTCCTTTTACGGGCGTGAATTTGAATGCATTGGATAAAAGGTTGGTAACAATTTTTTCCATTTTATCGCGATCAAACCAGACTTCCGTATTAGTCAGTTCAATTTTATTGACGAACCTGATTTCTTTCACCTGAGCCCATGAATCGAACGAACTGGCCAATACATTCAGGAACGAGCCGATATCGCCCTGCTCCAGGTTCATTTCCATTTTTCCGGCTTCCAGTTTGGAAAGGTCGAGCAACTGATTCACCAGCTCCAATAAGCGATTAGCATTTCGCTTCATCAGCAACAATGAGTTTTTATCTGCTGCCGACTTATTTTGCAGTTCCTGCTCCAGTGGTGCGAGAATCAATGTGAGAGGCGTACGGAATTCGTGAGAAATGTTAGCGAAGAAGCTGGACTTCACGCGGTCCATCTCCTTTAATTGCATGGCCTGCTGACTGATTTCCCTGGTTCTTTCTTCAATGGTATTTTCCAGTATAAGCTTCTCCCGTTGCAAACCTCTTGATCGCCATTTCACAATTAAGAATACCACGGCAATGAGCGAGAGAACGAAGAGACTATATGCCCACCAGGTACGGTGCCAGGGAGGGGCGATAGAAAAATTAAATTCATCTTCTTCACTGATCTGTCCGTACACGTTCATTCCTCTTACCTTGAAACTATAGCTGCCTTCGGGAAGGTTTGTGAAATCAATTTGAGTATCCGAATTCCATTTTGACCAGGCCTGATCAAAGCCGACAAGAAAATATTGATATTGATTTTTGGATGACAGATCATAGCTCGGTAGTGAGAATTGAAATTTCAGATTGTTGTTACTGTAATTGATTTCCGGTGCGGATGGCTGATCAGCTATTTTGAATCCCGAATAGATTGACGAATCCTGATCGGTTAGTACTTTTCGTATTGACGTTTTAAAAATATTTTTAAAATCTGTTTTCTTATTCTCGTTATAAATGAAAATCGATTTATTCGACCCGAAAAATACAATACCACTTTTTGAATCAAATACTTTCGAGATCAATACACTCGAAAATCTGCCAATGGCGTCAACTTTGCGCAATTGGCTGTTCTCGTTTTTGTAAACAATACTTTGATAGTTGTGATATAAGGTGAGCCAATAATTGTCATGCCCTGCGTTGGTGATTTCATAGATCCATGAGCCATTGTGCTTGTTTACGATAGATTGAACGACAGTATCTACTTCGAAGCGATGGGTCAGGTCGTTGTATTTGGAAAATTGTTTGTCGGTAGACGCAAAGACAGAATTTCCAACTCGTTCAATAGATTTTACATTCAATGAAATACCTCTTGTGGTGTCATGATGAATTAACTGATAAGGGTCGTTCAGTGTGTGACTTTGCCCCGGAGTTTGCCATTGTACTTCATAAATGCCGTTGCGCCTGGTGTTAATGAAGATATTTCCATTATCACCCCGGGCAAAGCCGTAGGCATTTGTTTTAATTTTGAGTCGTTGTTTCCCTTCACGCCATTTTCCATTGGAGTAGTTAAGCTCTCCAATTCCATCCGAATTAGTATCAAACAGAATATTTTGCTGTTCGGGCGCAGATGGTGATTCGGCTTTGATTACGTTATCTTTTGCGATCAGACTGAGCCGGTTATTTTTGTCCAGTGAAAAGAGTCCGTCATAGTTGGAAATAATTAATTGATCATTGATTACATGACAATGAAAAGTGAGGTTGTCTATTCCTTTTATTTTTGTGAAAACCTGCTTGCCATAGAACTCATTTGAATTTTCTTTTAGTAATCTGAAGATTCCTTTACTGTTGGTAATGAAAATTGTGTTGTTAAAATACTCAATGTCGAACGTGTTTTCATCGACCCCATTCTTTTCATTCAGCAGCCGTAGTGGGGAATTGAGCTCGATGTGATTGATGCCATTATCGGTTGCCAGCCATAGGTCACCTTCTGCGTCTTCGTAAATGGAATATACGACATCGCTGGTCAGACCGAGTTGTTTGGTAATATTCATTTTGATCTTACCGTCTTGATCTGTCAGGTAAAATCCGGATCCGGTAGTGCCCAGCGCCAGATCGCCATTGGCGAGTTTGATACATTGATAAACCGAGGCGTTGAATTTTTGCTGATCAGACAGAGGGAGTGAAGTGAGTATGCCATTTCTGAATAATAATATCTCCTTTGCAATATTGAAGAGGATCATATCCTTTTCTCCGGAAGCCTGCATGCCGGTAATATTCTTTCCCTTAAATTGCTCTCCTCCTTTTACAACAATCAATGAGTCGTTCTCCAGTTTCATTAAACCTTTTCCGCTCACATCGATGTAAATGTTTTTGCGGATACACCAGGAGAATCCAAAATCACCATATTTCTTATTGCTCCACACTTTGAATGTTTCATTCGCCCAACGGATGATATAATTATCGCACATGAAATAAATGGAATCATCAATGGCATAAGTGAACCATACGTTGCCGAAGTCGTGGCAGGACTTATCCAATAAGGACAACAACGAATGATACTTCATCCCCTGAATGGCATCGGGTTCCAGAAACCCGATTTCGCCAATGCCGCCTACAAATATTTTTCCTTTGGAATCTTTGCCCAATGAACGCACCGGATTGCCAAGGCTCGTTTTTATCGTTCTCCAGGAGGAGCCATCGTATTCGAGAATACCGGAATTGTTTCCGACATAGATCAATCCATCATTGCCCTGGGAGATTGACCAGTTTTGTGGAGCGGCCTTGAAGTCCTCGGTGTTGAAATTGGTAATAAAAGGAAGACCTGAGCTCCAGATTTTTTCCGGACCAGAATTCTCCTGACCGAAGAGCAGCGTACTAAAAGACAGCAAGAGGGCCAGAACAAAATATTTCATTTTCCAGGGCAGGAATTTCTCTATTAATATAGAGTGTAAATTTAAGTTTTGTGCCCTGAAATAGGGGATTCGCTGTTCAAGAATACCTTTAAATGCATCTTGATTACCAGTAACTCTGCTCAATCCACGTTTTTTCGGGGGAGACAGGGCTATTTGCCGTCAGGAAGGGTGGTATTGCAAGTACCGAAGGCCCTCCATTATGTTAGTGAATTCTGTTAAGCCTGGTCTCATGAAAGTGGCAGCGTTCTTGGAATGTTCGTCCTGATACGCTGCCACTGTGTTGGGCGATTTAATTTTTTTGAACTCTTATTTTTTCAACCTGCCCGTCAGTGCTTACCTCGATTAAATAAATACCCGGTCGCAGTCCGGACACATCCATTGTGAATGAGTCGGTGTTTATCCGATTCATTTCTATGATCATCACTCCGTTGATATCAGTCAGTCTTGCAGAACGGATGACCTGTGATGATTTTACAATCAGGTCCCGTTCAGTTGGGTTTGGATAAACCGTGATGCTGCCTTCATTTCTTTCGGAGTCTGAAATTGAAAAACTTAACACCGTTGCAGACAGGTAACTTTCATTGAGGGATTTGAACCCCGGACTGAGTTCAATTTTACGAGTTGCAATCATATTAACCCGGCCACCCCCTTCTATAATAAACGGCATTCCGTTGGGGCTTGAGATAACGTGACCTCCATAGGTAATTACGTCACCCGAACGAATTGTGTCGCTGGAGAGAATATGGATATGCTCCTGTCCGTAAGAAGCAACCGAAAGAAGAATCAAACCAAAGACAGTATTGATTTTAATTGACTTCATCATAGTTTGTTTCACTTGTTGTATACTTATTTCTTTTCTTCAAGTTTGTTTATGCGCTCACTCAGCTCATCCAATTGCTTGGTCAGCTTTGAGTTGATTTGCATTAACTCGTTGTTTCTGTCATTTTGCTGAATTACATATAGCGTAAGTTCTTCGATTTTAGAGAGTAATTTCGCGTCCATCTCTCCCAGATTGATGCCTTTTTCTACCACTTCTTTTGCTGATGGGATATTGGGCAAGTGATTGTTTTTGTTTACAAAGTTCTTTACATCCGTAAGCGACATCAGTTTATATGCAGGATGAAATACATAGTCTGCCCAGTCAGTACTGTTTGCAACGGCTACCACCACCTTTTCAGTAAGAATTCCATCCTTTACGTATAGTTTATAATTTCCCGGAGTAGTTAGAGTTGTTCCTCCGATGATCGCCTTTCCCGTTTTGTCGATAATCAATCTCTGATTTCCATCTCCGTCAGCAAGAATAATTGTATTGGACAAAGAGGAGGATAAGCCGGATACATTGGCACCAATGATTGTGTTTGCGTTGCCGGTGGTGATACCCAGTCCGCTGTTGTAACCCACTACCGTATTGTTGTTTCCCCATGTATTGTTTTTCATCGCGTACATTCCTATGCCTGTATTGTTATTGCCATAGAAATTTGCAATGAGCGAATTGGCGCCAAAAGCGGTATT
>JBGATZ010000257.1:0-7157 GCA_044228905.1 Cyclobacteriaceae bacterium | reverse complement strand
GTTTAGCTCCCTGGCTATTTCCAGTGCTGCGCGGCTTCGCTGGTAAACTTTCCCTTCTTTAATTAAGATGATACTGTAAAAATCAGTAACAGGAAGTAGATGCTCTGCCAGAAGCTTCTGTCCTGCTTCGGATTGTAAAGCGGCATAATTAAATTTTCCCGAATGATCTCTTTGAATAACAAACTGAACGGAGGTGTTGCAAAGATTACAAACACCGTCAAAAAGAATAACTCTTTTATTCATTACTATCGAATCAGATGCACCCAGCCACGAATGGTTTGATTTCGCTGAGCAGGATCAACCACCAGGAAGGTAACCTCAGCTACATAATAGTAAATCCCTGCAGAAAGTTCCTTCCCGTCATTATCACGGCCATCCCAATCAAGATAAATGGTGTTTTCTGAACCCGATTGATAATCATATACCTCGGTACCCCAACGATTCACCACAGTAAAATGAACCTTTTGAACAAAGCGGGCACACTTCGCTTTTTGCGCTACTTCATCAATTGGCCCACCACATGCACCGATACCATTTTCATCTACTACTGCTCTGTCGCTAAACGCACTGAATACATCATTGCAACCGTCTCCGTTAGGTGTGAATACATTTGGCAGTTCGTAGTGTGGGCAATTATCAAAACAAAATGTTTCACTCAACAGACTTTCATTCCCAGCACGATCGACTGCTGATACACGATAACATCTTGCATGGGAAATCATGTCTTTCGTATCAATGTAAAAAGTATCTCTGACATTCGTAGCAAGAAGTATGCTATCCCTGGATCCCAATTCGGGGTACGCATACACGTTATATCCTCTTATATCAGCGCGGCATGCATCATTTTCAGGACGCGCCCAGGTC
Organism: Cyclobacteriaceae bacterium; assembly: GCA_044228905.1. Lineage (GTDB taxonomy): Bacteria > Bacteroidota > Bacteroidia > Cytophagales > Cyclobacteriaceae > ELB16-189. The sequence goes on along the minus strand of JBGATZ010000257.1, from coordinate 6,293 downwards.
AATGTATTACTAAAGGTTGTCGGGTTGCACGAACTGGTCTGCACAAAAGTTTCACACAGAATTCCTTTGGCATTGATAACTGGCTGGCAAGGAGGAATATCATCGTTGGGCTGAGCGCACACGATCTGGGAAAAATTAACTAATGGGTCTTTTATTTTTGGATTACCATATGATCCCCGCGTCATCACTCTGTAGCAATACGTGTCTGTCTCTTTCAAAGGGGTGGTTTGATATTGACCTGAATCGATGTAATTAAAAGCACGCTCATTTACGTTGATACTGTCAATCAACACAAGCTGACTTTCGGTAGCATTTTCTCCTCCCCTGTATATCAAGTGTCTCGGATAACTATCTGTTTTATTGCTCCACGGAACATCAAAAGCCCACGACAACTCGATGCGTTTCAATTGTGATTTTGCCTCCAGTCGCACTGATGACGCTGTGCTTGATGTATCAATTTTAATTCCATTGTTATCATAGGCAATGATACTATAATTGTATACGAGCTCTTCTGTATTAATCTGTGTATCCACAAAAGTAGAATCTGTCAGTTTTCCATTGTGCGCTCTGCTACGTCCTATTGTTCCGGAAAAACCTTCAGCTCTATATACTTCATACTGATACGGTGGCGGGTTTGCCTGTTTGTCTGCTTCAAACGGAGATCTCCATTTTACGGTGATCTGTCCAATTTCACGGTCTGTTTTATCAACAGAAACATTAGTGATTATTGGGGCATCCGCCAGTATAGGGGCCAGACATGTGTCTCTAGATACATAACTTTCGCCTCCGCCCGGAAGTGGAAACACGGCAACCAGACGATAGCAATATTGAGCTCCGGCTGCCAGCCCCTTTCCTCCGTTATTATCTTTATAAGTAGATTGTGTGATCGGTAATTCTGCGATCTTGGTGAAGCCAAGAAACTCGGGCATTCCCGTTACACATTCTGGCGGGGTATACTCTATTTTATCTACCTTTCTCCAGACCTGCATAGTAATTGCATTTTGACAAGCATACGGATTCCATGTTACCGTAGCAGTTTCTGTTTTTTGATCCACCTGAATGTTCTTCCACTTGGGTGCAGGTCCTACCACTCTGATATTCCATGTTTTGAATTGCACCAGACTTGGCCCCTGACTCAACATTCGCTTATCGCTGATTTTAAATACAACTTGATATGGCTGCTCTTTAATGTGCTCGCAAGTGGTATTCCATGTAAAATCAATTTTTGCAAGTTTAGATGGACCAGATGCCTGATACACCGGAATATTGTTTCCATTCCGGTCCAGCTCCCGTGGTGTATAAGTAGCAGGAGATGGAGTGATACTGAATACTTCTGAAAACGCTTCAATACTCACACTATCTCCATCCGGATCGAATCCAAAAATGCTTTCTTCAATTCTTGTTCCTGCCTCTACACAAATGTCTGGTGGCACCTGTAATTCAGGGCGCAGATTATTACAATCCTCCACCATGATTTGCATATCACGAACCACATAGCCTAACTGTACCCAACTGGTTCCAATTTTGCGCCATTCTTTTACCATAAAGGCAATGTTATATTCTCCTGGTGCACCAGGAGCGTTCCATAGTATGGTTCCTGTTCGGGCATCAATAGAAAAAGTGGGCGTTCCGTTCTTTGTTTCATTCGCCTGACCATAGTCAAGACCGATGCGATCGTAAAATTCTCTTACGTTTGGATTACGGTAGTTATTTACATCGCGGTCTTTTTCTTGTTTCGGAATGGTCAGCTCATAGGATAAGCTATCGCCATCCGGATCGTACGCACCAGGATTGTGATACCAGGCTGCACCTGTACATGCCTTGTCGATCGGAGGCACAAGGAGAATTGGAGAATTGTCACAACCTAAAAAGGGGTCGATGTTGATTACTGTTTCCAGATAAAACTTTGTATCAACAGAGTTAAACATATTAAGGATACCCGCATTGCGATTCGGCTCGAGGTAACTGATTACATATCGGCCGGGACCTGGAAATGTATGGGGTGGTAATGTATAGCTGATAATGCCTACACCTTCTACTCCGGGTAAGCGCGGAGGGTTATCAATGGTAGGTGTGGTTACCGGAGCACTTCCATCTCCAAAAGATAACGTTCCATCTCCAAACCGTATTGGAGAATCTGTATTCGTATAGGCATTAATTGTAATTCGGAATGTAAGACTGGTACAGCTTGTTCGCTCTACAATAATCTCTCCGGCACGCAGGTGGGTTGCCCAGGCAGTTTGCGAAATACCCGCCATCAAAAACAATCCCACAAAAAGGTATTTAATCAACTTCATCTAACGGATAAACGGCACTCAAAAATAAGGAATTTGCTGTTCAGGAGTATGAACCCACACCACTTTGCTTTGGTTCAGCAATTATCAACATGCTCACTCTAAACATCTTCAAGTAACCACTTAAATCATAAAACACAAAAGCCCTTTACTGCGGAAAACGGCAATTGGTCGCAATTCTTAACGCATTCTTATCTCAAACCAACCAGATTGGGGTATCTCAGTTGGAAGTTCCTTGCCTTTTTTGAAAATTCGCGTATGCGCGTAGTGAAAGAAATAGCCCATCCGGAATGTAAAATCACCATTTTCCATTGGAATAATAAATACCTCATCAAACTTGAGGCCGGTCCTTTTGAGCAGACTTTTAAGGTCAATGAAACGGATCTGAGCTCGGAAGAAGACCTCTATAAAATAATGAACGAGGATTTTATAAGCGATGCCATGGCGCGTTTTGCCGATATGTCCAGGAGCATTGCAGATGCTACCGATCAAATCTAATAGCTCACAATCAACACTTTACACGCGTTTTGGTAATATAACCTTTGGGGTTAACTTTGACATCCTTTTTCAGAATAGTTGATGGATATTGTAGAAAAGAAGAATAAGAACAAGCCTTATAAACCCATTCTTGAAGGGATACCCGATTGGCCGGTTTACCAGCTCAGTAAAAACAGGAAGGAGTTCATCGAAGAAGTTGTTCAGAAAGCACTGGACGATGTAAAACAATTGCGCCCTTCACGCAAGCAGCTCATTGATGAGTTGGAAGCAACAGTTTATCGCGAGCAGAACCGTATGAAGCGAAATCGCTGGAGAGTGGATCCTGCTGATGAATCGTCCTTCTGGTCAAAAATCAAAAACGAACTTGTTGAACTCAGTGCTTCGAAAGAAGAAGGAAATAAGAAAGAAGAAGAAATTCTAAGGCAAATCATTTATCGGTATGCCAATGAAATTGCAGGTAACTTTAAGCCAAGCTCTTACCGGTTTGCCCGTGAAGTGATTAAATTCTGGTTTGCACGACTACTCAATGGCGCACGGGTAAAAAAATTCGGGGCATTTTTCAGAACACAGTACACACTTCGCGACAAAATTCATATTGTGGGTAAGGTGCGTATGATACGCAAACTTGCCAAGCAAGGAACAGTAGTAATGGTTCCCACGCACTTCAGCAATCTTGATTCTATTCTCATCGGTTGGATCATTCATTCTATCGGATTACCTGCATTCATTTATGGAGCAGGGTTGAACCTATTCAACATCAAGATTTTTGCTTATTTCATGAATAGTCTTGGTGCTTATAAAGTAGACAGAAGGAAGAAAAACCTCCCCTACTTTGAAACATTGAAATCATATTCAAATCTTGCTATTCAAAAAGGTGCACATAGTTTATTCTTCCCTGGCGGTACACGTTCCCGTTCAGGATTGATTGAAAAGCAATTGAAGCTGGGGTTGCTGAGTACTGCCATTGAAGCACAGCGTAGTGCCTACATGAGCAATACTACAGCGCCTGAAAGTGAAGTAAGAAAAGTATTTGTGGTGCCAGTTACGCTCAACTACCATTTTGTATTAGAAGCTCCTGATTTAATAGAAGATTATCTTCATGTAAAGGGACAAGACAGGTACTTCCCGGAGCAGGATAATTACGGAAGTTTCCAGTTGATCAAATTCATGTTTAAATTCTTCACTAAAGGATCCAATATTTCTGTTTCGATTGGTCCGGGATTAGATGTGCTTGGCAACTATGTTGATGAAGAAGGAAACAGTCTTGACGCAAATGGGAATAAGATTAATACCCGTGACTACTTTCTTACCAACGGGCAAGTAACGGTTGACAAACAGCGGGAAGAAGAATACACCCGCATGTTAAGTCAAAAAGTGGTTAAGGAATATCATCGCATTAATCGCGTGTTCGCCAGTCACCTTGTAGCATTTATTGCTTTTGAAATGTGGCAGAAAAAATATCCAAAACTTGACCTGTTCAGCTTGCTGCGTTTACCTGAAGAGGATCTCGAACTGGATTATGAAGAGTTCAGAGAAACATTCAAAAGGGTACGGAAAGAAGTGTACCGCATGAAGGATGAGAACAAAGTTCATTATGCCACACACTTGAAAGGCGAAGCGGATATTGTAATTAAGCGAGGTCTGGACAATGTGGGGATATTCCACTTAAAGCGTCCTTTATTAAAAAATAAAAAAGGCAACATTGTCACCAGGGATCTCACTACTCTTTATTACTATCATAATCGCCTGGTAGGCTATGACCTCGAAAACTTCATCTGACAAGCCTGTTGGAGTAATCGGAGCCGGAAATTTTGGAACAGCCGTTGCCAATATCCTGGCTCAGAATAAAAATGTGCTTTTGTTCGCACGTGATGAAAAGGTAATCAGGCATATACTGGACAAAGGTGAGAACAGGGGACAAAAGATTAATCCAAATATCAAACCCACGGATGATCTGGAGTATTTCGCCAGCCAGTGTGATGTGATTTTTCCAATCGTTCCATCGCAGCATTTTCGTTCCATGATGAAGAATCTCTCCCCTTACCTTCATCCGTATCATATTCTGATTCACGGCACCAAAGGCTTCGACATCAAACTTTCAGAGGGAGATACTATCGAGAGTGTAAAAAAGCTCAATCGTGAACATGTAAAAACGATGAGTGAGGTGATCAAAGAAGAGAGTACAGTAGTACGCGTAGGTTGCCTTGGCGGCCCCAATCTTTCAAAAGAAATGGCTCAAGGTCAGCCGGGCGCCACAGTTGTAGCCAGTCATTTCAGAGAAGTAATTCAAACAGGAAAGAAATTGCTGCGTACCGACCGTTTTCAGGTATATGAAAACAATGATCTGGTAGGCGTGGAACTGGCGGGTGTATTAAAAAATATTATAGCCATTGCATCGGGAGCAATCAGTGGACTTGGCTATGGAGAAAATGCGAAAGGTCTTTTAATAAGCCGTGGTGCAGTAGAAATGGTTTACCTGGGAAGGGCGCTGGGAGGAAATACAAAAGCATTCTTAGGTGTAGCGGGCATAGGAGATTTAGTAACAACCTGCAATAGCCCGATGAGTCGGAATTTTACTGTGGGGTATCGTCTCGCCAAGGGAGAAAAACTACAAGACATCCTGGAAGATATGGAAGAAGTAGCGGAAGGCGTGAATACCATCCGCATAGCAAAAAAATGCGCTGATCATTACAAAGTCAGAGCTTTGATTACAGATACACTTTACAATGTATTATTTGAAGGAATGACTGTACAGGAAGCAGTTCAGTACCTGATGCGATATCCGCTTAATGCCGACATTGACTTTCTGGAGAATTGATCTCTCTGCTAGCCTAACGCTTCGCGAATGTCTTTTGCCACAGCAGCCAATTGCTCCTGCGTAGGTTGCAATTTAGGCTGAGTAAAATTCAAATCATTCGCAGTATTCATCGGTACAAGATGCATATGAGTATGCGGCACCTCAAGGCCAATCACTGCAACACCAATGCGCTTGCATGGAACTGCCTTCTTCACACCGCGTGCTACTTTTTTTGCAAACACATTCATTGCTCCCAGAATATCATCATCCATATCAAAGATATAGTCTACTTCCTTCTTTGGAACAACTAATGTGTGGCCTATCACCAAGGGAGTGATGTCGAGAAAGGCGATGAAGTTATCATCCTCTGCAACAATATGCCCCGGAATTTCGCGATTGATGATCTTAGTAAAGATACTGGCCATGGAATTAAATTATAAACCGATGCTGATAATTTCAAACTCAATTTCACCTGCAGGAGTTTTGATTTGTGCACTATCTCCTACTTTTTTTCCAAGCAATCCTTTTCCTATGGGAGACATCGTACTGATCTTCCCTGTCTTTAAATCAGCTTCTTCTTCCGAAACTAATGTATACGTAAAAGAAGCTCCATTCTTTTTATTCTTAATTGTCACTTTAGATAATATAGAAGCCTGTGAAGTGTCTACATTACTTTCATCGAGCAAACGCGCACCTGCCATTAA
>JBGATZ010000256.1:0-7314 GCA_044228905.1 Cyclobacteriaceae bacterium | reverse complement strand
CAATACCAGCTGGTGGCAAGGTGAAATTCAGATTTTCATATAAAAGCTTATCGCCATAAGCTTTTGCTACACCAGTAGCTTCAATTACTTTATTGCCTAAGCGTGGACCAGGAGGGATGAAAAGTTCAAGTTTCTCTTCTTTCTCACGGCTCTCCTGGCTGAGTAATTTCTCATAGTTGCTCAAACGTGCTTTGCCTTTTGCATGACGTCCTTTTGGATTCATCCGAACCCATTCCAACTCGCGCTCGAGTGCTTTCTGACGCTTCGATTCTGTTTTCTCTTCCTGTGCTAATCTTTTTTGTTTCTGATCCAGCCATGAAGAATAGTTTCCTTTCCATGGAATACCTTCTCCACGATCCAGTTCAAGAATCCATCCTGCTACATTGTCAAGGAAGTAACGATCGTGAGTCACAGCAATGACAGTTCCTTTGTATTGTCTTAAGTGTTGCTCCAGCCAGTAAACTGATTCAGCATCCAGGTGGTTGGTTGGTTCATCCAATAACAGTACATCCGGTTCTTTCAATAATAAGCGACACAAGGCCACACGTCTTTTTTCACCACCTGAAAGATGTTCCACTTTAGTATCCGGAGGAGGGCAACGTAACGCATCCATGGCACGCTCCAGTTTGCTGTCAAGTTCCCATGCGTTGACCGCATCTAGTTTTTCCTGTATTTCGCCTTGCTTGGTGATGAGCTTATCCATTGCATCCGGATCTTCCATCACAGCAGGATCAGCAAATTTTTCATTGATGGCTTCGAACTCCTTCAACAACGCAACCACTTCGGCTGCCCCTTCCTCAACAATCTCTTTTACTGTTTTTGTCTTATCGAGTTGAGGCTCTTGCTCCAGGTAGCCAACCGAATAGCCAAGATCAGAAACAACTTCTCCCTGATATTCTTTATCAATACCTGCAATAATGCGAAGCAATGAGGATTTACCAGATCCGTTGAGACCCAAAACCCCGATTTTTGCTCCGTAAAAGAAGGAGAGATAGATATTTTTTAAAACTTGTTTACTGGGCGGGTAGATTTTGTTGACACCCGTCATGGAGAAAATAATCTTTTCGTCAGCCATGGTTTTTTTGAATGAATGGCAAATATGGCTTTTTTAGTTCATAGTGCATATAGGGAAGAATGGTTGTAAAAGAGCCAAAAAGGGTTACTTTTCAATGTTTAAAACGATGGAACTAAAGCGATTGCTTTTTGCTTATGCAGGGTATTGACAATGATCTAATTAATTCTATTTTTGCGCAAAATTAAAAGGGGGAATTTTAGCCTATGTATTGGACACTCGAATTAGCTTCCTACCTGGAAGATGCACCTTGGCCAGCTACAAAAGATGAACTGATTGACTTCTCTATCCGTTCAGGCGCGCCTTTGGAAGTGGTGGAAAACCTTCAGGAACTGGAAGATGATGGCCAGCCTTATGAAAGTATTGAAGAGATCTGGCCGGATTACCCCACCAAAGAAGATTTCTTCTTTAATGAAGATGAATATTAAGGTTAGTAAACCTGTATTTAAATAATTGATGAAAGCTGATCAAACCGATCAGCTTTTTTGCTTTGTATAAAGCAATCGTTACCGGTGAAGGGTTGAATTGAAGGAATTATTCCTTTGCCTTCAACAATGCCTCAGCTACAATGAGGTCTTCTTTCGTGGTGATTTTGATATTCTCATAACTTCCTTCGAAAAGGAAGATTGAATGACCTGCGCGCTCTGCTACACTGGCATCGTCTGTGAGACTTACTTCTTCTTTTGATTCATAAGCGCTCTTTAGCAAAACAACCTCAAAGGTTTGTGGTGTTTGGATAATTCGGTAGTGTGACCGGTCAACAGCTTTCGAAGCTGTTCCATTTGTCATTCTGATTGAATCCTTTAAAGCAACGGTTGCCACCGCTGCCTTATGGATTGCAGCAAGCTCAAACGACTCGGAGATGATTTGCTTACTTACAAGTGGTCTTACTCCGTCATGAACAGCCACTAAGCCGTTACCCGTAATTTTCTCTAATCCTTTTTTTACCGATTGAAATCGTGAGGCCCCTCCGGTTTGCAAAATGACCGGTCTGTTGAAAGAGTGATTTTTCACAATGGAGTGCCACGTTTCAAAATCATCTTCTGGCAGAACAAGGATAAGCGTGATTTCAGGGGAGTAATTATAAAATGCCTCAATGGTATGCAGTAATATCGGCTTGCCATTTAATGGGAGGAACTGTTTAGGCAGCACACTGTCAATGCGTGTTCCTTTTCCTCCTGCTACAATGATGGCGTATTCTTTCATGTGATGAAAATAATAAAGCCCCGGAAGTCCGGGGCTTTAAAGTTATCTGAAATAAGTTTACTTAAACAATCAGCATGGCATCGCCATAAGTGAGAAACTTATACTTTTCTTTTTTAGCAACCTGGTAGGCCTGCATTACCAGTTCAAAGCCACCGAATGCAGCGGCCATCATCAATAATGTAGATTCTGGTTGGTGGAAATTGGTAATCATTGCATTACAGATTTTGAAGTCGTAAGGAGGGAAAATGAATTTATCTGTCCATCCTTCACGTTCTTTCAATCTGTTGTTTGCGGATACTGCAGTTTCCAATGCGCGCATAGTCGTAGTACCTACCGCACATACTCTGTTCTTATTATCGAGTGCATTGTTCACCATTTTCACTGCATCTGTACCTACAATGAAGTTTTCGGAATCCATCTTATGTTTGGTCAGATCTTCCACATCCACCGGGCGGAATGTTCCCAAGCCAATATGAAGGGTAACGTAAGTCATGTCTACGCCTTTGATCTGAAGTCGCTTTAACAGTTGACGAGTAAAGTGAAGCCCTGCAGTTGGTGCAGATACAGCTCCTTTATTTTTAGCATAGATCGTCTGGAAACGATCTTTATCTTCCGGTTTTACTTTCCGTTTGATGTATTTTGGAAGGGGTGTTTCTCCCAGTGTCTCTACAATTTTGCTGAACGCTTCGGCATCCCCATCAAACAGGAAACGAATGGTACGTCCGCGTGAAGTGGTATTGTCAATAACTTCAGCTACAAGATCTCCATCACCAAAGTAAAGTTTGTTGCCTACACGAATTTTGCGGGCAGGATCTACCAGTACATCCCACAGATGCATCTCTGCATTGAGTTCGCGTAAAAGGAATACCTCAATCTTAGCACCCGTCTTTTCTTTGCGTCCGTAAAGACGGGCAGGAAAAACCATCGTATCGTTGCCTACGAATACATCGCCTTCACCAAAATAGTCTACTACGTCCTTGAATACCTTATGCTCAATTTTGCCGCTGTCACGGTGAATCACCATCAATCGCGATTCATCACGGTTGTCGGCAGGCTCAAGAGCGATTAAGTTGTTGGGTAAGTCGAATTTGAATTCGGATAATTTCATTGGTTTTTTGTTTTTAGCGGGTTGCTGTTAATGAGTTGATTTGCATCCCGGCTTTTGTACTGAAAATGTCTGTGCCAATTGCTTGCAAATCAGAAGGCTGGGCAGTCGGACAAATCATAAGCTTACGGGCTTTGCCTTTGAGGGGCGTTTTTAGTAAAGGCTGCAAAAATACATTATGGAGGCAAGTTCGAAAGCACTAACGAAAACTTGAGGCTCAGTAACAAAGAATCGTAAAACGTTCGGGTTTTGTGGATCGAAACCCGATTTTCGGGCAACTCAGAACACTTAAACCTGCTAAAGAGCTGATGCTAACCTTCCGCATTCTTGAAAGCTTTCGATTTGCCTGGAGTGCATTGAAAGGCAATCTCCTCCGTACCATCCTCTCGCTTTTGGGAGTAACGGTGGGAATTTTTGCAATTATCGCGGTTTTTACCTTCGTTGATTCTCTGGAGAAAAACATTAAAGACAGTCTCAGTTTCCTGGGAAGTGGAGTAGTGTATTTTCAGAAGTGGCCCTTTCCTGGAGGAGAAGAGTATAAATGGTGGGAATATTTCCGCAGGCCTACGCCATCCTATAACGAGTATAAGTTGCTTCAGGCCAATCTGAAAAACTCCAGCAGTATTGCGATTTTTTCTAACCGGGGAAACCAAACCATCAAGAGAGGAACGTACAGCATTGGCCAGATCGACCTGGTAGGTGGTTCTCAGGGCTACAATGAATTGTTTGAAATTCCCATCGAGAAAGGCCGCTATTTCACTCCCGATGAGTTGGAAGCCGGGCGTGGAATAGCTGTATTGGGCTACGAAGTTGCCTTTGCACTTTTTCCAAATGAAGAAAATCCGATAGGGGAAACGATAAAAGTCAAAGACCAGAATTACCGAATAGTTGGTGTTATCAAAAAAGAAGGACAAAGTTTTCTTGGAAGAACAACCAACGATTATAATGTAATTATTCCTTATCAATCGTTCAGGCGTCTTTATCAGACGGGCTCTGGCCGATGGAGCGAGCTTGAATCTGATATTGGAATCAAAGGGAAGGAATCAGACGTGGGGCTGGTAGAGCTGGAGAATGAATTGCGTGGCTTCATGCGCGTGCGCAGAGGTTTAAAACCGTATGAGAAAGATAACTTTGCCATCAACAGACCTGAAGCGTTTATGAATATGATCTCGGGAATCTTCGATGTATTTGGGATTGCCGGTTGGATTATCGGAGGATTTTCAATCCTCGTTGGGGGGTTCGGTATTGCTAATATCATGTTCGTATCTGTTAAAGAGCGAACGAGTATCATTGGATTGCAGAAATCGCTTGGCGCGAAAAACTATTTCATTCTCTTCCAGTTTTTGTTTGAAGCGGTCTTTCTCAGCCTCATTGGAGGATTGGGCGGCTTATTTCTGGTATGGCTGCTTACCTTCATGCCATTTGGAAGCTTACAAGTAGTGCTGTCGATGAAAAATATTGTGCTGGGAATCGGAGTGTCATCAGCAATTGGAATTATTTCAGGTATTGTTCCAGCGGCTGTAGCAGCAAGATTAGATCCGGTTGCAGCAATTCGATCTACTTAAAGTATAAATTTCTCTAAAAGTAAAAGTCCGATCGGTTGCTACCAATCGGACTTTTTGTTTGAGTTGTTTCAGATTATCAATTGGCAGATTGCTCAATTGACTCATTAATCTTCTTCTCCCTTCTCTTCTTTCAATCCATTGCCGCTGGAGATCTTATCTTTGATTTTCTTTTCCAGATCTTCCATCAGTTCCGGATTATCTTCAATCAGTTGCTTCACGGCATCACGGCCCTGACCTAGCTTATTTCCACTGTAAGAGAACCATGAACCTGATTTTTGAATCACATTTAATTCAACGCCTAAGTCAACGATCTCGCCAGACTTGGAAATACCTCGTCCATACATGATATCAAATTCAACTACCTTGAAAGGAGGAGCTACTTTGTTCTTCACCACTTTCACTTTCGCACGGTTACCAGTAATGTCATCAGCCGATTCTTTGATCTGACCGATTCTTCGGATATCAAGACGAACCGAAGCATAGAATTTCAGTGCATTACCACCCGTGGTGGTTTCCGGATTTCCAAACATCACACCGATCTTCTCACGAAGCTGGTTGATGAAGATACACGCACAACCGGTTTTGCTGATAGTACCGGTTAGCTTTCTCAACGCCTGTGACATCAAACGTGCCTGCAACCCCATTTTACTTTCACCCATTTCACCTTCCAATTCTGCTTTAGGTACAAGCGCAGCTACTGAGTCAATGACAATAATGTCAATGGCTCCCGAGCGGATCAAATGCTCAGTAATTTCAAGAGCCTGCTCACCGTTGTCAGGTTGAGAGATAAGCAGATTTTCGGTGTCAATACCTAGTTTCTCTGCATATGATTTGTCAAATGCGTGCTCCGCATCAATGAAAGCAGCTAATCCGCCTTTGCGTTGTGCTTCAGCAATGCAATGCATCGTCAACGTAGTTTTACCGGATGATTCGGGTCCGTAGATCTCAGTGATCCTTCCGCGCGGGATACCACCAATGCCTAATGCAATATCGAGTCCGAGTGAGCCGGTAGAGATGGCTTGAACATCATCACTTACACGCTCATCACTTAGTTTCATTACGGTACCCTTTCCGTAAGACTTTTCCAGTTTGTCGATCGTTAGTTGCAGGGCTTTCAACTTCTCTTTTGCTGTGTCGCTCATGTATATATTCGTTATTGTTTGCTAAATTATTTAGTGATTTTGGTCTACGAAATTAGTATTTAGCATTTGATTTCCTACAACCTCCTTGAAAAAACTTTATTTTCGGCCAATTTGGGCTATTATTGGACCGTTTTAGCATTTACTAAATGCTAAGAAAGTTATCTTGCGCCTGTCGATGATTCGCAAAATTCTCCTCTTTTTTCTGGCAATAATTCTCTTGCTCCTGATCTGGAACTGGTCATTGGTCTGGTATGGCATTAACCAGGGGATGGGTCAATTAAAGATTGTCTGGGGAGCCAAACCTATTACTGAAGTAATGAAGGATCCGGAGTTTCCGGACTCGCTTAAACAAAAGCTGATACTGATTGATGAAGTACGAAAGTTTGCTATCGACTCACTCGGACTGAAGGACACTGAAAATTATAAAACACTTTACGACCAGAAAGGGGAAGAACTGATGTGGGTGGTGACAGCCTGCGAAGCATTTGCATTGAATCCGAAGATGTGGGAATTTCCGGTAGTGGGCAGCGTGCCTTATAAAGGATACTTTGATAAAGAGAAAGCACGAAAAGAACGTGACAAACTGGAAGAGGAAGGATGGGACGTGAGCGTGCGTAACCCAGGCGGATGGTCTACACTTGGTTGGTTCAAAGATCCGATTCTAAGTGATATGCTTAAACGAAGTGAAGGTGATCTGGCCAGTCTGATTATTCATGAAATGGTGCACTCCACCTTATGGGTAAAAGACAGCGTAGACTTCAATGAGAACCTGGCTTCTTTTATCGGAGATACCGCAGCGTATAACTTCCTTGAGTACAAGTATGGAAGGGAATCAAAAGAATATACAACTTACTTATATGAAGACCAGGACTACCGCAAATTCTCAAAATATATTCTGAAAGCAACTGTTAAGCTGGATAGTCTGTACCAGACATTGGGCAATGAAGGGATCGAAGAAAGAAAATTGAAAAAGGAGACAATGATCAGATCGATTGTACTCAATATGGATACCTTAAATCTAAAGCTAAACAAAACGCCATCTAAGCGATACGAGAAGCGGTTGCCAAACAATACGTATTTCATGAGCTATCGTCATTATCAATCGAAGCAGAATACGTTTGAAAAAGAGTTCGGTGAAAAGTTCAACGGTGATTTGAAAGCGTATGTTAAGTTTCTGAGTATAAAATATCCGGTTCTGTAAACGTGGACATAACACATCATGCA
>JBGATZ010000255.1:0-6994 GCA_044228905.1 Cyclobacteriaceae bacterium | reverse complement strand
CAAAGTCGTTCAGGTATCGGGGTTTGACAGTTAATTCCTATTGAACAAGATAGGAATGAAATGTTTTGATCGGATGAGAAATAGATTACAAATGAGCGGATGAATGATCCGTTATAGGGACAATGAATAAAAGCAAAGCGATCTATTATCTCATGTTAAGAACGCACTTATCATTGGGTAAAAACATAGTCCGATCAATAAAAAAATTTGTCAGGATAACACATTTAACTAAACTGGTACGCAATGCCTAAAAGCTGGCAACGTACCGCTCATTTTAAAATCATCAAATGCACAACCAGATCGCGTTTAAGTTTTCCAAGATACACATCGTTGATGGTCTTCTGAGAAACCGGCACGTTGTAGTTTTCAAGCAAACGCTGTAGCGCCTCGTCCGCATCAGCAAACAGTTCATCAAATTGACTAATAGTGGAATTGGTTACCCCCTTACTATGATGACGAAAGTTTTGAACCAAATGATATACCATTCTTTTGTGCGCAGGAGTGTTATATCGTGACTCAAGATTAAAATCCCTGAGCGAGTCAGAGGCGTAGGCTTGCTTGTTTTCGTATTTAATCACTACATCAGATTCACTATCCAGCAATCCCTCACGCAAGTAAAACTTAAAAAAGTCATCAAACCTTTTATCAAAGGGATTAAAATGAGTGTCGATATCAAATCGCTTGTCTCCTTTGAGAGGGGAATTACAAATTCCGCAACCTGGAATCAGATTAAAAAAGGAAAGAGCGAGATAAGGATGTCTTGAGCGGGGATAGAAGTGATCTATCTGTAACAATGCCTGCTTTCTATCGTTTCCTTTCAACCCCTTGGTCTTGATTACTTCAACTGATACGATATTACAATAGGGACAAAATCCCAGACGGAAACTGTCGCAATAATTTTGACAGTCATCGCTATCCCTGTAGCTCTCATAATTAAACACATTGCGTACTATCTTGCCGAAATCCGTGAGTGTCGCCTTGCTATAATTCTTTTCTACGGAGAAAAAATTCACTGATGTGGTTGTACGAATTTCTTCAATCATTTCCTTTAATACAGGGGGCCGGGAGGTAATGAGTTTTTCAAGATTCGCAAGATTGTCATTTAACAGATAATCCCAGAATCTAACCCGCAGAAGCTGACCCTTGCTACGATCTACTTTTCGTTGTGCCTGGATTCTTCCAGCCAATGATTGGGTTGCATGATAACGCCTGGCTCCTTTCAACGGTTCTCCAACCAGCGAGTGATAGTGTTTCCCGGCCATGACATCCAGGTCCGAGCTACAGTGGTCATCAATTTTTATCATTGGTCAGTTTTTCCAATTGTAACCTGATTAAGTCATCACCTATCTTACTAATAAGATTTCTGTCCGACTGCGAGGTTTTTATTGTTCGGTTTCTTGCGCGCTTAATGAGTCCCCTGATCTTCTCAGCAGCAAACTGACTAACGAGGCTGCCTTTCATAAAAAACGCATCGAGGTACAGCTCTCCAATATTACCACCAAAGGTTGCTCCTTTTATCTCACCAAGAGGAATAATAGTCAGTTCATTTTCTTCATTGCGATCCACGAATATTAAATTATCCTTTGGTAAATCAGAAACAAGGAAAGGCGAATGTGTAGTTAAGAACAACTGGCATGGTTTGTCCAGCAGCCTCGGCAGGATATTGACCAATTTATATAAAAACTCAGTTTGCCATTTAGGATGAAAGTAAAGGTCTCCTTCATCAATGCTAACCAATACCAATTTTCCTTTTAACTGTGAACGAATAGCATAGAAGTTTGCAAACAAATTGAGATACGCCTTGTGCCCGCTACTGACTCCCTCCCATTCGACTGAATACGATAGACTTTGATTGGTTGTGGCACTAAGATAATCTATCAGAAACGCGCTGGTTCGATTATTATAAGGAAGTCTGAATTGAATTTTCCGGTTGTTATATTTGCCAATATCCCTTCTGTAGAAATCGACACCTTCTTTTCCAAAGAGACGCAATCCAGGTAATTTATTCAGGAATCGAGCAGTCTCCGATAATCCCCAATCCTTATCAATAGAAAATGCAAACGCACCTGTCAAATATTCGAACACAGCTTCCACTGCATATTGACGTTCACCTAACTTCGCCAATTCAGTAGCGATTCTACTTCGCGCGCGTAAATTACTCTCACGGCCTGAATTACCTATGTCCCGGTTCAGCATAAAATCTACAAATACCAAAAAAGCGGTAATGAATCGAATGGCATCGGGATCCTTATAATCCGTAATTATCCTGCGAAAGGATTGAGCAAATCCTCTCAGATCAAAGCGTTGTCCGAACTGTCTTTCGGCTGTCTCATCAAATAATTTTACTCTACTTATAATATTCGACCACATCGGAGAAGTCAGCAGGATCGCTACAGGGCGAATCATATGATTGCCATTTGCATCTTCCATTTCTTCCAACAATCGAAATTCTTTGCTATTGATAAATCTAATTTGCTGTTGGACAGTCTTCTGAAAGTTCTTATTCACATTTTCACCAAATTGGCTACTCAGCAAATCATTAGTGGATAGGTATCAAAATTGTGCCTTCTTCCATCAAACACGTTTGAAAAAAATACAGACTCCAGATCCGAAATCCCTCTTTTATAATCGATTAATTTTCCTTTGAAGTTGTTGTTAATATCTGGACATCCGTATTGATAGATAAATGACTGCTGCCCTTCTTTCAAGACCGCAAAAAAGGAGGAATCCATCATTGTATTTGCTCCGGCCACTACATACTGAATCATCTCCAGAATATTTGTTTTCCCCGAAGCGTTTTTACCAATAATTCCAGTTACTTCCACCACTCCTTTTCCGAAAAAGTCAGCGAGATAGGTACTATTTTCTACTCTAGTCAGCTGAAATGTCTCGTGATCATATTCAAAGGAAAATTCAGAAGTGAGATTGAATCCTTGATTGGAAAAACCGCGGTATTTTTCCAACCAGACATAACATAATTTCATTTTTTTATTGAGTGCTGTCGACAACAATTATATAATTTTCAAGAGACCCGAAAAGACCAGATAACCGACCATCACCGCCGCCCTTTTAATTCTATCCAGTCATCAGTGTTAACATTTATAATTAATTGAGTATAAAGAGTCCTTTTCATTACAAGGTCAATTCATGAAGTAATATACCGACAATGTATAATGATCAAAATATCCACTGAATACTATGTACCGACTTTATTTAAATGAAAATAAAAATCCATTCAGTAAAGGTGACCTTTTACCTATTTTTTCACTAATAAGAATGATTCTATTTTCAGATTAAATTCTCAACACATTCATTCTGAACCGGACTAATCTATATCCTGTTTATGTGCTACCTGATTTCTGCTGCTAAAAAGAATTTCCAGAAACACTTTTGATTATATATCCCTAACCAGTTCGAGTTGCATTCACATTGAATCCAGCTAATGAAAAAATTAACGTTTTTCATACCGCTTTTGTGCACGCATGATCTCATCGAATTTATCCCAGCCAATTTTGTAACCATAGGTAGTGTCTTTAGGAAGCCATACAATCGACCCTTTTGAAACCCTTAACGTTCCGTGAATCTTACCGCTCTTCTTTACTTTGAATTCAATATCGGCTTTTCCCAACTCCCGATCGGGTATAGAGAATCTTACATCGTGTGCAGGCATATACGTGAAGTTTATTTTTTACATGAGATATGCTTTATAAATATGCGGCAATTAAAATGAATAATCGCCTTAACCAACATTATCCCCTATGGCAGTCCGGTGAGCACGTATTACATCCGTTCGCATCCGAATAGTAATTTTTTGCTTTTGATACGGCGGTATGGCAAGATGAATGAGGCCCCAAGTCAATGTAGTTTTGTGTAGGCCAATACCTGCATCCCTCTTTATGAACTTCGTGATCGTTGTTGGGAGACTTCGTATTTTTGTTAACTCGATAGTTTGCCATAATCGTTAAAATTTAGTTTATAAAAACTCTCAATTACATCTTAAGCCTTCTGTGACAGTCCACAATACCTGCGTTTGGCCAGGCACACGAAATTCAACCTTACCTGAGAAGATGTGTGCATCCACCAGATACACCTTCACTCCTTTTTTCATCTGCACTACTACACCCTTTGCTAACAGGCTTTGAATTGCTTTATAGTCATTGTCTACTGAATACCTCACCACATCATCCAAATACTGTTCACTGATTGCAGCTATGTATCCTTCCTGTGTATAGCACATTGACAATTCAAGATCCGATAAGTCATTATTAGCAACAAATCCAACCAGTAAGGCAATGGTGAATAAAAGTATTTTCATTTCATTTTTCTTAAGATATGATTACTACCCAATTATCTATCGTAGAGCATTTTTACACATCTATTGATATAGCTATTCAATCCCGCTCCACGCAAAGCCAAAGCTTTCATTTGGTCTACATGCATTCTTCCAGCCCTACCGTTGTAGCTATATTGGTACACCTTCAATGTATTCCTGAACCTAACTCTTATGTGGTCGATGCCTATCTCAAAAGCAGAGACCGCAGAATCTCCATTGAGATTTTTATATAGTTGCATATTCAAATCGCCAGCATTTACTCTTCATGGCGAATCAAAAATTGCTAATACATAATAGCCCGTAAACTTAACTTTCCCAATTACTGAATAAAGTTTCCTAAGCTAAGAATTCCGTTTCCTGGACGATCCTTTAGTATTGTTTGCCAATGGTTTACTCAACCGATTTCTCAGTCGATGATAAAAACCACGAAGAAATAAATGCGGTGAATGTTCCGAAGAGGCACACTCCTGCTGTCATCAATAATGTTCCAACGATTCGTCCTTCTGTGGTCACCGGGAAGCGGTCACCGTATCCTACGGTAGTGATGGTGACGTACGACCACCAGAGTGCGTCCTCTGCAGTCCTGATATTTGCGGATGGTTCTGTTGCTTCAAACTGAAGGATGCAGAGTGATGAGAATACGATCAGAATGATAGCGAGAATGGACACGGTAGTGAAGGTACCCTTTGCTTTATTCTGAAACACATGTGTTACCAGGTGTTTGGTTGAGCGGAATGCCCGTAGAATTCTCAGGATACGAATCACCCGCAGCGCACGACCAGCCCGTAACCCGTCCAGCATTGGCAGACTAGAAAGAAGATCAATCCATCCCCACTTCATGAACTGCCATTTACTTTCTGCCTTTTTAAATCGTACGGCAAATTCGATCAGAAAAAAAATACAGATACCATTGTCGACAAGTCTGAGCATTCTTGAAATTTCATCCGGCAAGCTGAACACCGTATCGATTAAAAGAGCAATGAGGACATAGACGGACAAGAAGAGAGTAACCAGGTTTAATGGATTTACCTTTTCCGTTACGTGATTATCATTCTGATTCATTGGGTATCTGATTGTCTTCCCAGCAATTCTATTCGTCTGAAATGCAGCTCCATTTGCTGGAGCATTCTTCGATCATAGTCCGTTTCTGTTTCTCCACGCTTACTTACCAGAATAAAAAGCTCCATACATATCAGAAATACAAACCAAATTATCCAGGCCACCAGCGCTATGGTCGATTCTCTCAGCAGCGAGACCATCACGCGTAGTTCATCAAGAAAACCCACATTTGCTTTAAGGTCTAATTCCACCTGAGGCCTTAATCCCAAAAGCAAACTATCTTTTGTTGTTATCTCCTTTCTGAGAGTCAAGATAGCCGCATCGATCGGGGCGATCCATGCACCTTTGTTATTGGGAACCTGTTGCTTAATTATTTTACGAATTTTATTTCCTACACTATCGAGCTTATCTTCTTCTTCGATTTTCACCGACCAAATAAACGGATGCTTTGTCAAGTCATCCAGAATCAGCCTGCGTTCATTTTCTTTTAAAAGGATAGCGGCATTCCTTTCTGCGATCTGACGCTTCAATTCTTCTTCTTTACCGGGCAACACCCTATCCACTTCTTCATCCATATTCAACATTTTCTGTTTATCAATGTCCTGTTGAAATATCACCTGATCCATGATAACAGAGCCTATAATGGCCATGGTGAGTCCCATAACCAGTCGAAAAGAATGGAGCCCACGTTCATTTTTTGCAGACAAAAGAATCTGACGCTCAATTTGAATTACGATAAGCATCATAATCAAAGAACCTGCTACACACATATACCATTCCCCTTTAAAATAATGTCTTACAAACTGATAACCAGTGAAAGACCATATCACGCATAATATCAGCAGCGCAGACACGTATTTTATAATTCGTTTTTGCGCAAGTTCACTACACGACCCAACGATATGATAATTGAACCCGGTAAGGATACATCCCAATTTAATCCACTTCTCTCTCATATCACACTCATTTACGTCCCAGAACTGTATTGTAAGTAATCGCAGCAAAACCATTGCGAAATCCTTTTCTATAGCTCAATGCCAGATTCTGACTTAAGCCAACTCCATTATTGGAATCTGTTTCAATAATTGCCACGTTATTAATTTCTTCCAATACTGTTTGTTTGTGGGAGATCAGTTCGTCTACCGTTTCCAGCAAGCCGCTGCGTTTACGTGTTTCGATATGAAAGTCAATGGTTCGGAGGTAACCTGAATAATAGGTATTGATCTTTGATATCAGCAGTTTCAAATTATTATTGATCACTGTGATATTTTCCTCCATGTAACTGGTGTCCGGATTGATCAACGCATCCTCATATCCTTTCTTTTCAAAGTTTTGTTCCAGATGCCTGTATAAGGCATGTAGATCATTTACGGGATTGGCAGAAATTACTTCGTTCACTTTACTGGGTTTAGGGTTAGCGGATTCGATGAATATATGTTCAGGAATTTCCTGAATGACCGGCTTTTGAGCATCACTGTCTACATGCATTTGCGGTGCTTCTGAATGATCTTCCTGTATGAGTTTCCCGCTCATCTCTGGCAAAGCATTGTTGTTTTTAAAACTAAACAGACTCATAGGTTATAGATAAATGATCGGTACTTT
>JBGATZ010000254.1:5152-7268 GCA_044228905.1 Cyclobacteriaceae bacterium | reverse complement strand
AACTAAATAACTAACCTTTTCCTTTTATTTTAAAAAGAAAAACGTTTCGTCACACAGGTGAGACGAGGTGATTTAGAGGCAATCTGAAAATCAGATTGCCTTTTCTTTTCTATCTTAGAGAACCCAAAATATACTGTATGATTAAAAAGATTTTATTGACTTGTAGCATGCTTGCCATAACGTGGGTGATTACTTACGGGCAGGCGCGAAAGATTGAATTCACCGAATACAATCTGGATAATGGATTACATGTAATTCTGCATAAAGACAACACCACACCGATTGTGGCGGTCTCGGTTTTATATCATGTGGGATCCAAAAATGAAGATCCAAGCCGCACAGGATTTGCGCACTTTTTTGAACACTTACTATTTGAAGGCTCCGATAACATCAAGCGTGGAGAGTTTGATAAGTATATCACCAACTCGGGGGGCACGAACAATGCCAATACATCAAACGACCGCACATTCTATTATGAAGTGTTGCCATCCAATCAGTTAGAGATGGGCTTGTGGCTGGAGTCAGAACGCATGATGCATGCTAAAATTGAAACGGCCGGAGTAGAAACACAACGGGAAGTGGTGAAAGAAGAAAAACGTCAGCGTATGGACAACCAACCCTACGGAAGCATTCTTACCGAAATCTTGAAGAGAGCCTATACAGTTCATCCGTATCGCTGGCCGACCATTGGTTCGTTGGATCATTTGAATTCAGCAACATTGGATGAGTTCATTGGTTTTTACAAAACATTTTATGTGCCTGAGAACGCCACGCTTTCTATTTCAGGCGATATCGATATTGAAACAGCAAAGCAGTTGATTGCAAAGTATTTCAAAGACATTCCAAAGGGAGGAAAAACGATCCCACGTCCTAAAATTGTTGAACCTCAGCAGAAAGCAGAGATCCGTGATGTGGTGTTGGATAACATCCAGTTACCTGCCGTTGTTCAGGCTTACCACATGCCGGCACAGGGAACAGATGATTCGTATGCGTTGGATATGCTTAGTACCTTATTAAGTGGCGGTCAGAGCGCTCGTCTTTATAAAGCATTGGTGGATGAACAAAAGAAAGCATATACCGTTCAGTCGTTTCCTTTTTCATCAGAGGATCCGGGCTTGTATCTGGTATTTGCACTGGCAAACGTAGGAGTGAATATTGATGACCTCGAAAAAGCAATGGATGCGGAAGTCGAAAAAGTGAAGAATGAACTAATCTCCGAAAAGGAATTTCAGAAAATCCGCAATCAGGTAGAAAGTCAGATCGTTCAACAAAATTCATCAATGGTAGGCGTAGCAGAACAACTGGCGAATTATCATGTTTATTTTGGAGACGCCAACCTGATCAATACAGAGATAGATCGCTACATGAAAGTAACACGCGAAGATCTTCAGCGGGTAGCAAAAAAATACATCAACAAAAACAATCGTGTAGTGCTTCATTATTTGCCGAAGTCATCACAAAGCAAACCAAGCGATACCCAAATCAAAAAAGACAATTAATCACATGAAGAATATATTAGCATTGATCAGCGTCTTCGTATTGGTTACAGGCGCATTCGCACAAGTCGATCGGAGTAAAGCTCCGCTTCCCGCACCGGCACGTGAAATTAAAATCGGTGATTATCAGACTTTCACTTTAAAGAATGGATTGCAGGTCTTTGTAGTTGAAAATCATAAGCTGCCTCGTGTACAGTTCACACTCGAACTTAAAAACGACCAGATCCTGGAAGGAACAAAAGCCGGCTTCACACAAATTGCTGGCGATCTTTTAGGAACAGGCACTAAAACAAAAACAAAGGCACAGCTGGATGAAGAAGTGGATTTTATAGGAGCAACATTAAACACGCGCTCGAATGGAATTTTTGCTTCCAGTCTTTCACGTCATACAGCCAAACTACTTGACCTGTTGACGGATGTACTTTATAATCCTGCATTTAGTCAGCAGGAATTAGATAAGTTAAAGACACAAACACTTTCCGGTATTGCTGCCGAAAAAGATGATCCGAATAGCATTGCCGGAAATGTACGTAGCGTGTTGGTCTATGGAAAAAACCATCCATATGGAGAAATCCCTACAGAAAAAAGTATAGAATCGGTTACACTGGATGATTGCAAAA
>JBGATZ010000254.1:0-5103 GCA_044228905.1 Cyclobacteriaceae bacterium | reverse complement strand
CAAGCCAAATAATGCATACCTAGTAATGGTAGGCGATATAGATTTAAAAACAGCGAAGACACTGGCAGAAAAATACTTTGATAAATGGGCTTCGGGTGAAGTAAAGAATCCGGTTTATACTCAACCGCAAGGTCCTGCAAAAACATTTGTGGCATTGGTGGATCGTTCTTCTTCTGTTCAATCTGTTATTAACGTAAGCTATCCGGTAGATCTAAAGACAGGTACGGCAGATGCCATTCAGGCTCGCGTTACCAATCAGATCTTAGGTGTTGATTTTTCTTCGCGCTTAAATCAGAACCTTCGTGAGAAGCATGGTTATACGTATGGGTCAGGGTCACAACTAACTCCTGATAAACTCGTGGGCTACTTCAACGCATCGGCAAGTGTTCGCAACGAAGTAACGGATAGCTCTACCTATGAATTATTAAGTGAGTTGAAGAGGATCTCTTCTGAGCCGGTTACAGATGCCGAGTTACTGGCCGCAAAAGCATTCATCTCCGGAGCGTTTGGCCGTTCACTGGAAAACCCTCAAACCATTGCCAACTTCGCGCTGAATACGGCTAAATATAATCTCCCAAAAGATTACTACGCCAATTATCTGAAAAGCATAGATGCAGTGAACAAAGACAATGTACTAGCTACGGCTAAAAAATACATTCGGCCGGGAAATGCATATATCGTAGTGGTAGGTAAGGGAACTGACATAGCTGATAAGCTTAAACAATTCGGAGAAGTAAAATATTACGATATTAACGGAGAGAGTTATGTTCCTTCCAAAGCATCTTCGCTGCCCGCTGGCTTCACTGCCGAAAAAATCATTACAACATATATCGATGCAATTGGGGGAGCAAAGAAAATCAATGAAATAAAGACTGCGAAGTCGACTATGAAAGCGACTATACAAGGCATGGAGCTGACATTGACCAACTCAAAAAAGAATCCGGGCAAAAGCCTGACGGAGATTTCAATGGGCGGAAATGTGATGAATAAAAGCGTAACTGACGGAAAAGACATCGTTCAATCTCAAATGGGACAGCCCGCACCAGTAGACGCAGCTGAAAAAGAAAAATCACTTTTCGATGCTTATATGGTGCCCGAAACCATGATTGCTGCTTTAAAAGTGAAAATAAATTTATTGGGCATTGAGAACATAGACGGGGCGGAAGCTTATGTGGTTGAATACATATTCCCTGCAGGTGGAAAATCAACCAACTACTTTGATAAAACTACCGGCCTGAAAATTCAGACTGTTGAGATAGCCAAAACTCCGCAAGGCGAAATGGCCATCCCAACCAAATTGCAGGATTATAAAGAAGTGAACGGAGTAAAGTTTCCGCACACAATATTAGTTAGCCAGGGACCAATGAATTTCAAATTCCAGGTGGCTACGTTTGAGATCAACAAACCAATTGATGATTCTTTATTTAAAGTGCAGTAAATTAGATGCTTAGGCCGGCTTAAAAACCGGCCTTTTTTTACCAAAATGAAAAGTCTGGGACTAAATCAACAGGGCTTGGCTTGTAAATTCAAATATTCCTGAGCATTTTTGCACCCCCTTTAGAATTTAAAGGCACAGACTAGAAAAATTTCAAGAAATGAAACGTACATATCAACCTTCGCGCAAAAAGAGAACTAACAAGCATGGTTTCCGTGAGCGCATGGCTTCAGCTAATGGTCGCAGAGTTTTAGCTTCCCGCAGAAAGAAGGGAAGAAAAAAATTGACTGTTTCTGACGAAAAGACTTTCAAGCGCAAATAATCTTTTGCCTTAACTTCATGGAAATTTGCCTTCCTGAGGGACAGGCTTAATGAGGTTATGAGGAAGTTCACATTCCGCAAGGAAGAAAGACTCAATAAAGAAATATGGATAAAGGAACTCTTCGAAAAGGGTTCCTCTTTTCATTTATACCCATTCAAGGTACTTTTCTTACCCCACCCCGATCTTCAGTATCCGGTCAATCAGATTCTGATTTCTGTTTCAAAACGCAATTTTAAGCGAGCAGTCGACAGAAATACGGTCAAAAGAAGAATCCGCGAAGCCTATCGCCTGAACAAGCCGGGAATTCCCGCTTCTCATAAATGGCTGATTGCATATATTTATGTTGCCAAAGAAATTCTTCCTTCAGAAGTCATTCACGAAAAGGTGCCATTGACTTTCGAACGGTTCAAATAAAATGTGTGGGGTAAACGATTTGATGCTTGATGAAAAAGGGAATTAAAATTTTAATTGGAATCATTTCCATTTCGTTGATGGTGGCTTTTGCAATGCCTGCCGAAAAGTATTTCGACATTGCCAAAAGCCTGGATATTTTCTCAACGCTGTTTAAAGAAGTAAATGCCTTTTACGTTGACGAAGTAGATCCGAAAAAACTCATCGATACAGGTATCGAAGGAATGCTCGAATCACTGGACCCGTATACGGATTATATTCCTGAAGAAGACATTGAAGCGTTTAGTATTCTCACCACTGGCCAATATGCAGGTATTGGTGCATTGATCGGAATTGTAAACAAGACTCCTGTCATTACTAATCCCTACGAAGGATTTCCGGCACAGCGCGCGGGGCTTCGTGTAGGCGATGAATTTATTTCGATTGATGGAAAAGAGGTAAAAGGTAAGTCTACTGCTGAAATAAGTTTATTGCTCAAAGGCAAACCCAAAACGGATATTGAAGTAGTTGTTCACCGCGTGGGCCAAAAGGAAAATCTTAAGTTCAAACTACAGCGCGAAAAAATTAAAATCTCCAATGTAGTCTATCAGGGAATGGTGGATGGTGACATTGGATACATTAAACTCGATGATTTCACTCCGGGTGCCGGAAAGGAAGTGCAGGATGCAGTGATAAGCTTGAAAGCAAAAGGTGCAAAAAAAATTATGCTCGACCTTCGCGACAATCCGGGTGGTCTCTTATATGAAGCTGTGAATATTGTAAATGTGTTTATTCCCAAAGGTCTGGAAGTGGTTTCCACCAAGGGCAAAATGCAGGAATGGAACAAAACATACACCACACTTAACGAACCGATTGATACACAGATCCCGGTCACGGTGCTCACAAGTTCAGGTAGCGCATCCGCTGCAGAAATTGTAGCAGGATCTTTACAGGACTACGATCGCGCTATTCTTGTAGGTCAAAGAACATTTGGAAAAGGGCTCGTGCAAACCACACGATCACTTTCTTACAATGCGCAACTGAAAGTAACCACTGCTAAATATTATATCCCGAGTGGTCGCTGCATTCAGGCATTGGATTACACACATCGCAAAAGTGATGGAACAGTAGAGCGCGTAGCTGATTCATTGAAAAATGAATTCAAAACGAAACATGGTCGTAAAGTATTTGATGGTGGAGGCTTGGATCCAGACATTGCAATAAAAGCTGAACAGTTTGCAACACCGGTTTTTGAATTGGTTAATTCTGGACTGGTATTCGAGTATGCAAGTTTTTATTGTGGCGAGCATCCGGAAGTGCCGGCAACTATGCGTGGATTTAAGTTAAGCGATGCAGAATATCAGAAGTTTGTAAACTGGGTGAAGTCTCAGAAGTTTAGCTATCAGTCTGCTTTGGAAAAACAAACGGACGATTTGATCAAAGCAGCAAAGGATGAACGATATTATGATGAACTACAATCACCATTGAAGGAATTGAAGAATAAAATTGAAGCCACACGCAGCACGGATCTTACTCATTTCAAAAAGGAGATCAGTGAGATCCTGGAATTGCAGATTGCATTTCATTACAGACTCAATGCAGGTCAGGCAGAGATTAGCGTGGATCGTGATGATGAAATCAAAGAGGCAAAAAAGATTCTTGCAGACGCTACCTCGTTTAACAAACTTCTTTCTCCAAAATAATGGCATTGATTCTTAGCCTGGAGACAGCTACATCAGTTTGTTCAGCAGCCCTTCATGCCGATGGTAAATTAGTAGCATCATCAGAATATCATGTTCCTCAATCTACGGCATCAAAACTTTCGGTGTTGATTGATCAGCTTTTTAAGCTTGCTGATACTTCTCCATCACAATTGAATGCAGTAGCGGTTTCTGCAGGTCCTGGTTCTTATACAGGCTTGCGTATTGGTGTAGCTACAGCGAAAGGATTTTGTTTTGCGCTCAATATTCCTTTGATCGCAGTAAATACTTTGGAGTTAATGACTCACCAGGTGGCATCTCAACATTCCTTTTCTGGCAATGAGTTGCTTTGCCCTATGCTGGACGCACGCAGAATGGAAGTATATACGTTGTTAGCCGATGCCGATTTAAAGGTCATCGAATCAACAGAAGCCAAAGTGATTGATGAATTGAGTTATCAATCATGGCTTCAGAAAAATAAAATCTTGTTTTTCGGAAACGGATCGGATAAGTGTAAGGAAACAATCCGTCACGGAAATGCAGTCTTTATTCCAGGCGTTGTTCCATCTGCTGCAAAGTTGGGTGAAATGGCATTTCAGAAATTCAACAGCAATCAATTCGAAGACTTGGCTACCTATGAGCCTTATTATCTCAAAGATTTCATGATCAAAAAACCAAAATCAGCCGCATAGTGTTGTGTGAGTATGGAAAATGAAATCGTCAATCGGGTAGCACAGAGTACATTGGTCACGTTCGATCTGGAGCAGTTATACGTTCCGGGCGAAAGGGTATTGATTGATATCAAAGATCAGCTCTATCAGGGTATGATCCTGAAGGAAAAAGATTTCCGCGATTACATTAAAGCAACTGATTGGTCTGTATATAAGAATAAGTTTGTAGCCATTACGTGCTCAGCTGATGCCATTGTGCCTACATGGGCATTCATGTTATTGTCTATTGCAATTGAGCCCCATGCTTCAAAGATTGTATTTGGAGATTTGGATGCACTGGAACATCAGATTTTTTTAGAAAAGCTTCAGTCAATTGATTTCCAATCTTATCGCGATGCCAAAGTCGTGGTTAAAGGATGTAGCAAAGTAAATGTGCCTGTCTCTGTGTATGTAGAAGCAACTAATCGCCTTCGTCCATTTACATCAAGCATCATGTTTGGTGAGCCGTGTAGCACGGTTCCTCTTTATAAGCGACCAAAGCAATAATTTTTTGGCGGCTGCTAAAGCACCGGGCTATCCGCTTCA
>JBGATZ010000253.1:0-7872 GCA_044228905.1 Cyclobacteriaceae bacterium | reverse complement strand
GGTCAAAAGGAACAAAGCTGGAAATGAAGTGCAGACATTGCTGCACATGAGTAAGATCATCCGGGTGAATTAACGATAGAAATTCAACAAGGCTTAATCTCAATAATTCCTGGCTGGTGTATCCAAAGATACCCGTACAATTTTCACTGATATACCCTGCGTTGGTATTCCAATGCGACAGCGGGCAAAGCATTAAAGTATTCTGCGGAAACAGCTTAGTGGCAAAATTTAAGTAACGAAAAATAACTTCTTCATTATTTTCTGCGGCATAGAAGCTTCGCTGGCGGTCAAAAGATTCAGGTTTAGGAAACAAACTCATGAATGCTTCTGCCGTAGTTTGGGTGGTAATTCTCATAGGGTCATCGGAAATACAATTTTACCTCTAACGGCAATATCCTTATAAGGTTATCCGACCAATAAACAAATAGCCAGTTGAAATTTGATTCCTTAGGACTATACCGACCCGCACGATATTGTTAAACCTTTGTGCCTTCAAATTTAAATAGAAATGGAACGAACGATTTATAACCCTATTTTCAAAGACACAGTCACGTTTATCAGAACTTCTGAAGAAACAAAAGGCAGAGTTTCTGAAATGGAAGTGACGCTGGGAACAGGCATTGATGCCGGAACACCCCCACATACACATACAGCATTCAGTGAAATATTTACAGCAGTAGACGGAGAACTAGGTGTCATGTCTAATGGAAAGAAAGTGATTTTAAAACCGGGTGAAACATTTATAGTCCATCCTGGTGATGTCCATAACTTCTACAACCCTGGAGATAAGCCTGTTAAATTTCAATTACAATTTAAACCAGGACATACAGGAATGGAAAATACGCTCCGCATTATGTACGGACTGGCACGAAATGGTGAGACTGACAAAAAAGGTATACCAAAAAATTTGTTTGTAACTGCAGTTCTCGGGGAAATGAGTAATACTGTGTTAACTGGTGTACTTGGACTGATTGCACCCCTATTCAAATTACTGGCAGTTCGTGCCCGAAAGAAGGGAATAGAGAAAGAATTACTGTCACGATACTGCTCCTGATCTACCTCATTGAAGTAACCATTGAATAATGAAAAGGGTTTTCATCATTGTCTTTGTTTGTCTCAGTATAGCTTTAATACAATCTGCTTTCTTTAGAGAAGCTGATCCTATTCCTGTTACGTGGGATAGGGCGGCTATTAAACGAATGCATTTGCCACCTCCTGATTCTTCCGTGAAAGTAGTTTACGCGCCAGAAGAATATTATTATTCTTTGCCGGAGCATGTGATTACTAAAACCTATCCGGTATATGTTCGCGAATCAGAGCCAGCAGGATATCTGGACTCGTTGCGGAGACTGGAACCTGAAATTGTTTTTGATGTTTCAAAACTGAAAACACCGGAGGATTGGATCAAAGCAGGAGAACAGGTCTTCAGCTGGCCCGTTGCTTTTTCTTCATTCAATGATAAAACCGGGCGATGGAAGAAAGAAGATTTCGCCAGCGGAAAAGCAGTGCTCACTCCGGATGGTCGCTATGAATTCAATCGCTATATCGTTAATGAAAAAGGTAAGATTATTTTAGGATCACTTTCCTGTGCATCCTGTCACACACGCATTCTTCCTTCGGGCGAAATAGTGCCTGGTGCACAGGGAAATGTAGTAACCAACAAGGGATTGGTGGATGGACTTCAGTATGGAAAGATTCCGTTCCCGGTAATGAAGCAAGGAACAAAACAACTCGCCTTTGCACCCTGGGCTCCGGAAACATTTAAAGATTCGCCAACAGATCTCAATGAGATCATTGGCTTCTTTCAATCCATGGTGCCGGGAGTTGTTGATCGCCAGGGAAGCGCCTTTCTCTATCCATTAACTGTACCCAGCCTGATCGGGATCAAGGACATCCGTTATCTTGACCACACCGGCATTATGAAACATGATGAACCTGCGGACCTTATGCGTTACGCAGCTTTCAATCAGGGAATGGATATGTTGACTTCTTACAATGGGTTTATTCCGGGAGGCAGGAATAATTACAGTACTCTTCCCGATGCATCATCCGGATGGAATCATCCATTTGGATATGCAGCCAAACGCTACAGTGACGCGCAGCTTTATGCACTAACACAATACATCTATTCGCTTCGGCCACCAAAAAATCCAAATCAATTTCCCAAATCATTGATCGAGAAAGGGAGAAAAGCATTTATAGTAGCCGGATGTGCAACCTGCCATACTCCCCCGCTCTATACTAATAACAAACTTACTCCGGCCAACGGATTTGAACCGCCTGCCGATCATTACAAAAAGTACAGCATATTCAATGTCTCGGTAGAAACCGATTCTGTTTCAGCATTATACTCGCGAAGGTCAACGGGCTACTATAAGATCCCTTCACTTCGAGGTGTATGTTATAGAGGTGCATTCTTCCATAATGGAAATCTCACGAAGCTAGAAGATATTTTTAATGAAAAGAGGCTGCAGTCCGAGTATGTTCCAAGTGGCTACAAACCGCCACATCTTAAAAGTATGGCAGTAAAAGGTCATCCTTTTGGTATGGATTTAAGTGAAGAAGACAAGAAAGCACTTATCGCCTTTTTAAAAACAATATAATGAAATTTGGTCTTCTTCTTTTTCTTACGTTTAATATTACCGCTTTCACGTTAATTCAAGATGAGAGAGCGAACTCGAGTATCACGTTTCGTATCGTCAATGCCGGCATTGACGTAAATGGAACATTGAAAGGAATCAATTCTGAAATAAAGTTTATTCCCGAGGAATTAAACACCAGTTACATCAACGCGACCGCTCAGGTTTCAACAATCAATACAGGTATTCCGATTCGTGACACTCATCTGAAGCGATCGGATTATTTTGATGCTGTAAAATATCCTTTGATTCAACTTCGCTCAAAACAAATCCAAAAGAAGGGACGGAATCAATTTAAAGGAATATTTGAACTAACTATCAAGAATATCACTAAGGAAATAACTATTCCTATTTCCTTAAAACAAAATAACACACAAACTGGCTGGAAGAGCTTTTCAATAAACCGGTTGGATTTTCAATTGGGAGAAGAAAGCAGCATTCTGGATAGCCATGTATATCGATTACGGTTGTAATTTATAAGCTCTGTATCAAACTAAAGATCATAAAAAAGACAGGAGCACTAAGAGCAATCATCACCAGTACCAGGGCTATTCGAAAAAGTTTGTACTTCCTGGTTGCAATTACTGAATTTACAATATCTGCTGAATGAGGTCGTCTTCCAATCCGTCAAAATCATACTCCATCACACCTGCTTCTTTAGCTCTTCTTTTAAATCAGCTTTGGAAAATTTTAGAAGAAGTCTGCAAAATGAGTTTACTTTCAGGGCTTTTATTTTCGATCTTCCTCATTGCCACAGGAAATAAAGACAAGAAGGAGAAGAACGAAGAAAGTCCTACGAAGATCAGCGTAAACAAAGCAGACGAAGTAATCAGACGCCCTGTTAAAAGGCTGGAAGAATAGGCAGTATTAAAAGTTTCAACGACCAAACCACTGTTCAGCACAATCAATCCGGCATGCTTCGCCTCAGCAAATTTCAGCCAGTCATTTACGTTGTGAAAAATATCCTTAAGCCTATCGTGCATAAATAATTCAAGGACAAAATATAAAGACTAACCAGAAATTCTATTTTTTCTTTGGAATAAGCTTTAAATTATTTCTGCAAATATTTTTCGTTTCTTTACAGTCCCCATGAACCTGAAACGCTACGTTACTGCAATTGGCATTGTATGCTGCCTAACTACACACGCTCAAACCTCCTTAGGTATTACCTCAGGGCTCAACCTTTCTACATTTGGTGGTAATCTTGAAGGCAATAAGCTCGATCCGTCCTTTCATGCCGGATTGGCTATCTGCAAGCCATTAAATGCAACACTTGATCTAAACTCAGGAATTATCTTTTCTTCACAAGGGTATAGACAAAAAACTAATACAATGCCCGAAGTAGGTCGGGGAAGGTTTAGTTATTTCAATCTTCCGCTAACTGCTGACGTTAAAATAAGCAAAGTGCTGGCATTCCGGGCAGGCACCCAATTCAGTATTCTTTCAGGTGCATCCCGAGGAATAGAAAAATCGATGAACGATGTAACTGGTCTTTGTCGGCCCTATGACCTCTCTTTGATTACAGGAATCCGTTTTAAATTAATCGGCAGGCTTCACGCTTACTCCGAATATCATTTAGGGTTGCTCAATGTCTATAAAGAAAAAGACCGCGGAAAATTTTATAATCATGTTATCCAGGCAGGCCTGACTTATTTCTTCTCACCTATAAAATCTGTTGAGAATGAAAATTAAAATGTTTTTGCTTATTTCCTTTATTTGTATTGAGATTGCAGTAAGTAATGCACAAGCGATAGAAACTAATCTATACCCATCAAACTATGTGTATATCAATCCCGCTTTTTCCCATGAAGGCAATTTGCTTGGCTTGAGTGTTCGTACCCAAAAAGCCGGAATAAAATACGGCTTGGTTTCCTATGAAGGGTATATCAAAAACATCAATATGGGAATTGGATTTATTGGATCTGCAACCAATGAATTCGACATTCAGGGAAGAACCAACTCCGGCTTCTTTGTCAATTATAAAATTGATATTTCAGACAATTTCTCCTTCCGCATTGCATCAAAAACTTCTATTCAAAGCGAAACAATTGATTACAGCTATTTTCAGGCAACAGATTCTGACGACCCACTGCTCAATCCGCAAGCCAGTGAATCACAGACCAGATTATTGCAGGATCTGGCATTGAAACTTCAATACAAAAAAATATTTGGAGGAATAACCTTTTCTAATCTTTTTAATGCTCAGTTTAATCAGCTGTATAGGTTTGATTATCCTCTTGACTTAAAACGAAAGTGTAATGCATTGATCGGGTACGATGCAGGTCCTTTTACGTGGCTAAATCTAAGCACATCAATTTTTGTGGCCGATTTAAGCGACCTTTCTGTCACAGACCTTAATTCGATCCTTACTTTTAAGAAGAAGTTCATTGGTGGAATCAGTTATAGAACAAGCTATAGTGAATTGCGGATCAATGCCGGAGTAAATATTATCGACCGGATAAAGTGGATGGTGTCTGTGTACGAACTCAACCATTCCAAAGACAATTTCCACCTGGAAACGTGGATTTCAGTCAGACTTTAATTCTTTAATCCTCTTTTAAACATTTCGTTGGGTTCACCCGCGCGGCACGTATCGCCTGTGAACTGACTGTAAGCCAGGCAATCACCAATGCAATAGCTCCCGCGCCAATAAAATACCACCATTGCAATGGAATTTTAAATGCAAAGCTATCAAGCCATTGTTGTGTGATGAAGTAACTCACAGGAAGTGCAATCAATATCGCTGCCAATACAATCTTGGTAAAATCGCCCGATAACAGATAAACAATACCCATCTCACTTGAGCCTAATACTTTGCGAATCCCAATCTCCTTCAATCTCCGCTCTGCAGTGAATGCCGCCAGACTGAATAAACCGAGGCAAGAAATCAATACTGCCATCACCGCGAAGTAACGGGACAACACTCCCACCCTTTGCTCGGATGCGTAGAGCCTTTCATAATCATCATCCAGGAACTGGTAATCAAAAGCGATTCCCGGATTGTGTTTTCTAAAAAAAACGTCCAACTGTTCCAGCGTGGCTTGCTCGCTTCCTCGCTGAATCTTTACCATGATCTTGCTCGGTGTATCAGGAACCATCGGAATAAGAAACAGGAAACAAGGTTTCACCTCTTCATAAAGCGATTCGAAGTGAAAGTTCTTCACCACTCCTACAATTTGTCGTTTCATTCCCCAGATTGTAATGGTTTGACCTACCGGATCTTTCAATCCCATCGCTTCAATAGCGGCTTCATTAAAAATAATCTGATTCTCCCAGCTGATCTTATCAGAAAACGAACTACCTCCCGCCATTTTCATGTTCATTGTTTCTGTAAAATCGTGACCTACTTCAAGATTACTAAAATCGGTTTTATCATCCGGATTCTTCCCTGGCCATTGAATATCACCTGTACCCCCATGACCACCAGTAAGGTCGTGATAAAAACGTGCTGCATTAAGAACTCCCGGAATAGATTTGAGTTCACTCATAAATCCATCACTTACTTTCTCGGTGTCAAAATAAATGACATGATCACGTTCGTAGCCAAGATTCTTTGACCTAACAAAATGCATCTGTTCATACACCACCCAAACACAAACGATCAGAATAATAGAAACTGTAAACTGGAAAATGACCAGTCCCTTCCTTGCCAGTAATTCGCCAAATGCCGTTTGTAGCTTTCCTTTCAATACCGCTGAGGGGCTGAAACCTGAGAGATACAAAGCCGGATAACTTCCCGAAAAAATTCCAGTGATGAGTGCGATTGACATCAAAACCAAAATGAGTTGCAGGTCAAATTCCAGTACAAGCTGCTTGCCTGTAAGCAGATTGAATTGTGGCAGTAATAAATCCACTATCAGAATACCTACTGCCAAAGAAAGGAAGCTTATCAGAAGCGATTCACCGATATACTGACTAATAAGCGTGATCCTTGCCGCACCCATCGCTTTCTTTATGCCTACTTCTTTGATCCTCCGTGAAGCTTTGGCAGTGGAAAGATTCATGAAGTTGATGCATGCAATCACCAAAATGAAGAAGGCAATGACTGAAAACAACTTTACATATTCAATTCTTCCCCCTGATGCCACACCATTTTCATAACGGCCATTCAGGTATCGATCAGAATAACGCTGTGCGAATAATGAAGCTCCCGAATTTCTCTGCCTGGGTTTAATGAAGTCTTTAATCTTAGAGTTAAAAACTTCAGCAGATGTTCCTGGTTTCAGCAGTACATAGGTAAATGGATCGCTATTACCCCAATTATTCAAATCTTCATGTGCCGCAAGGAAGACATCAAAGTTAAAAAGAACATCAAATTGAACGGTGGCACTTGGTGGTGGTGACTCAAAAACACCAGACACAAAGTAAATTCCATTGGAAGCGATGCCCTGCCACTCAATCTGCTTACCCATAGCCTCGTCAGGTGATTTAAAAAGCTTTATTGCCAGGTCTTTAGAAATGACGAGCCCCTCTTTTGCTGTCAACACATTTTCAGCTTCACCATTGATCAGTTCATAGGAAAAGATTTTCAGGTAGTCTTTCGAAACATATTGACCTTTTACTTTCAACCTTTGATTACCTGATACAATGAGACCTTTGCTGGAATTATAATAAGAAGGGATTGCATTGGCAGCATACTCTACTTCAGGGAGTTCATCAACCAACGCCTTTGCCAATGGATAGGGAGTCGCATCCATTGTTTCTATTTCGCCATCCTTCTGAAAATTCTGCATCACTTGAAACAGGCGTCCATCATTCTCATTAAAATGATCGATACGCTGCTCATCATTCACCCAAAGGTAAATAAGTAGTACGCACGCCAATCCGCTTGACAACCCAATCAGATTGATAAAGAACGTGTTCTTGAAACGTCTGAAGTTGCGATAGATGATGAGGAGAGTGTGGCGTAACATGCTTTAAAATATTTTTTAAACCTTAACAAATATCTCTGTTCCCGAATAGTTGCCGGATTTTTGATTCTGGTAATGCCACCAGTATCTAAATCCAGAATCCAGAATCTCTCTTATTCGTTCTTTAAACACTGCGTTGGATTGACCCGGGCCGCTTTGATGGCTTGTGTTCCAACCGTCAGCCAGGCGATCATTAATGCAATCATTCCCGCTCCGAAGAAGTACCACCACTCCAATGGAATTCTGAAGGCAAAACTATCGAGCCAGTATTTTGCACCGAGATAGCTGATGGGTAGCGCAAAAAGTATAGCGAGTAGAACAAT
>JBGATZ010000252.1:0-7319 GCA_044228905.1 Cyclobacteriaceae bacterium | reverse complement strand
TACACAACCAGTTTCTTTTTGCCTTTTACGAAGTAGGCACGATAGAAAACTTTTCCTTTTACATACGTTTTTATCTCTTCTGCACTTTTCAATTTGTAATCATTGAAGCGACCTCCCAGGTTTTTAATTTGTGAGGGCGTGTTGTCTCCATCAAAAAACCTGGAAGACGTGACCAATGTGCCATCACCTTTATAACGCGCTTTGATCGTATTACTCTCGTGATCAAACACGGCAACGTATTTTGTTATGAATTTCCTTGAAGCGGTTAAATCACGAATCTCCCAACGCACGGTTGATACAGAAGGAAAATTTGTTTGCTGAGAAGTTCTTACGGCAGCGGGAATCTGAGAGGGATCAATTTGCTGCTGGGATTTACGCTGAGCATACGAACTGAAAAACGAGCACAACAAGACAACATAACAAAACAACTTATTCATATGGGGATTAGTAATTTCAACATTCAGAATTCCGATTAATGAGCTATAGGTTTTAGGCACTTTTGCCGGAAGTATTCCTACCTTTATAACAAATAGCAAGCCATTGATTAACGAGTGTTAGGCAATCCGGAAGGAAGTCGGTCGGACAAAAATGAGCTATTTGCTAACAATTTGTTTTTCAATTAGATACAATTAAATTATGAAGATTTCAAAGGACAAAGTTGCCGCCATCCACTACACCTTAAAGGATAATTCCGGAAACGTGCTTGACTCCAGCGAGGGCAAGCAGCCATTATATTACCTACATGGGGCTGGAAATCTCATTTTGGGAATGGAAGAAGGCCTGGATGGGAAGGTAAAAGGCGATAAGTTTCTGCTTAAAGTTTCTCCTGAAAAAGGATATGGCGTGAAGGATCCGAACCTTACTCAGAAGGTTCCCCGTACTGCTTTTGGTGATCAGAAAGTTGAAAAAGGAATGCAGTTCCAGACCAATCAGGGTGGTGTAGTAACAGTTACAGATGTTGCCCTCGATGGAATTACAGTTGATGCTAATCATCCGCTTGCCGGAGTAGAACTTAACTTCGATGTGGAAATTGTAGAAGTACGTGAAGCAACAAAAGATGAACTCGCTCATGGCCACGTTCACGGCCCGGACGGACATCACCATCATTAATAAACAATTTAATTAGCTTTAGTCTGTGACGCTCTCACAGAAAAACTATTATCCAGCGCTGACAGGCTTCCGTGCCTTGTCAGCGTTTCTCGTTTTCTTTCATCATGCCAATCCATTTTCAAATCAGGGCTGGCAGCGAAATCTTCATCTCCTGGTCAACGAATTTCATGTTGGTGTATCTTTCTTTTTTGTATTGAGCGGATTTCTCATCTACCTGCGATACAACGAATCATTCCTTCTTTCCAAAAGCACATTCATGGTTTATCTGCAAAACCGGTTTGCACGGATCTATCCTCTTTATTTCCTGCTGACCACGCTGACGTTCGTGATTCTGTGGGTCAGAACTAAAATCATTTTTAATGGCGAAAGTGTTTTCATTTATTTCACGAACATTGCGCTGCTGAAAGGATTTTTTAATGAGTTAAAGTTTAGTGGAATCGCGCAGGGGTGGTCACTCACAGTCGAAGAATGTTTTTATTTTCTTGCGCCACTCCTTTTCCTGTGGTGGAATAAATCAAAGATGTTTGTACCGGCAATCCTGTTAGCCTTTGGCAGCCTGCTCGTTTTTTTCTTTCACGCTCTGGGCTTCTACGGATTTTTCGCGGATTTCCATTTCATGATGATCTATACCTTTTTTGGAAGAAGTTTTGAATTCTTTGTCGGCATTGCACTTGCCTGCTATGTGAAAGACGTGAATAGAAAATCAATCTCCTGGCCAATGACTTACTCCGGAATAATCGGAGTGCTGGTTGTCATCGCTGGCCTTGCCTCATTGAGTGAAAATGGAAATTCAGGGTTAGAACACCCTGCCGGTTTGATCCTGAATAATTTCATACTTCCGGTCACTATTGCACTGCTTATTTACGGACTCATCAAAGAGGACAACTGGATCAGAAAAGTATTGTCATCCGCAACAGCCCAGGTACTGGGAAAAAGCTCTTACGCATTCTACCTCATTCATGCAGGCATTTTCTATTCTGCCATCTATCGCTTTGTTACGGCAAACATCTTCTTAATTTTCGTTTTGCTGAATCTGATGGCTATCGGCATTTACTATCTTATCGAAAAGCCGCTGCATGAAAAATGGACGGCTGAGAAAAAAACTAACGGATCACCACCAGCTTACCATGCGTAGTCGCTTCACTTCCACTGGCACCAACCTCCATCCGATAGATGTACACTCCCGATGGAATTGCATTTCCGGATTGATCTAGTCCATTCCATTTCAATTCATGTGTGCCGATTTGAAAATCAGTCAGATCTTCTTCCGTAAAATGATTGATCAGTCTGCCATCGGAAGACCAGACCGAAAGCCGAAACTTATCCATACGGTTCGCACCGGTAAGCACAAAGCGGAAGAAGAATCCGGACGTGGAAGGATTTGGAAATGCCGGGAAAAACTTCACTGTAGTTTCTCTCCACACAACAAAGGTCACTTCATAAGGAACAACTCCCGCGCTGTTACCAGTAGCATCGGCTGCCTGCACACGTAGTGTGTACTCGCCATCTGGTAAATCTTTAGGAGAAAATGCAATGGTAAAATCGGAAGCAGCCGAAGCCGGAGTCCATTTTACGTCACTTCCTGACAACGTAATCCTTTTAAAGGCACAATTACCGGTTGCGCAAGGTGACTTCAGCAAAATAGTAACACCCGCTGTATCTGTTTTGAGGAGAAGTGGATTTTCATCTTTTAGTTTAATCAGAACAAGAGGATCTGGAGAAACGTAATCTCCATTTTGTATATACCGTCCATCAATACTCACATCCAATACCGGGTTAATATTATCAGGCAGTACCTTCAGGTAATCAATCAATGCAATGGTATTGTTTTCATAATACAATTCAGGTTGTACTCTCTTATTCACAAACACAGTTACATCCGTTAATCCTGCCCGGGGTGCTGCGGTGATTTTAAATTGAGTGCTGTCACCAGGCAGCGGTGCAGCAATCTTCATATCCTTCCGTACCACTGCCTGTGTCGATTTATTTAAAAATCCAACCTCCACATTCAGTGAATCGGTAAACGACCGCGCTGAAATATTGATGAAAGAATAATCACCGGTCCAGGATTGTCCTTCCTGTAAAATCTGTTGCTCGGGAGAACCTTTATAAAGCAACAGTCCTTCTGCTATCGGATCAAAAAACACAAACCACTTCTTCAGTTGAGCCGCAGTCAGGTCC
Organism: Cyclobacteriaceae bacterium; assembly: GCA_044228905.1. Lineage (GTDB taxonomy): Bacteria > Bacteroidota > Bacteroidia > Cytophagales > Cyclobacteriaceae > ELB16-189. The sequence goes on along the minus strand of JBGATZ010000252.1, from coordinate 4,028 downwards.
GATTCATCTTTGGTATAATACACCAGTTTGAGTTGCGGATAATCAGAAGCAGATACCGATGACAGATCAAAGTCATTTCCGATGTCGGACAGAATGAGTTCTGAAACACCGGTTACCCTCACTCCATAAAGATCAAATCGTACTTCATCGCTGGAAGTTTTTTCAGAAACACGTGCAGTAAAGTTTTTCCATGAACCCGCTGGCCCGATGACCGTTGATTGTAACGAACCGGATGCGAGTTTGCCCGTGAGCGTTTCACTCATCACCAGTTCCTGCTCTGCCTCCGGGGTGAGTGATGAACGAATCAGTTTAGCCGTACCCGGAGCAGCTCCTTTTCGTCCCAGGATAATAACCGGTTCTCCGGGAAGGATGGCATCGATCTGTGCAACACTCAATCCAAACTCACCCATTTTATTTTTCACATTTGCCGACCATGAATTTAACCCTGCATCTCCAAGTGTGAATAGCACGACCGAATCGCTGAAATGAATATTATTTACGTATTGGATAATATCATCACCCAATCCCGTGTCTGTCTCACTCGCTAAAAAGCTATTGATCAATTGAGGCTCTCTGCCACAGGCTCTTCTTCCTGCATTTTCAAATGTAAACGCAATACCCTGGTAAGGAACTACCGTATTCTTATCGAATGCAACAAGGTTGATCGTATTATCTCTGCAATCAAAACCCTGAATGGATTGCCAGTAATCCACACCATTTATTGTAAACGAAACATTGGAGGGAAGCGAAATATTGTCTTTCCCGTATGTGCGTATAAACAAGGAAGTGGAGGTTTCTACAAACTGAAGGTTTTTGACCACATGATCTTTGATCAGGCCCGAAGTAACATCATCACCGAATTGCGGAAACTGCATCTGTGTCCATCCTTCCGGACTTCCTGTGATGTACGCAAAAGAAGACACCTGCCATTCACTGTTCTCCCCCGCCTGCGGATCAGCCAGTTTCGTTCTCCAATAGTAAACCGTAGAATCACGGGAAAGCAATTGCAGTTTCTGTTTTAACAGCACTTTGCCATTCAGCGAAAACTTCTGAAGAACCGGAGAAGTAAAGGAAGCAGTTGTATCTACTTCAAGTAAATACGATCGGGCTACTGACAATAAGTTTGTATTCTGAAAAACCAATTGCACATCCGTTTTATTTTCGATGCTAAAGGGTGCCGGAAATAAATTTTTCGTTCCGCTCAGCGGAACCGTGAGATCAAATGAGGCTTCATTGTTGTTTTCCTTCAGTTCATCAATGGCATTATCCGGATCGAGTGTAACCACAAATGAATTATTCCCGGCTCCGGTTACACGCTCCTGCCGGATAACAAATAACAGTGTATCCTGAAGCACCGGTTGCGGGAAAGTTGAAAAGAAGGTGGCTGTGCTGTTATCGGCAAACGTGCGGGTGACCTTAATCTTCAATGGTTTCTTAGTAATCACCCCATAGTTTTTTACGATCAACTTCAGAACGAATGAATCCATCAGGGCAGTCACCGGTTTATTATCAAAACCAATAGCCGAAATTCCTGCGGCAGTGATTTCAACATCGGGCTTCACGGGTCCGAATAATTTTATTGCCGGATCGCCCAGCAATACCATCTGTTGTGTAATCGCCACCGAAGTGATATGATCGGAAGCATTCGCTATATATTTTTTGGCAACTTCAATCTGCACATTACCAATCCCCGAACGGATTCCAAGCGAATCGGCATATCCTTCTTCATAGATCAGATTGGTATATTGCTGAAGGTGATTGGAAAATCCGTACGAACTGTTCGCAATAAACGCACGCGCGCCTTTATTAGCTGCCAGTATCCAGTCTTCGCCAAAGTTGGTGAGGTTATTAAAGAATTCACCGGCATTACAACCATTCACTAAAATAGCCGGATACTTGCCCGGGTTATTATAACCCTGTGCCGGGTCAGAAGCATAACCGATATCAATGTCAGTTGCATTCGGGGCCGAATGGCCGAAGAACGTAACCATGTTCACTCCGTTGTTTACTTCTTTAGAGATATTGATCAGCTCTACTGCAGTTGCTTCATGCTTGCCCAGTGTTTTCACGCTTCCACCATAGAACTCACCCTCAGCAATAGATCCGAACCCATCCATGTATTGTCTGAAAAGACTTAATTCATAAGGCTGAATTCCTCCGCTAAGATGAAGTACTTGTTTATGCCACAGTTCATTAAAGGATGATCCTTCCGTTTCTTTCACCTTGTTCAGGTAGGCAGCCACCTGTGTGGCATTGTTTGCTGTTATTCTCCCGGTTGCCACTCCGGCCACATGAGCTGTTCCTCCCAGGCCTGCCGTGTACACCATATCTGATGCGGGATAACCTCCCACCGGAACAAGATCCAGTAACTCGCCAGCTGCCAGCGTTGTTTTCCGGTGAAACCCTGAGTTCACTTCTCTTCCTTTGCCAATCAGAAAAAGATACTTAGGGCTACCCCCCGCATACATATATTGTACGAACTCATAAATGGCCAGCGAAGAGGTTTCTCCGTAGTTGAATTGATTATACAATTGATCAACGGTTACCGTAAGCGTGTCGTATCCTCCGCCTTGCTCAGAAGCACGATAAGAAGCGTAAGCCTCCACGGCATTACTATATCCTAACCCCGCACTCATCAGCGCACGATTGGTTACGATAAGATAATTATGCGAAGAGGGATTGATTTGCCGGAAGGAAACAGGTTTAATCGAAGGCGTAAGAAACTGTGATGAAACAAACAGTGTTCTTGCAGCAGATGTACCCGAAACAATCGCACCAAGTGTGGTGGCATTTACACTGGTTGTTCCAATATTAACAATATTATTCACGTCAGTGATATCCCATACTTTTGCCCCTGCTGGTGCATTGGTTATTTCGATGTATGATTTGTTATTCGTATTGTTCAGTAACCCGATTCGTTTCTCTGTCTGGTTAGTCAGGTCAAAATTCTGGGCGAAACTTACTTTGACATAGGACAGACTCAGCCGGTCACGCACTCCGCCAACTCCAAGTGCTTTTACTCTAACGATCATCTTACCATCAGAACCAATGTCTGAGTTGACTAAAGATGTGGTGATAGTGGGTGTTTCAAAATCAACAAAGGTCTGAGAGGCAACAAGGCGCAAAGCACCCAGGTTTGCACCCACATAAATTTCGGCCGAGTGCGCGAGGTCGTCACGACCTGCCAGCTGCAATTGCAATTGAGGAGTTGCCGGTGAAGCCACCACTCCAACTAAATTTTCGAGTATCATATCGAGTTGGCCCGTACATCCGGAAGATCCCGTACAAATCGTTGCACCCGTCCATCCTTCACCCGCATTGAAATAGGAGTACTGAATTACATCGGATACTGTTTCTCCACCAGAGTATTCGCTAGAGTAGATCGTTAACTGTTGTGCATTCTGACTTGTCTCCTTTGAAAGTCCTCCAACATTGACTTCCGTAAAATCAGGAATACGTTTGCCCTGGACAGGCAATGCATTCCAGGTGAGGAAGTATGCACTGGTATCGCTATACAAGTTATAATACGGGTGAGGTTGTGCAGTGGCAGGCTGATACAACTTTGCATCACGTGTGCCATCATTTCGTTGGCCATAAAATTCCAGGTACTCGGCTTCATCAAATCTGGAATCCGCAGGAACCTGATCGTGCTTAAAAAAAATAGCTTGTTCCGTACCACGATGTATGAGTTGTATAAAACGCGGGTCCACTGAGTTTACCGGAAAACCGGCATTCTGCAAGTCTGTATAAGTCAGTCGGTACACCCCGTCTTTCGCAACAGGAATACGATAGTAGGATTGATTGAAATTGATCCAGCTATTGGGAACCTGGGCGTAAAGCCAGGATGGCAGTATATACAGTAATAAGATAAGTCCCCTCTTCATCTCTCAATTCCTCAGTAATACTGCTTTTATCACGGTGATAACCCTAAGAATCCGTGAAATTAAAAAATATTTCAACTTTTTTCGTCCAGTACTTGGCCATACATAGTACCTTGCCCGTATAATCACCAGGGAACTGACTTAACA